>VZDP01000014.1 GCA_009756935.1 Mesomycoplasma ovipneumoniae | reverse complement strand
TTTGTCAAAAATATCGGTCAAATATTATAACAAATTAGCTCCTCTATATGATAAAATAGTTGAAGAAAATAACACAAAACAAGTTTACTTTTCGCTTGAAAATACACCTTGAAATACCCAAGAACAAAAAACAAAACTAGCTTATTCATTATATCTTGCTGATCAAGGCGGAATTTTCCGTGATGCTAAAAACTTTTTTGAATCAATTGGATATAAAATCGAATCTAAGGATCCAATTGTAAAAATTAGTTAATTGTTAGAAAATTTTAGGGGAAAAATGGAAAATACAACATTATTTTTAGATATTATTGCAAAAAAATCACCAGCAAAAATTATTTTTGAAGATGATCAAGTTATCGCTTTTTTTGACAAGTTTCCGGTTTCACCTGGTCATTTTTTAGTTGTGCCTAAAAAATATTCACGAAATTTATTTCACATTTCCGATGAAGATCTTACTTATTTAATAAAAATTGCAAGAAAATTAGCATTAGAGCAAGTTAAACAACTTGGCGCAACTGGTTTTAGACTTCAAGTTAATAACGAAAAAGATGCAAAACAAACAATTTTTCATACACACATTCACATTATTCCCTTTTATAAAAAAGAAGAATAGTAATAACTAATTCCCCTTTTTTGAATTAAATCTCAAAAAAGGGGAATTTTATTTTACATAAACTTTCAAAATTATTTCAACTAAACTATAATTTTTTGCTCTTCCCTAGTTTCCCAGTTTATCGAGATAATCTTAAAAAAAGTGTTTGGGACACTTTTTTAACTTTTTGGCAAAAGTTAAGGCTTTTGATTATTGTTCTTTCAAAACTTCATATTTTTTTTAGGCTCAATTTAAATAAAAACGAGTTTTCTATTTGCATTGAGTTTAAATAATAGTTGTATTTTTTATGATTTTTCTAGTGTTTTAAAATATGCAATTAACTTTTTCCAAAAAAGTTAAAGAAGTACCCAAAAACCGGACACTTTTTTAAGATTATTTTATCAAACTGGGAAACTCGGGTTCCACAATTAAAACTGTCAATAAATGATTTTTATATTATTTTTAACTATTTCAGTCGCCAAAAACATCAACTTTTTGTGAGTCTTCAAAGCCATTTGGGAAGAGATAAGTTTTAATTCCTTTATCTTTATAAAGTTGCTGCATTGCTTGAAAATATGATTTTTGTTGGTGTTTTGAACCATAAATTAGGTCATATTTTGGCAAATTATAAGTCCCATAATAACCTTTATAGTCATAACCATATGATCTTAAATTTAGACTAATGGCAGTTGAAGCTCGTGTATCAGTTGCATAAATTAATGAATATAATTTATTATCTTTGTATATTCCAGTTCCTGACATTCCTCCTCCACCGGTAAAATTATCAAGTAAAGTACCTAAACCTCAAAATAAATAAGGGGTAGAAGTAAATTCTTTTTTTGCTGGATCAAATTTAGTAATTCTAAGAAAACCGTTACTTACATAAGGTGCTGCAATAAAAATATCAGTTAACCCAGGCTTGTTCATAAATGAGCGATAAGATCTTGATCAAGAAAGATCGCCACCATTTTGCCGTTGTGGGTTAGAAGGATTTTGATCAAAATAAAGGCCATTATCTTTATTTACATAAGGACTAACGCTATGTTTTCTTGATTCTCAGGCATTTTTATTTTTAAATTCATTTAAAGTCTGATTTGTTTCAGCTTCTGTAAGTGGAAAACCTAGACCATAAAACTGATTTGCTGGCAGTTTTTCATATTGTTCATCTTTTAAAAAGTCAGCATCAGACGTAATTGCTGTTGATTTGTCGTTAGTTTTTTGGTCTTTATGGTCATCATACCAGTCTTTTGTGATTGTTTTTGCTTGCTCTTCGTTGTCAAAAGTGACTTCCATAATTGCAAAATCAAGTAATTCTTGCATATTTTTGTATTTTTCTTGATTTGTAAAGTCGCCTAGTTTTTTGTCAAAAACATTTGAGCCAAAGACAATTGTTCTAACATTTAGTTCAGCATTTTCTGGAATTTCTTGGTTATTGTTAAGTTGATCATCAATTACAGCAAAATTTTTTGAACTTTCAAGTTTTTTTCCGGCATTATGAATGTTTGAATTTTTTGTTCGCACGGTAAGATTGACTGTGTCATAATAACTCTCGCTGCGCGGTTCGCCAGTTGTTGGCATTATATTATTTAGGCTAACTGAATTTTTAATTTTTGTAAAAACCAGACTTCATGTGTTATATTGACGGTTATGAGTATTATAAGCATCATTATCACGGCCATAAATTTTACCTTCATGATAATCATTTGCAACTTGAAGTCGATTTAAAACGTGCGCATTTGTAATAAAATACCAAGTTAAGGGATATTTATTGTTATCTTCTTTTTTATAGTCAATAATATTTAGCGTCCCTCTGTGCAAATTATTAAAATGAACTATTTCATTAGGGGGTAAATAATCAGGCTCGCCCTCTTTTCCGTTGTGAGTTCTTAAAAATTGACCGTTTCTGAAAGCAACAGAAATTGCACTTTTTGTCAATTTTTTATATTCTTGGTTTGGCAAAATCCGTGGCAAACCAACTCTTCCAGGTCCACCTCTTAAAACTTGTCCGGTCTGAGGATCAAGGTGAATCGCCGGGGATGTATCACCTTTATGATGTTCGGGAATATCAATTCCTGTTATGTTTCCAGAACTGTCATATTTTGGCAAGACAAAAGTTCGCTGCGAAGCATTATCATATAAAGGTTGATTTGCATTTTTAGCTTTTTGATCTAAAGATGCTTTTAAATTTGAAGAGACTTTTTTAGTTTTTCCAAGCGGATAATCACTAAGCCCATCAGGGTCATCGAGTCCAAGAACTTTAGCTCCGCCACCACCGTATTTTTCAAGGTAATATTTCCATTCATTATCAGGAAAATCATATTGATATTGATCTTCAACAGTTCGTTTTCCATCTTTTACAATTGCTCAATTTTGACCTTTTGGGGCAACAGCATTTAGTTGTTCATAATATTTATTAACTCGATCTTCGGGGATTTCGGGTTGGTTTTGCTGTGGCAGTTCTCTTGTTTTTTCAACTGGTTTTAGAATATCTAAAAAAGATCCAATTATTAATTTAGTTAAATTATCAGTTTGGTAGCCAGTTTTTTCAAGCTGAAAATCCAAAGTTTTTTTGGCACTATCTCAGTCAATTTGCTTTTTTTCTAAGTCTTCATTTTTGAATAATTGAGACAATGAAGACTTAACTTCATCAAGAGTTTTGGTCAAATTTTGGTAAGAAGTCTGTGAAGAACTAGCTTCAAAAGTTGAATAAGCAGTATTTATTTTGTCTTCAAAACTTTTTTGGGTGTTTTGATCAAATTTAGGCTGCTGAGTTTCAGTGCTTGATTGACCGCTGCCCCCTGGTTTTGGATCTTTTTTTGGCTGCTCAACTTTAATTTTGTTGTTAGTTGTACATGAATAAAAAACAAAACTGCTTAACCCAAGTCCAAAAAGTAAGAAAAGTGCTTTGTTTTTTACTAAAAAATTACTTTTTTTCATATTTCACCACCAAAAAAATTAAATTAGACAAGCCCAGAAGAACTTGAGCTGTTTTGACTGCCAACAAGAACTTGAGCTGTTCCAATTGTTGAGCCAATTTGTCTTTTTGCTTCTTCAGTTTCTACAAAAATTTGGCTTATATTATTTCCTGATCCATTTGCAACGCTAATGAATTTGCGTAGTTGTTCAATTGAGTCGCCTGTTGGTGATCCAGAAATATAAACAGGATAAGAATTAATTTGTCTTCCGTCAATTTTTACATCAACTCTTGGACTGCTTCCAGGGACAGATTCTGAAAATCTTTCAGTAAATTGGGCACCGTCAAGATCAGAAAATTTAAAGTTTAGGCTGTTTGATCCATTAGAATTTGAACCTTTAATTATTAATTTGGTGAACTTTAGTTTTCTAAAGCCGGTGTAATTTTCTTCTGCAAACGGGTCATCTTCTCATTTTTTAACTTTTTCGTTAAAAGTTTTGTCAAAGTCAGCAAATTTTATACCTTTAAAAGTATTTACTTCTGTTTCTGAAAAGTCAAGTGTGGTTGGTCAGCCACCTTTTCCACCAAAATTTCCTTGGAAAACTCGTTGATTAATTTTTGAATCAAAAACTATCGAGAGACCCTCGTTAATTTTATCGACAGTGTCTCCTTTTTCTCATCTTAGACCTGAAAAAACTATTGAACCACCAATTTTTCCTTGAGATCGATCAAAAGTTGCTTGATTGTTATAGTCAAAACTAATAAAATCAACATTTTTTAGACCATTAGGATTAATACTTCATTCGTCACTAACTGAATTAATTTCTGTATAAATTGACAGTTCTTTTAATTTTTTATTTTCAAGACCGCGTAAGGACTTGGTGGCATTTATATTATTTAAAAATACTGAAACTGTATTAATTTGGCTAGGAATGGCACCGAGAATACTTGAGGCATTTTGTAAAGAGTTAGCTTCGCCAATATTTTTTATTCTTATAGCTTGAACTTTGCTGTCCTTTTGCGAAATTTTTGCCATAATTTCTTGAAATTTCTCAAAAGCATTATTATCATTAGCATCAAGTTGAATTAATTTTAAAGGCTGGCGACTTTTGTCTTCATTATCTGAATTAGGACTGTATTCATAAACCTTAATTGAGTTATCAAAACCGCTAATTTCTGAAGAAAACTGGGAACTTACATCTGATTTTGTCCAGCCAGGAAATTCGCCATTAGAAATATTTCACGGACTTAAAGAATACCAACTTGGAGTATTAAAAGTACGACTTTGGTTATGTTTTTTTAGTGTATTTAAAGTTGGATTTTTACTTTCATCTTCATATTCTCAGACATTAATCGAATCAAGCGAAGGAACCAAGCCCTGTCTAAGTGATTTTAGCTCTTGCAAAGTAAGAGAAGTTTTTTCTGGAAGATTTTTTAAATATTCTAAATATTGTTTTTCGCGATTTAAATTATATCTAGGAAGATCGATTTGTCTTTGATAAGCTTCTTTTCAGAGGTCCCATCCTGCTGCAGTTTTAGGAATTTTACCGCGAATGTGATCTTTATCAAAATCTTCTTTATAAGAACGCTCAATTTCATTGACTTCGGCTTGCAGATTTGCAACTCGAGATTCAATAGTTTTTATTTCGGCGGCAAGACCTTTTTTATATCTTTCAAGGGCATACTGAATTCTTGACTGAGAAACACCAGGAACCGGATTTTGGCGAGTTGTTGGAACTGGCGATGAATTTTGAACGATTACTGGTGATCTAGTTTGAGTATTTGGGGTTGAAACTTCTGCAGGTTTCCTAGGAGAGAGAGAGAGAGAGCGACGTGGAGTCGAAATTTTCTGAATCGGAGTTTCTTTTTTGGTTATAACTACCGGATCTTTTATTTTTGTTTCTTTAGGAATTTCTTGTTTAATTATTGGTTTGGGTGTTTCTTCTTTTGGTTTAACTAAATCCACTTTAGGGCCGTTATTTTCCTGTGGTTTAAAATCAGAATTAACCACCGGTGAGACAAAAGTTAAATCATTTGGATTATTTTTGATTACAATTGAAGGAGATGAAGAACTATAGTGAATTTCATTACTGGAGCTAATAAAATTATTAACTAAGGAACTGGCAAAAGAACCTCCAACTAAAACCATAGCGGATGAGGCTAAAATTATTAATTTTCTTCTTCTTGGAACATAAATTTGCATATTTCCTCCTTATTACTTTTCATATAGGATATAATAATTATACAAATTTTTTATTTTTAAAAATAAAAAAGATAATACAAATTTTGAATTTGTTAGTTTATGTAGTTTTAATTGTCCTTTTATTATTAATTTAATTATTTTTTACCAAAAACAGTCAAATTAATAATTTTCTCTATATTTTTTTGAATTTAAGAAACACCTCTTTAGTGATATTTTAAAATGGGAAATTTTAAAAAAGTGGCTAGTATAGATTAATATGCCAACTTTCTTTTTTAAAATGTGATTTTTTATAGAAAGTTCAAATATATATTAAAAATTTTAAACCATTAATAATTTTTTTTCAAGTAAAAATTAGCATTTTGTACAAAAAGAAGTTCAAAAGGATTTAAATTTTGCCAACTTATTGGTAGTTTGTTTCTGTTGTTTAGTCATTTTAAGTGCTTTTTAAAAGGATTTTTATGAGTTTTCTAGCGGTCCAAATATTTAAAATAGGTATGATTTTTTCTTTGACATCTTAATAAAACAGTAAAAAAATTGTAATTAACTTTTGCAAAAAAAATGAAAAAAGTGCCTAAAACCAGGCACTTCTTTAAGATTATATTATCAAACTGGGAAACTCAAGAAAAAGAAAAAGAAAAATGCAAAATTGACACAATGAATCAATTTTGCATGTATTATATTAAACAATTTAATAAGAAATTGGCAAAAAAGTTTAATAAATCTATGAAAAATATATATGTACTAACCCGTTTTTTCCATTTTTCATTGTGGTAAATAATTTTTTATTACTGATTCGAGTGTTTTAAGGTGATTAATGTTTTTATTAAAAACAATATTTTTTTCTTTTGGAACTACCAAAATTTGAAAAGCAACTTTATTAAATTTTGATAAGGGGTAAAAACCCGAAAAAGCATTAAAACTATAATCTGAATGGCTAATAGGTTCTAAAAAAATATTGTTATTTTCTTCCTTTGTAATGATTATGTTCTCAAATTCTACTGTTGCTGATTTATTATCAGAATTTTTATTATCAGAATTTAAATAATAAGATTGCGGAGAACCATAGACAAATTTTTCTCATGTTTCATATATAAAAATATTTGAATTTTTAAAGATATTCTCAAGCTTTTCCCCTTTAAATACTTTTGTTTCAAAATCGTTTATAAACTCATTTTCATCTATTTTTAAACTTGAGTCCAATTTTGAAATACGATTGATTATTTTATCTTTAAATTCTTCTAAATTTTTAATTATCGCATGTTTGTTTTCAAAAAAATTATTGGCTCAAGGGTCGAGTTTTTCAGCAACTTTATCGTACGGTTGCTTTAATTTAAAAAATTGAATTTTATTTTTCTTTTGGATAGACTTAATTTCATCGAAAATATCATAAAATGCTTTATTTTTTAAATAATTCGGAAGTAAATACCTTTTTTCAAGATCATGATAAATTTTTCTAGTTTTAGTTACTAAAGTTTCTTCGTCAGCTTTCTTAAAATCATAGTGAAAATAAATTTTTTTGTCTTTAGGATACAAAACAACGGTAAAATATGGATTAAACACTGGCACAATCCCCAAATTCGTATACCGATTATAATGAATATCATCTGCTCGAAAAGGAGTCATATTTATATAAGCATCGACTTTATCGTCAAAATAATAATGTCTAGACGATAATAGACTTTTTTCGCCAAAATGCTCCATAATTAAAATATTATTGTTGTTAAGCGTTTCTTCTATTGTTATACCATTTAGAAATTTTTCTTCAAATTCTTTTTTTATTGAATCAGCGCTAACAAAACTATCTATATTGGCGTCTTTTGTAATTTCTTTGGATTTTTCAACTATATTTTTTTGAAATTCTTCAAGAGTATAAATATCAATTGAATTTTTATTACCAAGAAAATAATTTCGACTTCTATTTTGGACTACATTGCTATCTTTTTTATCTTTTTGCAAGGAATAAAAATAATTTAATGGCGAAAATGTCGCCCTTTTTACATTGTTCTCTTCATAATGTTTATCTAATAGATTTAAAAAATAATCTCCACTATATTTATGATTATCTTCATCTAGGCTTGGCCTTGGTTTAGTAGAGGTGAAATTAAAAAACTGACCACATGAACTCAAAAAAAATGGCAAAGTTAAGGAACTTATAACTATAAATTTACTAAAAAATTGTTTAATTTTCATTATGCACCAAATAAGAAGCAACTATTCTGTCATCCTCTGAATTTTCAAAAACGGAAGATCTATAATTTTTAACATAAATACGATAATAGGCAGATTCGTTTGACTTAAAATCTATTAATTCATCGTTGCTCAGGATGCTATTAGATCTTGCAACATCAACTCAATCGCCATTTGAATTTAATTTTTGTAAGTAAAGATCATAATCTGAAACAAAAGCACCACCTTGTCGTTTTTTTGTTGCCTCTAACGGTAATCAATCGTGGCTAACATTTCTGGTAATTGACGGTAAAAATCACCATCAGCCAGATATATTTTGGCCTTTTTCGTTATTTTTTAGCATTCCAGCGTTAAAGTTTCAAGACAAAGAGGCTTTAACTCGCTCATTTGAATTAACTCAGAACCTATTGCCAGTAAAAATAACTTCGCCCTCATTTCCTTTATTGCCGAAAATAAAACTAATATTATCTACTGCTTCTTTCATTTTTTCAAAATCAGGGGTTCCAGCCCCATACTTTTCATAATAACCACTATCTTTTTTATCCAAATCGATATGATTTGGACTTATTGCAGAAACAGAAAGAATAGATTTTATTGCCGGAACTCTAAAATCATCACGAACTCAAAGTGGTTTTCCTCTTAAAAGTGTTGATATTAGTCCGGTTACAATAGGGGCTGCATAACTAGTTCCACTTACATATTTTTTTCTTTGGCCAGATTGATTTTTATCATCAAGAACGTTATAAATCTGACCTGGAGCTACTACTAAGGGTTTAGCAAATTGCAAGTACTGATCACCAGTTTTAAAATTAGAATAAGGGGCTATTTCATTTTTTGCTATATTAGAATTACTAGAATTATCATCGAGCGCACCAACCACTATTGAATTTAGTGACAAACTTCTATCATCAATTCATGGATTATCATCAGCTTTATTTCTGCCAAATTCATCTTCGTCAATTTTATCAGCGCCATTGCCTGCAGCAAAGACATTAATTACGCCATATTTTCTTGCTAAAAAATCAAGTAAATATGCATTTTCGTTGTAGTCTTTAAAGTCTACAAGTTTATTTCCATAACTGTGATTTATTACCCTTACATCTTTAGTAGCCATTCATTCGATTGCTTTGTGCCATTCAGCATCTGTTTTAAATATTGATAAATACAAATCCGACTTTTTATCAACACCTGCTTTGCCACCTAAAATTAATGAGACTAGCGTTGAATGATATGGTTTTTCGGCTTGCTTGGGTCTATTTGAGACTAGATCGTTTATATTTAATTGATTTTCATTAAAATATATATTAAAATTTTGGTCAAATTTGTCTAAAAATTCTATAGCACCAACCTTTGAGGTGGCTTTATCTTGATTTTCACTGTCTTTTGCTGCTTGTTTTTGAAAATTTACTATTGAAATATTTTTATTTAACGACTCCCTAAAAAGTGAATGATAATTATCATTATTATTTAACGGATTATTGTCATCTAACGTTTCAACATGTCCTGTTTGTTTGTCTTTTTCTTCATTTTTATAAACAATAAATCGACTGATAGTAGAATTTTTTAAGGAATTTTTAACAAAAAATTCTCGATCATTTTCAGTGTCAAAATAAAACCAGACAATTGGTAACATTTCGCTGTATTTTGCTTCTTTATATCTTAAGTCTGACTTCTTAATTTTTTCTAAAAAATTAATATTAAAAGAAGTTATTTTTTTAGGTTCGGTATCTAAAAAGTCAGGGTTTAATAATAATTTCAATTCAAAATTATTATCTAGATTTTCAACTTTTGACGATTTATTTAACTTTTTAATAAAAGGCTCTCTTACAACAATTTTACTACTAAAATTTGTAGAATATCAATATTGCTTATTATTATTTCAATTTATAAAGAGCGAACTGTATATTAATGGAATTGAAGCAAAACCAAACAAATATAAGGTAAACTTTTTTAACTTTTTAAATTTTTTAACCACAAAAACCAAACCTTATTATGTATTAATTCAATTTTATTTTCTATGTAACTTATATCAGCTAAGAAATTTCTAAATCATCTTTTTATTATTAATTAATTATATCAAAAAATAGTTGTGATTCAATAAAAGTTGTTATAAAAACTAAAAAAAATTAATAGAAAAAATCAGGCAACTAGTTTTTTGTGAAGATTTTGAGTGCAGTGCTTTTGTTAATTTTTCTTCGGATGTGTTCATAATTTTGTGATCTAAATATTTTAAATAGGTATGATTTTTACTTTGATATTTTAATAAAACAGTAAAAAAATTGTAATTAACTTTTGGCAAAAAAGTTAAAAAGGTGCCTAAAAACGGAGACTTTTTTAAAATTATTTCGTCAAACTGGGAAACTCAGAATTTTCTTTTTTCTCCATTTCTTTTAGTTCTGATAGTTTAATTCCACTTTTCTTTATTGTTTTATTTTTCCCTGTTTTAGCTGTTCTTCTATACTTAATTTTATTTTTTTCTTGTTTTCTGTTTGTATATTTGCTCCTTTCTTGTATTAAAAAGACGACTAGATTTTCATCTAATCGTCTTTTTTATGTGCTTATTTTTTATCATTAAAATACAATTTTTTTATCCTTTCAAGTGATAATTTTATATGTTCACAGCTTTTTTGATATTGTTTAAATACAATATCAAATCCATCCTTATCATCACAAACAAAATTCCAATAATCCCTACCAATGAGTAATTCATCTTCTGCAAAAAACTGCTTCACTCTATCTTGTTTCCAAATATTTCCTTCACCAAATGAATTATATGCAGTAGCTAAAAATATTTTTATTGTATCTTGGCTATTTTCTTCAAATGAATTTTTAAGAATGAAATACTCTTGAAGTAAAGCTATTTTTTCTGTTTTAGCTTTTTTATTATCCAAATCTCCTCCTGCTTTTAATTCAATTAAAAAATGTTCTTTTGTATCCTTTTTATAAAAATAATGATCTGTTACATGGTCTTTTTCAAAACTTCTTGTATCCTGTGGAATCATACAGTTAAAAGAATTGTAATCAGTAACTTTAGGTTTAGTATGTTTTTCATAACCTGATATCATATAGTCAACATGTTGAGATTGCTGCGGTAATAAATATGATTTCACATTTTTTCTTACATCATAAGATAATTTAGCAATGTTATTTCCGATATTTTCTAATATTTTTCCAAATGAGCTGTCAAAACTTCTAACAAAAGCACTATAAAACATAAATTCTTCCCCTAATTCAGCTATAAAAGGATTGTTTTTTTTCCTATTAATAACTCCATCTGGGTCATCTAGTTCTTTTGTATATTTTTCTTCTAATCCAATAGAAAAACTTGAGATAGAACTTTCGACTATAGCTTCTATAGATTTTTGTTTTAATTTATCCATTGTTTATTCCCTTTATTGTAAATATCGTAATTTGTTATTAACAAATGTTCTGCTCTCTTATCGTTTCTATTCTGAAAACTTACAACATATTTTTTATCAAAAGTTTTGATATTAAATTCTTTATATAGATTAAAAATGAAATCTGTATTTTTTATAACTAACATAAACTTAGCTCTAGTATTTTTACAAAAATTAGCTAATCTTATATGATCCTCATTTGAAAATTCATTATTAGCATAAGTTGAAAACGAAGAATCATACGGTGGGTCTAAAAATATAAAATCATTCTCATCTAATTCCATTTTATCAAAAAAATCTGCAAAATCTAGGGAATAAATTTCAGTTTTGCCTAACTTATTTTGCATTTCAAAACTCTCTATATATTCAATTTTATTTGTTAAATATTTGTTGTTATAACTACTCCCACCATATGGAACATTGAAACCACCATTCCTATTGTATCTGAACATAGATGAGTAACAATATTCTCTAATAAAATAATAAATTGAACTAATAAAATGTTCGTTCAACTTTAACTTATCAAAATTATTGTACAAAAATCTAAAATAAGTATATATTCCACTTTTAAATCCCGTTTCTATGTTCAATTTAATATCATCTATTGAAAGTTCGCCTTTGTCCTTTTCTATTTTTTTCATTCTCTTTAATTTTTTAAAAAGGTTATTTTCTAACTCTAATAATATCCTTTTTTCATCGATAATAAATTCATCATTTAATATACCATTAAATTTTTCAGCATTATTTATAATAAATCTTTCTATATTTATCTTAAGCTGCGCATCTGAAATTCTATTAAGTTTATATTCATTATATAAATCTGATAATTTATATATATAATCTTCACTGATTTTTTCTAAAATTTTCCAACATCTATCTATCTCTTTTATTGCGTAAAAAAATATATTGTTTTTTGATTGAATTGATTTATATAAATTTATTAACTCATTAGACTTATCATTTATATAATATTGTTTTATATTATCAACTGCAAAATAAACTGCTCCACCACCGACAAATGGTTCATAAAATCTATTGATATTTTTTGCAAGATTCTCTAAAATTATTTTCAGTTCTTCGGTTTTACCACCCGGTCATTTTATAAAAGGCTTCATACTAATTATTCTCCTTATAAATCTGTGCTACATCTTCAACCACCGAAAAATAAATCCGTAGTTACTAAGTTTCCCAGTTTGACGAGATAATCTTAGCAAGTGTCCGGTTTTGGGCACTTTTTAAAGATTTTTGACAAAAGTTAATTACCTATTTTAAAACACTGAAAAATCAATTTATGGTAAAATAACAAAAATCATAAAAAAATACAACTACTATTTAAACTCAATGTGAATAGAAAACTCGCTTTTATTTACATCGAGCCTAAAAAAACATA
>VZDP01000013.1 GCA_009756935.1 Mesomycoplasma ovipneumoniae | reverse complement strand
CTGATTGATTTTTTAGGACATAATAATACTCTAGGGCAACTTTTTTACCCTCAAGATTAGCAGCCTCGTCGGCAAATTTTAGTGAAACTGAGGCACTAGAAGGAGTTTTGGTTTGAAAATTAATTGTTGAAACTGCTGGCGGAGTATCGACAAAATTGGTAACATTTTGACCAAAGGCAATTACTTTTTTGGCAGAAAATCTTTTTTGCTTTTTATCATCAAGATAAACTTTTAGATAGTATCTTTTTCCAAAACTAAGACCGTTATAATTTGAAGATAGCCTCCAAGTTCGACTAAATTCATCATAAATGGCTTTGTGTGAAACAATTACGTCTTTTCCTTGCTCATCAGCTGTAAAGTCAACATTTAAATCTTGATAATTTAGTTTATATGAATCTAAATCACTTAGGGCAAATTCAAGTTCATAACCAATATTATCACGATTAATATGTTTAAAATCAACAATATTATATTGAAGTGTATTTCAAGACTTTAAAAGGAAAGGAAGAAAACTGAGTGAACCAATACTAAGACCACCAAAGGCAAGCAATGAAAGTATGATTGCACGTTTTTTAGTTGCTTTCATTAATTTTTTCTCTTTTTTTGTTAGATTTTCAGCCATAATTACTCCTCTTTTTATATAATACAGATTTTGTTTTAATTTTACCATTTTTTTGTCTATTTATGACAAGAAACAAAGCTTGAAATTATTTCAACTTTGTTTCTTTAAATAAAAAATAGATAGGTAAAATAAATTTTAGACTTTACTAGATATTTCAATAGTATGTCTTAATTATACCAAAATACTTTAAGATCAAAAGAAAATATTAAAATATTTTTAGTAATTAAACATTTTAATAGAATATCTCGATAAGTATGACCTTATTATACCAAAATACTTTAAGATCAAAATAAAAAAGTAAATAAAAAAATATTTTTAGTAATCAAAGATTTTAGGCAAAAATCACTAAGCAAAAAAATTTTAAAAAAAATGCTTGGTTCAAGAAAAAATTATGTTATAGTTATAATAAAGTCACTAAGAATAATTAATGAATTTTGTATTGAATTAAGGGGGAATTGATTATGTTTTTTGCATGATAAAATCAGAAAATGCGAATTATCCATTATATTTTTAAATATGATGGAGTGCCATAAATTTGACCGTTTAGAAATCTACAAATTTAAGGCTTTTTCTTTTGGCTCTTTCAAAACTTCACATATTTTTTTAGGCTCAATTTAAATAAAAATGAGTTTTCTATTTAAATTGAGTTTAACAGTAGTTGTATTTTTTTATGGTTTTGTTATTTTATCCATTAATTGATTTTTTGCAGTGTTTTAAACTAAAAAAGGTAGTTTAAAAATTTCATAATTTTGCTTTTTAAGGTAAAATTTTAGCTTTTTTAGTTTTGCTTATTTTATTAATAAGTAGATTTTGCATTCGTGAGCGTTAGATTTAAAATTTAGTGTTTTTGCCTTGATAGTTATTTTTTCTGAGTTTGCCAAAAAAGTTAAAAAAGTGCCCAAAACTAAACCAGGACACTTTTTTAAGATTATCTCATCAAGCTGGGAAACTCGCCAAAATTAATCCGCACAAAATTTTTAAAAAAATGCTTGGATCAAAACAAAAATATTGTATAATGTCAATACTTTGGTTTTATTATGGGTTCTTTCAAAATTTAATAAAGGTTAGTTTCAAACTTTGAGCGCGTTTTTTGCTATTAACAGTTCTTCGTTTGTTTTGATTACGAAAATGTCAAGATCTGATTCTGGTGCTGAAATTTTTTCAATAGCACCAAATTCTGGAATTGGTCTTGAATTTAGTTCTTGATCAAGAACTAAATTCAACTTCGGTAATTGAATTTTCGCAATTACCGAAGCGCGAATTAATGCTGAATTTTCGCCTACTCCACCGGTAAAAACTAAAGCTTTAATGTTTTTACCAACCTTGTTAATGTAATTAATTAGATAGTCGACAATTTTTTGCACATAAACTTCAAGGGCAAAACTTGCATCTTGATTACCATTGTCAGCGGCAGAAATCACATCCCGAAGGTCAGAAGAAACGTTTGAAAGTCCTAAAAGTCCTGATTGTTTGTTTAAAAGTGTGTCTAAATCAGTGAAGGAAAAATGAGCTGTTGTGCCTAGGTAGGTTAAAATTGAGGGGTCTACATCACCGCTTCGGGTTCCCATGGCAACACCTGCAAGTGGTGTCATTCCCATTGAAGTATCAACTGAAGCCGAATCTTTAACAGCACACAATGAAATCCCATTCCCAATGTGCATGTTTACAAAATTAACTGAATCAGAATTATAGATTTTTTCAACTTGTGTTGTTATATATTTGTGAGAAATGCCGTGAAATCCGTATTTTCTTATTCCGTACTTATTTGCTATTTGGGTATTAATTGGATATGTGTAATTAACTTTAGGGATACTTGCGTGAAAAGCGGTTTCAAAACTTGCTGATAATTTTGCTCAAGGAAGTAATTTTTTAATAGCGCTAATAGTTGCAAGCGCCCCTGGGTTGTGCAAAGGTGCAAATTTTGCTGCTTCTTCAATTTTTGCTATTGCTGAATCATCAAGGCGAGCTGGAGCATTAAAACTTGCGCCCCCGTGAACAATTCGAAATCCGACAAGCTCAAATTCTTCTAGGTTTTGGACTAAATTATTGTCTTTTCAGAGTTGAATTTGGCTCTCTAAGGCATCAGAATGAGTTGGAAAATCTTTGCTCAAGTTGTAGCTTTTCTCGTCAAATGTCATTTTGATTTTGCCTTCTTGAAGTCCAATTCTTTCGATTAGACCAACTCCGAGCAAATCTAATGTATCTTTTTCAAAAATTTGTCATTTAATTGAAGATGAACCAGCGTTTATAACTAAAATTTTACTCTTCATTATTTATCCTTTTCAACTTGAAGTGCGCTAATTAGTGCGGTGTAAAAAACATCTTCAACCGTTGCTCCACGTGATAAGTCATTAATAGGAGCGGCAATTCCGGTGATTATTGGTCCTATTGCCCCAAAGCCACCAAGTCTTTGAGCGATTTTGTAGCCAATATTTCCGGCATCAAGATTTGGAAAAATTAAAACATTCGCATTTGTAGCAACATTTTCACCGTATTTTTGGCGACGTACTTTATAGTCAAGAGCTGCATCTAGTTGAATTTCACCATAAGCTTCAATTGGTGAGGTCGCATTGAACATTTTTACAGCTCTAGATACAGCATCAGATTGAGGTGATTTGGCTGATCCTTTTGTTGAAAATGATAAAAAAGCTGGTTTAGGGTCAAATCCAAGTTGAATTGCAAAGTCAAGTGCGTTTTTAGCAATATCAGCTAATTGAGTTTCGTTTGGTAAAATATTTACCGAAATATCACTAAACAAGTATTTTTCATCACCTCGATGCATTATCATTACGGAAGAAATTGTTTTAATATCTGGTTTTGGTCCGATAATTTTGAATGCAGCTCGAAGAATTTCTGCAGTTGGATAATTAAGTCCGCCTATTACAGCGTCAACTTTTTTGTTTCGAAGAAGCATTGTCCCGTAAAATGCATTAGAATCAAATTGGGCGACAGCTGATTCTAATGTTTCTTTGTTTTTACGGATTTTTAAAAATTGCTGTATAAAAGTTTGTTTTTCTTCTTCGTCAACTAAATATTGGTCGATTTCAAGATTCTCATATAATTGGTCAACAAGTAAAATTGGTCTAACTAAATTTTTAGCTTTTAATTGCTGAGCGGCTTGAATTGCCCGTTCATCATGTCCGTCAATAATTAAAACTGAACGTAGACTTTTAGTTTCATTTTGTTGTTTTAGTCGTAATTCAAGATAATTTTGGTATGTCATTTTTTCCTTTCAAAGGTCAGTTTTGATCAACTAGATTTAATTTTACAAAATTTTTTTTATTTTACTAAAAAAAGATCAATAAATTAGTGGAAAATAACTAGTTATTTGAATTTTTTGTTAGTTTGGCAAAAAAATATATTTCAAGAATATATATTTCAAATAAATAAGAATGTAAAAAATGTAAGTGAAGAATTTTAAAAATAAACTTAAATTATTTGTCTTTAAATTTATTAATTAACAAAAAGATTTACGATTCCCCTTCTATCTCAATAAATTTTTTGCTTTTATGACCGCGAAAATCTACTCTTGCAATTTCATCATAATATTCAGTTCTATCATCATTATCTCAAGTAAAAGGACCGTGTACTTCTAAAATTAATTCTTTTTCTTGTTGGCTATATAAATTAGTATTTTCTAGAAAGTGTCTAAAAAACCCAAATTCATGGTCTATTTCTTTTAGATATTTATTCAACGCATCCCGATATAAAATTAATTCTTCCATAGATGACTCAATCACATTTTTATCTAAATCATTTTGCCTTGGCGATCTTGAAACAAAGAAGGCCGGATCAATGCCATCACGAAGAAAAATATCTTGTTCAAGTTTGACCAATTTTTGTTTGAAATAATATTTTAAAATTTCGTATTTACCTCCATAAATGTCATCATATAAATTTGAATGTCCAAATCAGTAGTAAATTTTTTGACCATCAACATACAATAAAATGAAATTTTTTATTGCAATTGGCAAAATTCGTGATTCGCCCACTCCATTGGCGGAGTAGTAAAATGGTTTGACTCAAAAAACTGGCTTTTTTGAGTCAAATTGGGAAATTATTTCATCAAAAAGACCATATTCTTGCCCGCCAAAGTAAAAAATTTCGAAATTTTCAAGTTTTAATTTTGCCCAACTTGGTAGAATGAAATAATCAGGTTCATTAAGGGAAAAATATAGATCTTCAAATTCATATTTAGGACCAAATAAAATTTGCAACAAATAAATTAATTCGATTTTATTTGTCCAATTATTCACATTATCATAATAATTTTTGCCGTCTTCACCAAAAAGTTTGATGCAATACTTTCGATATTCTGGACCAAATTTATCAAATCAACTAAGAATAAATTTATCACGATTTTCAATATTTAGGTTAAGTTTTTTAATCCCGTATTTTTCAAATTTTTTAAGCAAATTTTCATAAGTTTCAAAAGTAAATACGTTCTGAATTGGTTGAATTTGTGTTTTTTCACTAAAATTATAATTCTCTTTTAATAACAAATTATAGATATTTTCTACATTTTGTCCTAAATATGCTTTATTTATATCTACAAACTCTGAATTATATTCATATCTATTTGATAAAAAATCAAAGATTTTTTCGTGGTAATTTGCTAAATTTTTCGGCTTTGCATAAGGAACGCTTTCCTGAATTTCCTTAATAATTAAAGCTTCAATTTCTCTCAATCTGCTTTTTGATTTAAATATTTTTCAAAAATAAGCAGGATAAGAAATTGAAAATTCGCATTTTTCAATATCATCAAAGTTTTCAAATACAACAACAACTTTTTTAAAAGCTTTACCATCGCGTAAACCATATGCAGAATAAAGATCAGATTTATAAACAAGATTTTCTTCTTCGTTTATTTCACAATATTCAACGTGGCGACAGTCGCCAATTAAACACTTAATATCGTTATGAAAATGGAAATCTTTGAGTTTTTTGGAAAAAAACACACTTTTTGGGATATCTTCTAGTCTTAAATTATAAACATAATCTTCTTGTTTATAATTTAAACTAATAATTCTTTCAATTGGATTAGGATTGAAGTCATTATAAAGATAATTGTATAAAAAATCTGGAAATAGATAATCCTTGTAATGACAATTAGACTTTGAATCAACATCATCCCTAGTCATGTTACCAACTGAACAACGACTTTTAATATTAAGTTCTATATATTTTAGTTTAATTAACTGTTTTTTTGCCTTAGTTACTAAATCTAATTGCATCTCCATATAAAAAATGCACCTTTTCAACATTTAACATTTCTTCTCTTGGTATAAATTCCCTCTTTATGCCCTTTTGCTTTTTCCCTATCATTCTTACCCTCCTTACATGATAACTGGGAAAAAGTATTTTTATGTATGATTTTTTATTTTCACTATCATCTAGTTTAATATCAAACGCATTTTTAGGGTCAGCTCAATCAATAGCATCACTAGCTAGGCCTTCTCCAACAACAAAGCGATCATTAGTAAAACCGATATCTTTATTTAAATTATAATTTGGGTTTCTTGGTCCTTTATTTCCTACCATCAAATTTGCTGTATATTTTGTTTTTATCGCCAAATTTTCCATAACTAATCTATTATATGAATAAAAATCAATAGGTGAATTTAGTTTCTTATCCATATTTTCATGGTCTTTTTCAACCATTTTATCTTTTAGTGAACTAGGTAACAAGTTTTTAATAATAATTTTGGTTAATTCTGATTGGGCTAGCAAACTTCCAACCGCTAAAAGTCAGGCTGCAGGTTCTGGAATTGCTTGTTTACTAATAACAAAATAAGGTTCTAAGTCTTTATTGTGAAAATTAAAAAACCAAGCAGGATGGATTCCAGTGTATTTTACTAATTTTTCCTTATCTTTTGCTTTTACAATAGAAAGTTCTAAAGTCTTTGTATTTGCTATTTCTTTAATACTAGGCTCACCTTTTGCTTTTGGCAATTTATCTAAGTCAACCACAATTGAGCTTTCAGTTCTTTCAGTAATGGGGTTATTATCAGCTGGCGCAGAAACAGGGCTATAACCAACTGACGGATAAACAGGGCTATAACCAACTGACGGATAAACAGGATTATAACCAACTGACGGATAGTAACTTCCTCCGCCCCCATATCATGTACCTACACCAGCAACATTTGGAAAAGTTCCCATATATGGTTGGGCAGCTGCGGAAACTGCAAATGCGGCAACGACAGCTGCAGCAGCTTTTACAATAAATGGAATAAAAGGCAAAAAGATTTGAAAGAAGGTTTTTTCAACTCGAGTTTGATTTTGAAGCTCTCTAAAGTCAAAAACATAACCTTCTAATTTTAGTTTTGGTACACCTTCTTCAAAATAAAGTTCAGCTTTTTTGTTAACCAATTCAAGTGAAGCACTATTTAAAATTACCTCACCTTCTTGATTAATTTGAATTTCAATATCATCTAAATTAGGAGAGTCTAAATTAGTACTTGTTTTGTTTAGACGTGTTTGGGAATCTTTAATATTTGCATTAATAACAAGCGAATTTTCTTGGTTTTTTGCTGAAATAATTTGGACTAAATCATCAAAATTTACCGGTTTTTTTGAATTTGATAGTTCTATATCACGAGTTTCAAGTTTGAAATCTGAATAGGTTTTTGTATTTTGAAAATGTCAAAGCGGACCAAAAACGCTTAGTGTCAGTGAAGTGAAAGCGAGAATATTAGTGATAAACTTAAAAAACTTTAACTTTTTCTTCATGTTTTTCCTTTTTTAAATGAAAATTTTTAGTATTAAAATTCTAACATATACTAAAAATTTTTTAGGAAAAATACCTAAAAAAAACTGTAGTTTAAAAGAATAAGTTATTATGTTAATCAATTGCTAAAAATAAATTACACTAGAATTCAGGCATATTTTCCTGAGTTTCCAATTTAATGGCAAAAATTCACTTTTAGTGAATATAAATATGCAAAAATACCCGTAAATCCGGGTTTTTGACGCTAAAACCTTAATTTTTATAGTTTTGAAATTAACCACTTGCAAAAAAAAAAAAAAAATGTTTGGTCTAGAATAAAATTATGTTATAATAAACCTCGCTTAAGAATAATTAATAAATTTTGATATTGAATTAAGGAGGAATCAATGATGTTTTTGTCATAAAAAAATCAAATAGTGCGAATTTTCCATTATATTTCTAAATATGATGGAATGCCTTAAATTTACCCGTTTAGAAATCTTCAAATTTAAGGCTTTTAATTATTGTTCTTTCAAAACTTCATATATTTTTTAGGCTCAATGTAAGTAAAAATGAGTTTTCTATTTACATTGAGTTTAAATAGCAGTTGTATTTTTTATGGTTTTTGTCAGTGTTTTAAGCTAAAAAAGGTAGTTTAAAAATTCCAAAATTTTTCTTTTTAAGTTAAAATTTTACCTTTTTTAGTTAAAATACTAGCAAAAATTAAGACAGAGGGTTGAATTTAACGCTTCAAACCAGCAAATGATATTCAAAAATCGTGCTCATCAAACTGGGAAACTCGTGAGGGTATTTTTGCAAGCAAACATAAATTCAACTGACAAAATTGCTTTTTTTAAATAGATAAAAATGAAAAACAAGTTAAAAATTTTAAAAATAAACTTAAATCTTTTGTCTTTAAATTTGTTAATTAACCAAAAGATCTACGATTCACCTTCTATCTCAAAATATTTTTTGCTTTTATAACCGCGAAAATCTACTCTTGCAATTTCATTATAATATTCAGTTCTATCATCATTATCTCAAGAAAAGAGAAGGTGTTGTTGTAAAATTAATTCTTTTTCTTGTTGGCTATATAAATTAGTATTTTCTAGAAAGCGTCTAAAAAACCCAAATTCATGGTCTATTTCTTTTAGATATTTATTCAACGCATCCCGATATAAAATTAATTCTTCCATAGATGATTCTATCACATTTTTATCTAAATCGATTTGCCTTGGTGATCTAGAAACAAAGAACGCCGGATCCTTGCCATCACGCAAAAAAATATCTTGTTCAAGTTTGACCAATTTTTGTTTGAAATAATATTTTAAAATTTCGTATTTACCTTGATAAATATCATCATATAAATTTGAATGTCCAAATCAGTAGTAAATTTTTTGACCATCAACATACAATAAAATGAAATTTTTCAATGTAATTGGCAAAATTCATGCATCGCCATCCCCATGGGCGGACTTGTAATATGGTTGAAATCAAAAAACTGGCTTTTTTGAGTCAAATTGGGAAATTATTTCATCAAAAAGGCCATATTCTTGCCCACCAAAGTAAAAAATTTCGAAATTTTCAGGTTTTAATTTTGCTCAGCTTGGCAGAATAAGAAAATCAGGTTCATCAGGATAATAAAAATCTAGATCTTCAATTCAATATTTTGGACCAAATAAAATTTGCAACAAGTAGATTAATTCAATTTTATTTGTCCAATTATTAGCATGATCATAATAATATTCGCCTTCTTCACCAAAAAGTTCGCTACAATACTTTCTATATTCTGGACCAAATTTATCAAATCAACTAAGAATAAATTTATCACGATTTTCAATGTTTAAATTAAGCTTTTTAATCCCGTATTTTTCAAATTTTTTAAGCAAATTTTCATAAGTTTCAAAAGTAAATACATTTTGAATTGGTTCGATTTGGGTTTCTTCGTCAAAATTATAATTGTCTTTTAATAACAAATTGTAGGTATTTTCTACATTTTGTCCTAAATATGCTTTATTTATATCTACAAACTTTGCGCCATATTCATATCTATTTGATAAAAAATCAAAGATTTTTTCGTGGTAATTTGCTAAATTTTTTGGCTTTGCATAAGGAACACTTTCCTGAATTTCCTTAATAATTAAAGCTTCAATTTCTCTTAATTCGGTTTTTGATTTAAATATTTTTCAAAAAATAGCCGGATAAGAGATTGAAAATTCGCATTTTCCAATATCATCAAAGTTTTCAAAGACAACAACAACCTCTTCAAAACCTTTACCATCGTATGAATCACATGAAGAATAAAGTTCAGAGATAAGACGAAGATTTTCTTTTCCATTTTTTTCACAATATTCAATGTTTGCTCAACCGCCAATTAAACACCTAATATCATTATAAAAATGAAAATTATTGAGTTTTTTGGAAAAAAACGCACTTTTTGGGATATCTTCTAGTTTTAAATTATAAACATAATCTTCTTGTTTATAATTTAAACTAATAATTCTTTCAATTGGATTAGGATTGAAGCCGTTGCAAAGGTAATTGTATAAAAAAATTGGAAATGGAAAATCATCATATTTACAATTAAACGATAAATCAACATCGTCCTCAATCATGTTTGGAATTGAACAACGACTTTTAATATTAATTTCTATATATTTTAGTTTAATTAATTGTTTTTTTGCCTTGGTTACTAAATCTAATTGCGTTTCCATATAAAAAATGCACCTTTTCAACATTTAACATTTTTTTCTTGGTATAAATTCCTTCTTTGCGAATTTTCCCTTTATCATTCTTGCTCTCCTTACATGATAACTGGGAAAATATATTTTTATGTATGATTGGCGATTATCGGTTAGATTTTGTGAGTGTTTTAAACTAAAAAAGTAGTTTAAAAATTTCATAATTTTGCTTTTTAAGTTAAAATTTTATCTTTCTTAGTTAAAACACTAGCAAAAATTAAGACAGAGGGTTGAATTTAACACTTCAAAGCAGCATTTTTGCAAGTAAACATAAATTCAACTATCAAAATTGCTATTTTTAAATAGATAAAAATGAAAGTTAAGAATTTTAAAAATAAACTTAAATCTTTTGTCTTTAAATTCATTAATTAACAAAAAGATCTACTATTTCCCTTTTATCTCAATAAATTTTTTGCTTTTATAACCACGAAAATCTACTCTTGCAATTTCATCATAATATTCAGTTCAATCATTAGAATCTCAAGAAAAGAGAGCGTGTTCTTGTAAAATTAATTCTTTTTCTTGTTGACTATATAAATTAGTATTTTCTAGAAAGTCTGTAAAATACCCAAATTCATGGTCTGTTCCTTTTAGAAATTTATTCAACGCATCCCGATATAAAATTAATTCTTCCATAGATGATCCAATCACATTTTTAGTTAAATTATTTTGCCTTGGTGGTCTAGAAACAAAGAAGACCGGATCCTTGCCATCACGCAGAAAAATATCTTGTTCAAGTTTGACTAATTTTTGTTTGAAATAATATTTTAAAATTTCGTATTTACCTTGATAAATATCATCATACAAATTTGAATGGCCAATTCAGTAATAAATTTTTTCACCATCGACATTCAATAAAATGAAATTTTTCAATGCAATTGGCAAAATTCATGCATCGCCTGCTCCATAGGCAGGGTAGTAATATGGTTGAAACCAAAAAACTGGCTTTTTTGAGTCAAATTGGGAAATTATTTCATCAAAAAGCCCGTATTCTTGCCCGTCAAAGTAAAAAATTTCGAAATTTTCAAGTTTTAATTTTGCTCAGCTTGGCAGAATATAAAAATCAGGTGTATCGGGATAAAAATCTAGTTCTTCAATTCAATATTTTGGACCAAATAAAATTTGCAACAAATAGATTAATTCGATTTTATTTGTTCAATTATTCGCATGATCATAATAAGTTTGGCCATCTTTACCAAAAAGTTCGATGCAATATTTTCGATATTCTGGACCAAATTTATCAAATCAACTAAGAATAAATTTATCGCGACTTTCAATGTTTAAATTAAGCTTTTTAACCCCGTATTTTTCAAACTTTTTAAGCAAATTTTCATAAGTTTCAAAAGTAAATACATTTTGAATTGGTTCAATTTGGGTTTTTTCCTCAAGATTATAATTGTCTTTTAATAACAAATTGTAGATATTTTCTACATTTTGTCCTAAATATGCTTTATTTATATCTACAAACTTTGCGCCATATTCATATCTATTTGATAAAAAATCAAAGATTTTTTCATGGTAATTTGCTAAATTTTTTGGCTTTGCATAAGGAACACTTTCCTGAATTTCCTTAATAATTAAAGCTTCAATTTCTCTTAATTCGGTTTTTGATTTAAATATTTTTCAAAAAATAGCCGGATAAGAGATTGAAAATTCGCATTTTCCAATATCATCAAAGTTTTCAAATACAACAACAACCTCTTCAAAACCTTTACCATCGTATGAATCACATGAAGAATAAAGTTCAGAGATAAGACGAAGATTTTCTTTTCCATTTTTTTCACAATATTCAATGTTTGCTCAACCGCCAATTAAACACCTAATATCATCATAAAAACCAAATTTATTGAGTTTTTTGGAAAAAAACGCACTTTTTGGAATATCTTCTAGTTTTAAATTATAAACATAATCTTCTTGTTTATAATTTAAACTAATAATTCTTTCAATTGGATTAGGATTGAAGCGCTCGGAAAGGTAATTGTACAAAAAAATTGGAAATGGAAAATCATCATCGTATTTACAATCAAGTGATAATTTAACATCATTCACAATCATGTTTCGAATTGAACAACGACTTTTAATATTAATTTCTATATATTTTAGTTTAATTAATTGTTTTTTTGCCTTGGTTACTAAATCTAATTGCTTCTCCATATAAAAAATGCACCTTTTCAACATTTAACATTTTTTCTCTTGGTATAAATTCCCTCTCTTCGAATTTTCCTTCTATCATTCTTGCTCTCCTTACATGATAACTGGGAAAATATATTTTTATGTATGATGGTATTTTTCTATTTTGATTTTTATTTTTATTTGTACTTCTATTTGGATCATCAATATCAAACACATTTTTAGGGTCAGCTCAATCAATAGCATCACTAGCTAGACCTTCTCCAACAACAAAGCGATCTTTAGTAAAACCGATATCTTTATTTAAATTATTAGTTGGATCTCATGACCATCTATTTCCCAGTATCAAATTCGCTGTATATTTTGTTTTTATAGCCAAATTTTCCATAACTGATCTATTATATGAATAAAAATCAATAGGTGAATTTAGTTTGTTTTCCATATTTCTACGGTCTCCTTTATTTTTATTCATTTTATCTCTTACTGAACTAGGCAGCAAGCTATTAATAATAATTTTGGTTAATTCTGATTGGGCTACCAAACTTCCAACCGCTCAAAGTCAGGCAGCAGGTTCTGGAATTGCTTGTTCACTAATAACAAAATAAGGTTCTAACTCTTCATTGTGAAAATTAAAAAATCACGCAGGATGGATTCCAGTGTATTGTTTTAATTTTGCCTTATCTTTCGCTTTTACAATAGAAAGTTCTAAAGCTGCTATATTTGCTATTTCTTTAATACTAGGCTCACCTTTTGCTTTTGGCAATTTATCTAAGTCAACCACAATTGAGCTTTCAGTTCTTCGAGTAATAGGGTTATTATCAACTGGTACAGGAACAGGGGTATAATTATCTGACGAATAGTAACTTTCACGGTTCCCAAATCATCTGCCTACATCATTAACAACCTTTGGAAAAGTTTCCACAGCTACCGCAGCAGCTGTCGAAACTGCTACTGCAGCAATGGCAGCTGCGACAGCATTTGAAATAAATGGAATAAAAGGTAAAAGGAAAAAGAAGGT
>VZDP01000012.1 GCA_009756935.1 Mesomycoplasma ovipneumoniae | reverse complement strand
AATTATTTTTCGCGGGTTTGATTCATCATATAAAAATCGATAGGCAATTGTGTCTCATTTTTGCGCATCATTTGGATCACTTGACCATTCATTATAAGGAGTTTTATTAAATAGTTCATTTAATTGTTTTGCGCCTTTATATAATGGGTCATTTTCTGTTCCATTGGTGTAAAAAACCGGCGATTCAGGGCTATTTTTAAAAGCTCATGTTAAAGTCTGCAGACCATTATAAAGTTGTTTGTCTTGGTCATCTTCGATAGTTGTAGTTGCATCAGCAATTACAAAATCGAGAGCATTAGCTGAGTTATTTGATGATTTTAATTGCAAAATTTTTGATTTTGCATCATCATTTCCAACAAATTCAAAACTCACATCAGGCAAGTCTTTAGTTTGTGGATTTGCCTCTTTTAGTTTTTTAAATTCTTCTGTTAAATTGGTAAGAAATTTATTAACGCGATCAGGTTCTTTAGATTTAAGTTTAAATCAACTTTGACCTAAACCAAGGTTAACTTTTGTATCTCATGTTTGAGCTAATTGCTCTGGATTTTGATCTGAAGTATTGATACATGCAGAAATCACTAATGGTACTGTTAAAAAAGAAGAAAGAAAAGATAATTTTTTTAAAAAATTTCTTTTTTTAGAGTGAAATTTATTTTTTTTCGTCATTACAAACAATTTTCCTTTTGTGTTTTAGTAAACAAGGTGTTTTATGACGATTTTAGCATTTGCTTTTAAAGAAAAAGGACAAACTCGTTACGCTAGTATTACCTAGATCAACTTTTAAGAGTTTTTCTCAGCCCAAAACGGACACCTCTGTTTACCTAGTCTAAATTATAGCATAATCATTTAAATAATTTAACAAAAAATACTATGAAAAATCAAAATTTTTTTCAAAAAAATTCATTTTCTAATTAAATTTAAGCATTTTTTAACAAAAAGCAAAAATTTTTTATATAAACATTTTAACAATAAAACTATTTTTTAAATTTTTTAAATATTTAACTTTTTGCTCGTATGCAAGAATTAGTGAGTCAAAAGTCTCAAAAAGTTGTGAAATTTTTTGTTGTTCGGCAATATCAGGAGTGAATTTTAGCTCAATTTGAGCCATATCAATAATTTTTAGAGAAGGAATAATGCCATTTGTGACATTTTTTTTTGTTTGAAATCCAATTGCAATGGCAAAAAATTCGTTTTCAGGATATTTTTTTGAAGTAAGTATTCCACAAGAACCTGTTGCAAAAAATTTTCCTTTTCGAAAATTAACAACTCCAGCATAACCAGCGGCCGTTCATGTCAAGACATTTTCAGCCAAAAACTCTTTATAATAGCCTAAAATCCCGTGATTTTCTGTTTGTGATGAATAAACCGGGTAGATGTAGCCTCTCTCTCTCTCTCTCTCTCTCTACAGGTCTAGTTTTTATTTGGTTTTTGGTTAGTGATTCGCCTCGGGAAAGCTCAAATAAATTTTTGACTTGATCAGTAATTCAAGTTGGTTTGAAACCTTTGAATCTAATTGAAGGAAAATCTGAACTAAAATTAGCAAACATTTTGTTAGTGAAATCATTTTTAAGATTTTTCACGAGGCTCATTTTTTCTTCAAGTTCATTAACTAAGTTATCAAACGTCTCAAAAAGTTGCGAAATTTTTTGCTGCTCGCTAATATCAGGAGTAAATTTTAATTCAACTCGGGCGATATCCTCGCTTTTTAGAGAAGGAACGATACTTCTTGAGACTCGTTTTTTGGTTTGTAATCCAATTCCAATAGCAAAAAATTCATTTTCAGGATATTTTTTTGAAGTCAATATTCCGCAATGACCAGTTGCATAAAATTTTCCTTTTCGAAAATTAACAACTCCTGCTTTTACACCATCAGCCGTCCATGTTATTACATTTTCAGCTAAAAAATCTTTATAATACCCCAAAATTCCGTGATTTTCTGTTTGCGATGAATAAACTGGGTAAATATATTGTTCTGAAACAAATGTCCGAAAATCTTTTTTAGTTAAACTTCCACCGCGACTTATTGAAAATAAATCCCCCACTGCTTTTGTTAGTCATGCTGAGTCAAATTGTTTAAATCTGATCTGTGGGGAACATATTTTTTTTAACATTAATTTTCCTTGATTTTTTCAAAAAAAGTTTTTTAGATTAAATATTTTACTACAAATTCACCAAATCTAGTTTAAAGAATATAAATTTAACTATTTTTAAATAAAAGTTAATGACTTAATTAAAAAAATCGCCTTGAATTTAAAAGCCTTTCAAGACAAAAATTTTTGCAAAAAATGTACTTTTGTTATCTAATTTTTAATTTTGACAAAAAATTAGACAAAATTAAAATTTATTATAAAATTTTACATTTTTATAAATAAAAAAATCTTAGCTAAATGGTATAATTAAATTAAAAAATGCACAAAAAGGGGGCTAAAAAATGGACAACACCATCAATCAAAAATATATAATGACACTTGATTCAGGAACAACTTCATGCCGAAGCTTAGTTTTTGATAAAAATGGCGATGTAATTTCCATTTCTCAAAAGGAATTTCAACAATATTATCCACAATCAGGTTGAGTTGAACATGATGCAAATGAAATTTGGAACACTCAACTTTACACAATGCAAACCGCCAAAACGCATGCGAATTTAAAATCAGATAACTTTATCGCACTTGGAGTCACAAATCAACGTGAAACTGTGGTTTTGTGAGACAAAACAACCGGTGAGCCGGTTTATAATGCGATCGTTTGGCAAGATCGCCGTACAAGTGATTTTTGTGATGAACTAATTTCACAAGGACACCAAGATTATATTAGAGAAAAAACTGGACTTTTAATTAATCCGTATTTTAGTGCAACAAAAATACGTTGGATTTTAAAAAATGTCCAAAAAGCTAAAGATGTTTTAGCCCAAGGAAATCTTTTGGCCGGAACAATTGACACTTGACTTGTTTGAAAATTAACTCAAGGAAAAACTCATGCAACCGACGTCTCAAATGCATCAAGAACAATGATGTTTGACATCAAAGAGAAAAAATGAGACCAAAAAATACTCGATTTATTAGAAATACCGGTCGAAATTTTGCCAAAAGTTTTACCTTCTGCTGCCGATTATGGAATCGTTGAACCAAGTTTTTGATCAATTAATGCAAAAGGAAAAGTGCCAATTTATGGAGTTATTGGTGATCAACAATCTGCTTTATTTGGTCAGCTTTGCACTGAAGTTGGAATGGTAAAAAATACCTATGGAACAGGATGTTTTACCTTAGCAAATACAGGCCAAAAAATTGTTGAGTCAAAAAACAACCTTTTAACAACAATTGCCTGACAAATTGGCGACAGTCCGGTTGAGTATGCTCTTGAGGGTTCAGTTTTTATTGCTGGCGCAACAATTCAGTGACTTCGCGATGGACTTGGAATAATCGAAAATGCCGCTGATACTGATTATTTTATTTCCAAAACCGATAAAGACGACCACCGGACAATTTTAGTTCCATCTTTTACCGGACTTGGAGCTCCTTATTGAGATTCTTATTCTCGGGGTGCAATTTTTGGTCTTGAAAGAGGAACAAGAAAAGAACATATTATTAAAGCTGCCCTTGAGTCAATCGCTTTTCAGTCAAATGATTTAATTAAAGCGATGAAATCTGACTTAGGTCAAGAAATTACACTAATGAAAGTTGATGGTGGTGTTTCTAAAAGTGACTTTTTAATGCAATTCCAGTCATCAATTTCTGAGCTTGAGATATCAAGGCCAAAAAACACCGAAACAACAGCAATGGGAGCGGCTTTTCTTGCAGGATTGCATGCAAAATTCTGAAAATCAATTGACGAATTAAAACAAATTTCACAAATTGACAAAACATTTAAGCCACAACTTGACCAAAATCAGGTTCAAAAACTAGTTGCAAATTGAGATCTTGCTGTTAAAAAAACTCTAAACTGAGTCAAAGACATTAAATAAAAGGAAATTTTACATGGAAAATATCATTTATTTATCTGAATTTCTGGGAACGGCAACGCTAATTTTGCTAGGAAATGGCGTTAATTATTCTGTAAGTGCAACAAAAATGTTTGCAAATCAATCAGGAAAATGGATTGTTATTGCTCTTGGCTGAGCTCTTGGTGTGCTTTTAGGAATTATGGTTGCTAACGGAATAGCCGGTAATATTTCTGTTGCCCATTTAAATCCGGCAGTTTCAATTTTTTCTGCTATCAGCACAAAAAATGCCGAACTTTTAGCGCTTATTCCTTTACAAATATTAGGGGCAATTTTTGGCCAGATAATTCTAAATACGATTAACTGAAGTCATATTAAAGAAACAAAAGCAGAAGTTATTGCCTCTTGCCACCACACCGGACCGGCATTTAAAAAATCTTATGTAAGCAACTTTTTATACGAATTTATCGGAACTATTGTCTTAATTGCCACAATTGCCTTTTTGGATAAATCATTTCAAACAATGGGACCAGTAATTGTTGCACTAATCGTGCTTTCAATTGGACTATCACTTGGTTCTTCAACTGGTTATGCTATAAATCCTGCGCGTGATTTTGGTCCAAGATTTATCTTTTTCCTTACTTCATTTGTCTTAAAAAAACATAATAATTTTTTAAATGTTAATAATTGAAAAGAAATTTACGGATTTGATTATTCATGAAATCCAATTATCGCTCCTAGTTTAGCCGCGGTTTTACTAGGTTTTGCGATTTAATTTGCCTGTTTTACTAAGTTTTTTTGATTTCTTTCTTGGAAATTTTTAGCCAATTTGCTATAATTTATAGTTAATATTTTAGTTAGGGTCATTATGAAAAAACTTAGAAAATCGTTGTTTTTATTGTTAATAACTTCAGGGAGTTTGCTTTTAACTTCTTGCGGACTTACTACTTCACGAATTGAGTTGCAAAATAAAAAAGATGAAAATGCAAACACTCAATCTCAAGAGAATAATTTTATTCAAAAAGAAACTCTAATAACTGAAAAAACCGGCGATTTGCTAAATAATTCAGAGACACAAATAAGCCAAGAAAACAATTTTGATCAAAAAATTGATCAAAAGTCAAATCTAGTTTCAATTCCAAAATCTAATATAAAAACAAAAACAGTCAAAAAACAAATTTTAAAAAATTTTAACCAAAACAAAAACCAACAGCAACAACAAAAGCAACTTTTAAGCCCAAAAAACGATAATAAAACCGAAATTATCACTAAAAAGCAGCCAGAAGTGGCTGTTTTTGTAAATTATTCGCAAAAATATTTGCAATTAGAAAATGATGTCAAGAATTTTATTAACACTGAATTAAAAGAGCTAAAACACGAATTTTTCAGGGATAAATTAAATCAAGTAATTGACGAGGTTGAATATGAAAAAATTCGTGACCAAAAAAATCAAAATCAATCCTTTTTCAAAAATAGCATCGGAAAACTAACAAAAATTTTTGATGAAGTTAAAACTAATTATAAAAATTCAACTGATTTTTCAGAAATAATTGAGCCAAAAATTCAAGATGAAAAACCAAAGGAAAAAGACGAAAATTCTTATCCTTTAGGGATTGAAAAATACCAAGATTATCAAGGTAATTTAAATTCCAATAATTCTGCCAAAAGTTTTATGAATTTAATTGACCCAAAAGATGTAAGAAATTTTGAATATCAAGGCTATAATGAAAAAAATCGCAAAAAAGTTGCTGATTTTACTAAAAAATTAATCGATGAATCTAAGGCAAAAACTGATGAAGAAAAAATAAAAATTATTTTTGACTGAATAGTTAAAAATGTAAAATATGCTTGAAATCTAAGTCGAATTCCCGCAGTTGAACCTTCGGCTGTTTTAGAAGAATTATACGCTGTTTGTGGTGGTTATTCTAATTTATATAAGGCAATGCTTGATTCAATTGGCATTAAAAATTCAATTGTTATTGGTTGGTCAAAATTTGGTCCACACCAGTGAAATTTAGTTTTTGATACAAAAACCAAAGAATTTTTTCACTCAGACCCAACTTGAGGGCAATTCAGAAGAAATGATGCTGAATTTGCAAAAGATCATAAAACCTTCAAAATTCTTGACTCATTTTATTCAGAAAATGGCCAAACTTATGAGTATAATTTAGGTGTTTCGCTTGTTTCTGCTAAGACTAGCGATGCTAAGCCTGCCTTTGAAATTAAAAATAAGTCTAAAGTAGTCGGAATTTCTAATGATTTTCTAAAAAAAGCAAGTAAATTATACATTGGTCCAAATGTTTCGCGGATTGATTATCAAAGTGGAACTTTTAGTGTTAAAAGTATTGATAAAATCGAATTAATCTATTTGTTGCAAATTTTATTTGGTCCTAAATATGAAATTGAAGATCTAGATTTTTATCTCCATGAACCTGATTATTTTATTCTACCAGGTTGGGCAAAACTAAAACTTGAAAATTTTGAAATTTTTTACTTTGGCGGCCAAGAATACGGACTTTTTGATGAAATAATTTCCCAATTTGATTCAAAAAAGCCTGTTTTTTGATTTCAACCATATTACAACTCCGCCTTTTGTGCGAGAGAATCATGGATTATGCCAATTGCATTAAAAAATTTCATTTTATTGTATGTTGAAGGTGAAAAAATTTATTACTGATTTGGCCATTCAAATTTATATGATGATATTTATCAAGGTAAATACGAAATTTTAAAATATTATTTTAAACAAAAATTAGTCAAACTTGAACAAGATATTTTTCTGCGAAATAACCAAGATCCGCAGTTTGTTTTTTCTTCTCCATCAAAATCAAATTATTTAAATAAAAATGTAATTGAATCTTCTATGGAAGAACTAATTTTATATCGTGATGCAATTAAAAAATATCAAGAAGAAACAACTCATGAATTTAAGTATTTTGACGATTTTGTAGAAAATTCGGGTTTATATACCCAACAAGAAAAGAAATTGATTTTAGAAGAGCATTTTGATTTTTCTTTAAGTTCTAGAGACAAAAATAACTTTTTTGAAGAGATTGAAAAAACAGATTTTCGCGGTGACAAAAGTAAAAAATTTCTTGAGATAGAAGGAAAATAGTAGATCTTTTTGTTAATTAATCAATTTAATGATAAAAGATTTAACTTTATTTTTAAAATTTTTAACTTGTTTTTTTACATTCTTATTTATTTAAAAATAGCAATTTTGTTAGAAAAATTTTGTTTATTTGCAAAAATGTGCCTATTTTGAGCCGTTTCAAATTTGACAATGCAATCAAAATTAACCCAAATTGTTATTGATAATTTGCTACCTAGTTCAGTAAAAGCTAAAATGAATGAAAATAAAAATGACCGTAAAAATATGGAGGAAAAATTAAATTCCCCTATTGATTTTTATTCATATAATCGATGAGTTATGAAAAATCTGGCTCAAAAAACAAGAGATACAGCAAATTTGATTGTAGGAAATTGATGGCTAGCAGAACAAAATAATAATTTAAATAAGGATCCTAGTTTTACTAAAGGTCCTTTTGTTACCGGAAGCGGACTTGCTCATGATTCTATTGATTGAACCGACCCTAAAAACGCTTTTGAGATTCCTGATAAACAATCTAATCCAAAATCATACACAAAAGTTTTTTTTCCAAGTTATCATGTAAGAAGAGTAAGGCTTAAAAATGAACATGTAGACAGGGATAAAATGTTAAATGTAGAAAAGGTACATTTTTTATATGGAATACCAATTAGATTTGAAGTCTAAATCAAAAAAACAATTAAAAGAACTAAAATATTTAGAAATTGATATTAAAACTCGTTATTCAGTTATAAGCATATTTTCCGATAGAGATGTTCGCTGTGATCGTGATGAAAAATATCGAACAATTCCAGACTTTTTATGAGTTTATGTTATGGATTCTTGCGCGGTTGTAGATAATCCGATTGAAACTATTATTGGCATAGATTACAAACGTGATGATTATGTTTATAATTTAAGACTAGAAGATATCCCAAAAACAGTCTTTTTTTTGAAAAAACTGAATGACTTTGATTTTTATGATGAAATTAGGTGTTTGTCCCGTAGATGAACTGATGAGGATTATTGTCGAAACAAAGAAAATCTAAGTGATGAGTATAAATGAGAACCCTATTTTTCGGACACTCCCTATGAGACTAAAGATTTTAGAACAGTAATCGTTGCTTTTGAAAATTTTGATGACAAAGAAAAATGTGAATTTTCAATTTCCTTTCCTGCAGTTTTTCAAAAAATGTTCAAATCAAAAGATGAACTAAAAAAAATTGAAAATCTGATAATTAAGGAAATCAAAGAAAGTGTTCCTTATGCAAAGCCAAAAAATTTAGCAAATTATCACGAAAAAATCTTTGATTTTTTATCAAAAAGATATGAATATAATTCAAAATTTGTAGATATAAACAAACCATATTTAGGACAAAATGTAGAAAATATCTACAATTTGTTGCTAAAACAGGGTTATAATTTTGGCGAAAAAACCCAAATTCAACCAATTCAAAATGTATTTACTTTTGAAACTTATGAAAATTTGCTTAAAAAATTTGAAAAATACGGGATTAAAAAGCTTGATTTAAACATTGAAAACCGGGATAAATTTATTCTTAGTTGATTTGATAAATTCGGTCCTGAATATCGAAAATTTTGCATCAACCTTTTTGGTAAAAAAGGCCAATTTTATTATGATAATTTAAATAAATGAACAAATAAAATTGAATTTATCTATTTGTTGCAAATTTTATTTGGCCCTAGATATCATTTTAACACTGAGAATGTCTATCTTGATGAACCAGATTATTTTATTTTACCAAGTTGAGCTAAACTTAAACTAGAAAATTTCCAAATTTTTTACTTTGGTGGGCAAGAATACGGACTTTTTGATGAAATAATTTCCCAATTTGACTCAAAAAAACCAGTTTTTTGATTTAAACCGTATTATCGTTCAGCTTATAGCACCAACACTGGGTGAATTTCGCCAATTTCCTTAAAAAATTTTATTTTATTGTATGTCGACGGGCCAAAAATTTATTACTGACTTGCCCATTCAAACTTATATGATGATATTTATCAAGGTAAATACCAAATTTTAAAATATTATTTTAAACAAAAATTAGTAAAACTTGAACAAGATATTTTTCTGCGCGATAATCAAGATCCACAGTTTTTTGTTTATTTTCCAAACAAAAATTATTTACATAAAAATGTAATTGAATCTTCAACGGAAGAACTAATTTTATTTCGTGATGCAATAAAACGATATCGCCAAGAAACGGGTGTGTTCATAATCTTGTGTTTTAAATTTTTATGGATTTTTCAAATAGAAATGTAATCTAATTTAATTTTACATTATTTAACCGATTAGGGAAAATAATTTCTAATTGTTTTTTAATCATGAATCAATTTCTTACCTTTTGTCATTTTGTAGATGCGTTTTGGAGAGTTAAATAAGTTATTTTTGAAAGGTAATTTACACTTTGAATTCCGCCTTTTGTTTTTGTATTTTTCCTAATTATTCTATTCATTGACTCAATTAAATTTGTCGTATAAATTGCTTGCCTCAATTCATATGGATATTTAAAAAATGTCGTTAGTTCAACGAAATTTGTATACCAAGACTTGATAATTGAAGGATATTTTTGGCCTCATTTTTCCGCAAATTTATCAAGATTTTGCATTGCAAATTCTTGATTAGCCGCTTGATAAATCTTTTTCATATCAAGGACAAACTCTTTTTTGTCTTTGTTAGAAACTTTTAAAAGCGAGTTTCTAATTTGGTGAACAACACATTTTTGAACATCTGTTTGCGGGAAAACCGCTTCAATTGCTTGAGTAATTCCACTTAGATTATCGCAAGAAATTATTAGAACATCTTCCAGCCCGCGAGTTTTTAGTTCGCTAAAAACATCAAGTCAATTACTTGCTGATTCGGTATTTTTAATCCAAAATCCCAGTGCTTTTTTATTTCCGTCCCAATCAATTGCAAGAATAAGATAAAGTGATTTTTTGACAAAAACACCGTTTTCTTTAACATTAAAAAACATCCCATCAATGTACAAAATTGGATAGGAATTCTCAATTTTTCGCGATTTTCACTTTTCAATTTCAGGCAATAATTTGTCAGTAACTGAAGAAATTCAGGCATTACTTATTTCTTTTTTATAGATACTTTTTATTGTGTTAACAATATTTTCATATGACATTCCTGATGCAAAAAGTGAAAACACTTGCTCTTCGATATCGCCTAAATTTGTTTCGTATTTACCGAGTAATTTGTTCTCAAAAGTGCCATTTCGATCTCTTGGTATTTTTAGATGAAAATTATTACTATTAAAATTCACAGTTTTACCCGAAAATCCGTTTCGCTTATTTGGCCTATGCACGCCTTTTTTGCTTCGGTTACTTTTTTCATAGCCTAAATGTTGGCTTAATTCCGCCCTTAAGAGCGCCTCAGTAAAAGTTTTAAACATATGCGAAATTTCGTTGTGAAAATCTTCTTTTTTTATTTTTTTATAATCAGCGTATTTGTCAACAAGTTTTTTAGCTTCTAACTCAAATGGGGATAATGTTTTTTGCTGTTTTTTCATATTTTGGTCCTTCATAATAAATTTTATCAAAATAAATTTACTTTAAAAACACAAAATATTTAACATTACCCAAGAAACTCCTGATGATTACTTATCATTTCAAAACTTTGTAAAAAATTCAAGTTTTTATAACTTGCCAGAAAAGAAATTGATTTTAGAAGAGCATTTTGATTTTTCTTTAAATAGTAGAGACAAAAATTACTATTTTGAAGAGATTAAAAAGACAGATTTTCGCGGTGATTATGGTGAGAAAGCTCGTGATGATGAGAAAATGTTTGCTGATCTTTTCGATGGCGAAAAACTTCGAAGCTAAAAATTTTAAATTCTTTTTTTTAAAATTTTTAACTTTTTTTATTTTTTCTTATTCAAAATAAATATTTTGTTAGAAAATTTTGTTTATTTGCAAAAGTTGCTTGAATTTTTATCAATTTATTTTTTTAAGACCTGAATTTTTAACGATATTTTCCCTAAAAAGTTTTAATGTATGCTATAATTTAAACACTAGGAATTTGAATATAGTACATAAATAAGGAGAAAAAATGAAGAAAAAACTAAAACTTTTTAAGTTTATCACTAATATTATTGCTTTTTCATCATTAAGTCTAAGTGTTTTTGGGCCGCTTTGACATTTTCAAAATACAAAAAGCTATTCAGATTTTAAACTTGAAACTCGTGATATAGATTTATCAAATTCAAAAAAACCGGTAAATTTTGATGATTTAGTCCAAATTGTTTCAACCAAAAACCAACAAAATTCGCTTGTCATCAATGCAAATATTAAAAATGCCAAAACACATCTAAACAAAACAAGTACTAATTCAGACTCTCCTAATCTAGATGATATTGAAATTCAAATTAATCAAGAAGGTGAGGTAATTTTAAATAGTTCTTCACTTGAATTAGTTAACAAAAAAGCTGAACTCTATTTTGAAGAAGGTGTGCCAAAACTAAAATTAGAAGGGCATGTTTTTGACTTTAGAGAGCTTCAAAATAAAACTCGGGTTGAAAAAACTGTGGCGCCAGCAGCAGCTGTTGCTGCTCCTGCTGCTTTTAGTGGATTATTTTGATATGCTATTGGAGCTGCTATTGTTGGTATTGCTGCGGTCATTTTTCCGAATATTGTTAGTGATGTTGGAAGATGATGGAATAATAATCGGTCTGCCCATCCTGTCCACAAAGATGATGATAGTCCTATTACTTCAAGAGGTACTGACTCAATTGAAGTTGATTTAGATAAATTGACAAAAGGAAAAAGTAAGTCTAGAATTAAAGCAATAGCAAATATAAAGACTTTAAAACTTTCTATTGTAAAAGATAAGGAAAAATTAAGAAAATACACTGGAATCCATCCTGCTTGATTTTTTAATTTTCACAATAAAGACTTAGAACCTTATTTTGTTATTAGTGAACAAGCAATTCCAGAACCTGCAGCCTGACTTTGAGCGGTTGGAAGTTTGCTAGCCCAATCAGAATTAACCAAAATTATTATTAATAACTTGCTGCCTAGTTCAGTAAAAGATAAAATAATAAATAAAAAAGACCGTAAAAATATGGATAAGAAACTAAATTCACCTATTGATTTTTATTCATATAATGAATCAGTTATGAAAAATTTGGCTATAAAAACAAAATATACAGCAAATTTGATAGTGGGAAATAAATGGCCAAGAGACCCAAATAATAATTTAAATAAAGATATCGGTTTTACTAAAGATCACTTTGTTGTTGGAGAAGGTCTAGCTAGTGATGCTATTGATTGAACTGACCCTAAAAATGAGTTTGATATTGAACCAAATGAAAGTAAAAATAAACAATCATACATAAAAATATATTTTCCCAGTTATCATGTAAGGAGAGTAAGAATGATAGGGAAAAGGAAAAGGGCATAAAGAAGGAATTTATACCAAGAGAAAAAATGTTAAATGTTGAAAAGGTGCATTTTTTATATGGAGAAGCAATTAGATTTAGTAACCAAGGCAAAAAAACAATTAATTAAACTAAAATATATAGAAATTAATATTAAAAGTCGTTGTTCAATTCGAAACATGATTGTGAATGATGTTAAATTATCGCTTGATTGTAAATATGATGATGATGATTTTCCATTTCCAATTTTTTTATACAATTACCTTTACGACGGCTTCAATCCTAATCCAATTGAAAGAATTATTAGCTTAAATTATAAACAAGAAGATTATGTTTATAATTTAAAACTAGAAGATATCCCAAAAAGTGCGTTTTTTTCCAAAAAACTCAATAAATTTGATTTTTATAATGATATTAGGTGTTTAATTGGCGACTGAGACGACAATGAATATTGTGAAAAAAATGGAAAAGAAAATGTTGATTTTATCTCTGAACTTTATTCTTCATATGCTTTACACGATGGTAAAGCTTTTGAAAAAGTTGTTGTTGTCTTTGAAAACTTTGATGATATTGAAAAATGCGAATTTTCAATCTCTTATCCGGCTATTTTTTGAAAAATATTTAAATCAAAAAGCAAATTAAGAGAAATTGAAGCTTTAATTATTAAGGAAATTCAGGAAAGTGTTCCTTATGCAAAGCCAAAAAATTTAGCAAATTACCACGAAAAAATCTTTGATTTTTTATCAAATAGATATGAATATAATTCAAAGTTTGTAGATATAAATAAAGCATATTTAGGACAAAATGTAGAAAATATCTACAATTTGTTATTAAAAGAGAATTATAATTTTGGCGAAAAAACCCAAATTCAACCAATTCAAAATGTATTTACTTTTGAAACTTATGAAAATTTGCTTAAAAAATTTGAAAAATACGGGATTAAAAAGCTTAATTTAAACATTGAAAATCGCGATAAATTTATTCTTAGTTGATTTGATAAATTTGGTCCAGAATATCGAAAGTATTGCATCGAACTTTTTGGTGAAGACGGCCAAAATTATTATGATAATGTGAATAATTGGACAAATAAAATCGAATTAATCTATTTGTTGCAAATTTTATTTGGTCCTAAATATTGAATTGAAGATCTAGATTTTTACCCCGATGAACCTGATTTTTTTATTCTGCCAAGTTGAGCAAAATTAAAACTTGAAAATTTCGAAATTTTTTACTTTGGCGGGCAAGAATATGGACTTTTTGATGAAATAATTTCCCAATTTGACTCAAAAAAGCCAGTTTTTTGATTTCAACCATATTACTACTCCGCCTATGGAGCAGGCGAAGCATGAATTTTGCCAATTGCATTAAAAAATTTCATTTTATTGTATGTTGATGGTCAAAAAATTTATTACTGATTTGGACATTCAAATTTATATGATGATATTTATCAAGGTAAATACGAAATTTTAAAATATTATTTCAAACAAAAATTGGTCAAACTTGAACAAGATATTTTTCTGCGTGATGGCAAGGATCCGGCGTTCTTTGTTTCTAGATCACCAAGGCAAAATAATTTAGCTAAAAATGTGATTGGATCATCTATGGAAGAATTAATTTTATATCGGGATGCGTTGAATAAATTTCTAAAAGAAACAGACCATGAATTTGGGTATTTTACAGACTTTCTAGAAAATACTAATTTATATAGCCAACAAGAAAAAGAATTAATTTTAGAAGAACACGCTCTCTTTTCTTGAGATAATGATGATAGAACTGAATATTATGATGAAATTGCAAGAGTAGATTTTCGCGGTTATAAAAGCAAAAAATTTATTGAGATAGAAGGGGAATCGTAGATCTTTTTGTTAATTAATGAATTTAAAGACAAAAGATTTAAGTTTATTTTTAAAATTTTTAACTTGTTTTTCATTTTTATCTATTTAAAAATAGCAATTTTGTCAGTTGAATTTATGTTTGCTTGCAAAAATGTTCCGAGTTTGATATTAAAGAAAATCTAACCGACAATTGCCAATCATACATAAAAATACTTTTTCCCAGTTATCACGTAAGGAGAGCAAGAATGATAAAGGGAAAATTCGAAAAGAAGGATTTTATACCAAGAGAAAAAATGTTAAATATTGAAAAGGTGCATTTTTTATATGGAGATGCAATTAGATTTAGTAACTAAGGCAAAAAAACAGTTAATTAAACTAAAATATATAGAAATTAATATTAAAAGTCGTTGTTCARTTGGTAATATGACTAGGGATGATGTTGATTCAACGTCTGATTGTTATTATAAGAATTATCCATTTCCAAATTTTTTATACAATTACCTTTATGAAACCTTCAATCCTAATCCAATTGAAAGAATTATTAGTTTAAATTATAAACAAGAAGATTATGTTTATAATTTAAAACTAGAAGATATCCCAAAAAGTGTGTTTTTTTCCAAAAAACTCAAAGATTTCCATTTTTATAACGATATTAGGTGTTTAATTGGCGACTGAGGCGACGAAGATTATTGTCGAAAAAAAGAAAATCTAAGTGATGAATGTAAATGAGAACCCTATTTTTCGGACACTCCCTATGAGACTAAAGGTTTTAGAGCAGTAATCGTTGCTTTTGAAAATTTTGGTGATACAGAAAAATGTGAATTTTCAATTTCTTTTCCTGGAGTTTTTCAAAAAATGTTCAAATCAAAAGATGAACTAAAAAAAATTGAAAATCTGATAATTAAGGAAATTAAAGAAAGTGTTCCTTATGCAAAGCCAAAAAAATTAGCAAATTATGACGAAAAAATCAAATTGTAGATATTTTCTACATTTTGTCCTAAATATGGTTTGTTTATATCTACATATTCTGAGTTATATTCATATCTTTTTGATAAAAAATCAAAGATTTTTTCGTGATAATTTGCTAAATTTTTTGGCTTAGCATAAGGAACACTTTCTTTGATTTCCTTAATTATTAAAGATTCAATTTCTTTTAATTTTTCTACTGATTTAAATATTTTTCTAAAAACGGTAGGATAAGAAATTGAAAATTCACATTTTTCAGTGTCATTAAAGTTTTCAAAGGCAACAACAACCTTTTTCAAACCTTTAGTGTAGTACCAAGTATTTGAAAAATAAACTCGAGGAACAGGCTCACCACTCTGATTTTTATTTTTTTGACAATATTCTTGATCTTCATAAGTATGACTACCAATCAAGCATCTAATCTCATTATAAAAATGGAAATTTTCAAGATCCTTAGAAAAAAACACAGTTTTTGGAATATCTGCTAATTTTAAGTTATAGATATAGCTATCCTGCTTATAGTCAATACCAATAATTGTCTCAATCGGGTTAATTACCTCAGCGCAAAAATCCATACCATAAACTCATAAAAAATTAGGTATTCGCGCAAACCTATCTTCACACTCAGGATCATAATCTTGAATTATATTTTCAACTGAACAAGGACTTTTAATATTAATTTCTAAATATTTTAGTTTTTTTAATTGTTTTTTTGCCTTAGACATCAAATCTAATTGGTGTTCCATATAAAAAATGTACCTTTTCAACATTTAGCATTTCATTTCTATATAGATGCTCATGTCTTAATCTTGCTCTTCTTACATGATAACCGGGGAAAAAGACTTTTATGTACGGCTTGTCTTCTGGGTCTTTATCCTTGTGAGTAGTTCTAAAGAAGTTGTCGGGGTCGGTTCAATCAATAGAATCATGAGCAAGTCCGCTTCCGGTAACAAAAGGGCCTTTAGTAAAACTGGGATCTTTATTTAAATTATTATTTGATCATCCTCGTAGCCATCCGTTTCCTACAATCAAATTTGCTGTATCTCTTGTTTTTCAGCCAGATTTTTCATAACTCATCGATTATTCGAATAAAAATCAATAGGAGAATTTAATTTTTCTTCCATATTTTCACGGTCACTTTTATTTTTACTGATTTTAGCTTTTACTGAACTAGGCAGCAAGTTATTAATAATAATTTTGGTTAATTCTGATTGGGCTAGTAAACTTCAAACCGCTAAAACTCAGGCACATTTTTGTAAATAAACATAAATTCACTAACAAAATTGCTATTTTTAAATAAATAAGAATTTTAAAAATAAACTTAAATCTTTTGTCTTTAAATTTATTAATTAACAAAAAGACCTACGATTTTCCTTCTATCTCAAGAAATTTTTTGCTTTTATGACCGCGAAAATCTACTCTTGCAATTTCATCATAATATTCAGTCCAATCATCAGAGTCTCAAGAAAAGAGAAGGTGTTGTTGTAAAATTAATTCTTTTTCTTGCTGGCTATATAAATTAGTATTTTCTAGAAAGCGTCTAAAGTATTCAAATTCATGGTCTGTTTCTTTTAGAAATTTATTCAAGGCATCCCGATATAAAATTAATTCTTCCATAGATGATCCAATCACATTTTTAGTTAAATTATTTTGCCTTGGTGGTCATGAGACAAAGAACGCCGGATCCTTGCCATCACGCAGAAAAATATCTTGTTCAAGTTTGACTAATTTTTGTTTGAAATAATATTTTAAAATTTCATATTTACCTTGATAAATATTTTCATATAAATTTGAATGACCAAATCAGTAATAAATTTTTTGACCGTCAACATTCAATAAAATGAAATTTTTTAGTGCAATTGGCAAAATCCGCGCTTCTCCAGCTCCATAGGCGGAGTAGTAAATGCTAAATTTATGACAAATGTAATTTTTTGAGTCAAAAAAAACAAAATTATAACTGCAGTTCGTAAAAAATTGAACTTTAATATTATAAAAGATAATGATTTTCAGTTGTTAGTGCTTGATTTTCTTGAAAGAAATTGAAAAAATGGGAAATATTTTCTGATAAGTCATCAAGCTAATAACTACATTTCTGAGTTTATTGAGCAGAAATTCGGTGCTAAAATCACAAAATTTTGTGAATATAATGAGAATTCAGAAACTGAATTACTTAAAATTCGAGAAAAAACTAACGATGAAGTTGTTGTTATAACATCGAAAAGCGTTCATTTTGTTCCTAAAGTTTCTGAAAATTCAATTAAATACGGAATTAGCACTAAATTTTCTATTCTCTGGTATGTCAAAATTTTTGAATTTTACACCCAAAATAATTTAAATATATTTGAAATTATCCAAAAGATGAAAAATGAGTTGAATTTTGTTTTCCAATATAAGTACCGAATGAAAGCAACTCCATCAACTTTTGATAAAATTGTAAACTTGCTTGTAAATGAAAGTGATGTTCAATTTCGTCCACAAGGATACAACATTTCAAATTCAGATTCTGGAAAACATTCGATAAAATTAAAAGTTAACTTAAAAAATAACGATTTTTACACACTAATTTACTTTAAACCAAAAGAAGAATTAACACTCTACACAAATTTTTTATCAAAAAATCACACCGAAAAAGAAGCAGTTTTTTTGGAAAACCTTCTTATTGATAAAGTTAAACTTGCAAATAAAAATCTAGCATCATCAAAAAACAACAAAACGAAGAATTTTCTTAAATTTGGGATTTTTATAACAACTATTATCGTAATTTTAATTCTTTTATTTTATAATTTCTACAACTCTAGTTTTGCAGACGGCTCGCCTACAAAAATTTTTGTTAAATTTTATGAGTTTTTTTTCAAATCTCGGGTAAATAGATTAGTTCTTCTTGGTGCAATTGCTCATTTTTTATTTTGAAATTTAGCCTCAACCTTGCAATTACGGCGGATCTTTAAATATCAGAAGGTAAAAACGAGGTTTAGACACCTTTTTATCGCCACTTTTATCGCCACTTTTATGCAATTTTCTACACCTTTTTCATTTGGTGGCGAAATAAGTTATTATTGATATTTGCAAAAAAAGAAATATCCACTGAAAAATATCAGCGCAACCTTGACATATAATGCCCTAATTCATCAGGTTTTTAATTTAGTTGTCAGTTTGATTTTAATTCCAGTTGGATTTATTTACTATCGTGATCTTTTTATTTTAGATTCCTGGGAAAAAATAATTTTCTTTGCTTGACTTGTTGTCAATATTTTTTTAAATGTTCTAGTTTTATTAATAATTATAATTATTTCTGTTTGGAAAAAATTGCAATATTTGCTGATTAAATTATTTGTTTCACTTTTAAATCTCAATTTTTTAAAAAAAATTGAGGACAGACAAAGATTAGAATACCGTTTTCAATTTTTAATTGATAATTTCAAAAACCATTTTATGGAAGTTTTGTCTAATAAAAAACTGTTGGCAAAAATACTTTTGCTTTACAAATTACCAGTTTTTTTCATAAATTTCTCTTTTGTAATTTTAATTATCACTTTAAAAGAACAAGGTTTAGATCTAAGTAATATTAATTTTCACGATTATCTCAAATTTATATCAGGATTTACGCTCTTACAAATTTCAAACAATCTCTCACCTTCTCCAGGTGGCGTTGGTTCTGCCGATTTAATAACAAAATTAATTTTCAAAAGCTTTTTTGATGAAGCAAACTCTTTAAATTTAGATATTTTTAACTTTACTAACAGAATTTATACTTGATTTTTACCTTATTTATTATCAGCGATCGGAATTTTGACTGTTTGAGTAGGTGAAAAAAGAGTTGATCGCTACAAAGAAATCCAAAATACGATGCAAGAAAACTTAATTTTGAATTACAAACTAAAAAAACAAGACAGTCATATCTTTTTTTATGCTTTATCTTTTTGAGCAATTGTCGCTACCGGGATTCTAATTTTTGTTTTTGCGATTTAATTTTAGCTCTATTTGTGCAGCTTTTGCGATCATAGCCCCATTGTCGGTACAAAATTCCCTTTTTGGAATAACAATTTTATAATTTTTTTTATATTCTTTAAATAATGCTCTAATTCCAGAATTTGCCGCAACGCCGCCAACTAAAGTTAGAGTTTTTATATTCTTATTGTCATTTAAAACAGAATCAAGCTGTCTTTTTAAATATTTTATTATTGTTTCTTGAAAAGAAACGGCGATTTTTTGGACATTTTTTACATCAAGTTTATTTTTTTGCTTCATTTGGTTAGTAAAATTTATGACTTGAGTTTTTAGTCCGCTAAAAGAAAAATCAAAAGGATTTGCCAGCTTTTTTGGCAAACTGAAATTGATTAGTTCGCCAATATTTTGTCGATTTTGCTGTCAAATTTGGTCGATTTTTGGTCCGCCTGGCAACACTAAGCCTAAATTTCTGCCAATTTTATCATAAATTTCGCCCAGAGCATCGTCAACTGTTGAGCCAATAATTTCAAGTTCACTCTCGTTTTTAGCCAAAATTCATTGACTATGACCTCCAGAAATTAAGAGCGAAAGTGCTGGAAAAACAATTTCATCATCAATATTTGCCGACCAAAAATGTCCTAAAAGGTGGTTAACTGGAATCAAAGGCTTATTAAAATAAAGACTTAATGCGTTTGCAAATAAAAATCCTATTTTCAAAGCACCCAATAATCCGGGATTATTTGTGTATGCAATAGCATCAATTGAGGAAAAATCAACACGTTTTTGCAATAATTTTTCTAAAATTATTGCTAAATTTCGCGAATGTTCGCGAGCAGCAAGTTCTGGAATTGTTCCACCAAATTTTTGGTGAAATTCAATTTGGCTAATTGTTAAAATTATTTCGACTTTTCCATCACATAAAAGAGCAACAGAAGCATCATCATGAGAGGTTTCAATACCTAAAATTTTCATTTTTCTGCCTTTTATTTTTTTTATTTTATTATATAATATTTTATGATATAATTATAAAAATATGGGCCAGTACTCAAGAGGCTGAAGAGGACGCACTGCTAACGCGTTAGGGGAGTGAAATCCCGCGCAGGTTCAAATCCTGTCTGGCCCGCCAAAACCCTTTCGTTTTCGTTTTCTATTTCTTTTAAAGCATGATACATTAAAAAATAGTTTATATTTTTATTGCCTCCTTATTTTGTTTTTTATTTATAAATTGCGTGTTTCCATTTATTTATTAAATTATTTTTTTATGTTTTCATCCATGTTTAGTAAACTCCTTTCTTAATTTTTTATTTATGATATATTTTGTGGTTTTTTTGTAAAATCATGATTAAAACCTCCTTTCTAAATTTATAGTGATAATTAATTTTTTTTTTTTTTTTAATACATATTTAGAATCTCCATTCTAAATTCTTACTAATAAAATTCTTTTTATTTTTTGTAAAAACAAAGTTTATTATGTGTGTTTACATGCATTTTTAGATTTTCCTTTTCATATTTGTCTTTGTAAAATAAATTTTATTTTTGTCAATAACAAAATTCATTATGTATGTCTTCATGCATATGTAAAATCTCCTTTCGTTATTATTAATTTATAAGTTATATTTTATTTTTGTGAATTACAAAATTCATTTATTTAATCTCTCTTCATTCTCAATAAAAAAGTCTATAAAAAATCTCTAATCTCTAAAAAATATCTATAATACAACTCTATAAAAAAAAGGCAAATTTTCATTTGCCTTTTTTAATTGTTTGGAATATAATAATTATCTATTTTCCTGAGTTTCCCAGTTTGATGCAAAAATTCACTTTTTAGTGAATATAAATATGAAAAAATACCCGTAAATCCGGGTTTTTTGAGCTAAAATCTTAATTTTTATTATTTTAAAATTAACCTTTTGCAAAAAAAAAAAAAAAAATGCTTGGTCTAAAAAAAATTTCTGTTATAATATGATTCACTAAGAATAATTAATAAATTTTTAATATGAATTAAGGGGGGATTATTATGTTTTTTGTCGTATAAAAATAAAATAATGCGAATTATCCATTATATTTTTAAATATGATGGAATGCCTTAAAAATATGATGGAATGCCTTAAATTTGACCGTTTAGAAATCTACAAATTTATGGCTTTT
>VZDP01000011.1 GCA_009756935.1 Mesomycoplasma ovipneumoniae | reverse complement strand
ACGTTGCATTTTTATCTTCGATTTAGGAACTAAAAATTCTCAAAATTTTTAGTTTTTATTTTTTATTTTTTTCTTAAAATAATACGCACTTTATATATTTTCCGAGTTTCTCAATTTGGTGAGATAATCTTAAAAAATTGTCCGGTTTTTCGTGCTTTTTAACTTTTTTGGCAAAAGTTAATTACCTATTTTAAAACACTGACAAAAATCAATTTATGGATAAAAATACAACTACTATTTAAACTCAATGCAAATAGAAAACTCATTTTTATTTGCAGCGAGCCTAAAAAAATATGTGAAGTTTTGAAAGAGCCATAATTAAAAGCCTTAAATTTATAGATTTCTAAACGGTTAAATTTAAGACATTGCATCATATTTAAAAATATGACGGAAAAGTCGCATTTTCTGATTTTTTTAGACAAAAAACATAATTAATTCCCCCTTAATTCAAAATCAAAATTTATTAATTCATTCTTAGTGAGACATATTATAACATAATTTTTTCTTAGACCAAACATTTTTTTTTTTTTTTTACAAAAGGGTGATTTTAAAACAATAAAGATTAATGTTTTAGTGTCAAAAAACACGGATTTACGGGTATTTTTGTGTTTTTATACTCAATAAAAAGTGAATTTTTCCATCAAACTGGTAAGTTCAGAAAAATTCCAAAAATTTTTAGTTTTTATTTTTTATTTTTTTGTTAAAATAATACGGATTTTATATTTTCAAAGAAGCTTAACGAAGCTTAATATAGTTATTTATAATCGCAAAACATTTTTTGTTTTGCTTTTTTCACATTCCGTTAAAAAAGTGGTATAATAAAAAATATATTTTAAAAACAAATTTTATTTGTTATGTGTTGACTTTAAAACTAAAGAAAGGAAAAAAAATTTTTAATGCAAAATACGGAAAAATTTTCTAGAACTGTTTTAGGAGATATTTGTCCCTCAGAGTTAGGAGTTGTTGACTGTCATGACCATTTAATTAAAAATTATGGTCCTGAAGCTCATGAACACCCTGATTTTGTGATGCTTTCAAACGAAGCTGCAATTGCCGAATCGCTCGAATTTGCAGCTCGTGGCGGGAAAACGTTGGTGACAATGGACCCGCCAAATGTTGGTAGAGATGTTTATCGCATGCTCGAAATCGCCCAGGAATTAGCTGGTAAAGTGCATATTATTATGTCCACCGGTTTTCACAAGGCCGCTTTTTATGATAAAGGCGCTTCTTGACTCGCGCTTGTTCCAACTGATGAAATTACCAAGATGGTTGTTGCCGAAATAACCCAAGGAATGGATGAGTATAATTATTCTGGCCCAGTTGTTAAACGTTCAAAGGCAAAAGCAGGAATAATTAAAGCCGGAACAGGTTATGGGGCAATTGATCGTCTTGAGTTAAAATCTTTGGAAGTCGCTGCAAGAGCCTCAATTGAAACCGGTGCGCCAATTTTGGTTCACACCCAACTAGGAACAATGGCTTATGAGGCTGCTAAATATTTAATTGATTTTGGTGCTAATCCGCGTAAAATTCAGCTTTCACACTTAAATAAAAATCCTGACAAGTATTATTATGCAAAAATAATTAAGGAATTAGGTGTGACTTTGTGTTTTGATGGCCCTGATCGTGTTAAGTATTATACTGATGCAATCTTAGCCGAAAACATTAAATATCTAGTTGATCTTGGTCTCCAAAAGCATATAACTTTATCACTTGATGCAGGCCGGGTTTTATATCAAAAAAACTATGGAATGCAAAAAGGGAAAATGAGCCATGGATTTGCTTATCTTTTTGATCGGTTTATTCCACTTTTAAGACAAGTTGGTGTTAGTCAAGAAGCAATTAATGATATTTTGATTAACAATCCAGCCGAAATATTGACCTTTGATCAGCCGCGAAAATTTGATCCGTCAATTCTTCCTGAGTACATACTAGAACTCAAAAAAACCTTTAAAATCTAGCGATTTTAAATTCTAACAAAACTATTTTGTTAGTTTAAATTTTTAAAAAAAATTTTAAGAAAGGAAATAAAATGTCGCTTAGTAAAAAAAATAATAAATTACTTTTTGGCCTACTTATTTTCTTGTTTGTTAACCTTTTAATTATCGGGATCACCCTCGGTGTTCGAATGGGACACAATGGCGAGAGTTTTTCAACTGCTCTTGTTTTCCTTGTTCGAGTGGTTTATCTTGATAACTATTTAAGACAAAATGCACTTTTGCTTGGGTCTTTGGTTTTTGTTGGTTATCTTGTTTTAGGCCGTGGTGGTCGCGATGCATTTCTTGGAGCTCTAAAGACCGCTATTGGAATTTTCCTTTTGTCAATTGGAGCAGGTGGGCTAGTTGGTCTGGCTCGTCCAGTTTTTGATGCAATTGGAGCTATTAAATCCGGTGGTGTTGTTCCGCTTGATCCTTATTTGGGCTGAACTTCTGCTGAGAATTTTCTTCAAACAGGCTTTGGACAAGCAAATAACTTTCTTACCTTAGCATCATTCACCTTCATTGCTGCTTTTATTGTTAATATTTTAATGGTTTTAGCAAAAAGGTTCACTAACACAAATTCAATTGTGATTACCGGACATATTATGCTCCAGCAATCAACAGTTGTAACCGCACTTTTATATATGATTTTATTCCGTTCAATTCCGCTTCTTGACGATGGGGCAATTTCTGCTGGATCTCAAGTCGGACTTGTACTTATTTCAGGTTTATTTTTAGGAATTTACTGGGCAACTTCGTCAGTAGCTACCTTAAAAATAACTAACCTTGTTACCCAAAATGCTGGTTTTGCTGTTGGCCACCAACAAATGCTTACTTTATTTACTAGCTACAAAATGGGTCGCTTTTTTGGAAACAAAGAACACAGTGCTGAAAATCGTAAACTACCTGAATCACTCAAAATTTTTGAAGATAACATTTTCACACAAACAATAATTATTTTACTTCTTTTTGCAGTTTTATTTGCTATAATTATTGGCTACCACGGTATAGAAAATACTCTTAATTCTACTTACAGTGGCTTTGCAGGGCAAGCAGCGAAAATCGGTGCTGCTTGAAATAATAGTACATTCCAAGGCGCAAACTTTGTCTTCCTAATTTTAGGAGGAACACTCAGAATAATTGCTGCCTTAATTGCAATTATAACTGGTGTTAGAATGTTTGTTACTGAATTACAACAGTCATTCCACGGAATTTCTGAAAAAGTAATTCCTGGTGCTGTTGTTGCTATTGACATTGCCGCTACTTATGGATATTCAATTAATGCTGTTACTTACGGATTCCTTGGTGGGGTTCTAGGGCAATTTTTGGCCGTATTTGTCGCAGTTGGACTTGCTGCAATTCCAGGAAATAATTATTCTCTAGTTGCAATTCCACTCTTTATTACACTATTTTTCAACTCAGGAGCAATGGGAGTTTATGCTAATGCATCTGGAGGTTGAAAAGCTGCCTTTATTGTGCCGGCAATTATAGGATTTTTTGAAATTATTGTAATTTCATTTGGTCTAAAACTGGTGCAAAATATTGGCGATGTTGGAATTCCTGTTCTTCAAAATGAGGCTGGAGTTTCTGTTGTTCAAAATCCAGTTACAACCGGATTTTTAGGAATGGGTGACTGAAACCTCTTCTTCGGACTTAGTCTAATTATCGGTCAATTCCACTATGTTTTAGGTTGAATTACTGTTTTTGTTGGAATTATTGGTCTAATTCTTTTAGCCCAAGGTGTTGACTCAACAAAACAAACTAAAAAAACATGACTGCAAAAATTACTGAAAGTCAATGTTGATTTAGTTGAAAAACAAGCCTAATTATTTAGTTTTTGACATTTTTATACTTTTAGTACAAAAAATCTCGGTTCTTGCAAAAACCGGGATTTTTTATTTGCTTTTTTGTAAAATTAAAATACCCGAGCTTGCCAGTTTGATGAGATAATCTTAAAAAGTATCCCGTTTTGGGCGCTTTTTTAACTTTTTTTTGGCAAAAGTTAATTACCTATTTTTTACTGGTTTATTAAGATACCAAAGTAAAAAAACATACCTATTTCAAATATTCGGGTAAATAGCAACGCCATCAAACTGGCAAACTCAGGAAAAATAACTATCAAAGCAAAACACTGAATTTTAAATCTAACACTCATGAAAGAAAAATCTACTCATTAATCAAATAAATCAAACTAAAAATGCTAAAATTTTACCTTAAAAAGCAAAATTACGAAATTTTTAAACTACTTTTTTAGTTTTAAACACTGACAAAAATCACAAAAAAATACAGCTACTATTTAAACTCAATGCAAATAGAAAACTCGTTTTTATCTAAATTGAGCCTAAAAAAAACATATGAAGTTTTGAAAGAACAGTAACCAAAAGCCCTAAATTTATATAGATTTCTAAACGGTCAAATTTAAGGCATTCCATCATATCTAAAAATATAATGGATAATTCGCACTATCTAATTTTATTAGACAAAAAAACATAACTAATTCCCCCTTAATTCAATATCAAAAATTTATTAATTATTCTTAGTGAGATTTATTATAACACAATTTTATTTTAGACCAAACATTTTTGTAAGTTATTAAAATTTGTGAACATTTGAAGCCTCTTAAAAAGAGGTTTTTTATTATGCTTAGTAACAACTTTGTTCCGGAAAATTTATATTTTTTATCAGAGAATGAAATCAATTTAATTTGAACAACTTTTGAGAATCAAGTTTTTGAAAGTGGTTGAGTAAATAAAAGCGATTTTATAAAACTAGTAAAACAGCAAGTCGAATTAAATGAAATAGATGTTGTTATTGCAAAGCGAATAATTAGCAATCTCGGTTTTCTAATTTCTAGTGATTGAATTAAAGTTGATAAAAGTTTTAGTAACCTCATTTTTGCGAGAAATAAATATGAGGTTCTAGAATTTTATTTCAAAGAAAATAGTAAAGAAAATTTAAGTTTTTTAAATAGTTTTTTGCAAACTAGAAATCGTGTGTGTTTTTTAACTCGAAAATTTCCTTTCGATGATAAATACATAACTTTCAAAGGACAGCTTGAAGATTTGAATAAAGAAACAAAAAATTTTATTCTTGACCAATTAATAAAAACAATAATTGAAGATTTTGAAACAGGTAAAGACAAAGAATTATTTCTAAATATTTTAGATGAAGCGGAAAATTTTGGAGATTGAAAACCTGTTGAATTAGCAATGATTCAAAATATTAATTTAGAAATAGATGAGGATATAAATTTTATAGAAATAAAAAATAATGAAATTTTTGATTATGCAAAATCGGAAAAAGAAGTCCTTATTAAATTTTTAAAAAATAATAATTCAATTGAATATCTTTTTTCAAAGTATTCTGAAATGCAAAAAGAACATGATTTTGAAAAAAAATACATTTTTGCTCTTGTTCAAAAAATAAAAAAAGACTAAATTTAAGGAGAATAGAATAATGTTAAACAAAGTTTTGGTTGTCGGGCAAGTTACTTCAGCTCCTTTTATCAGCCAAACCAACAATTCAAGTTTAAATTTTGTTAGATTTAAAATTGAAGTTAAGAATAAAAATACTCAAAAACCTACTAGTTTTTATCTTATTGGATTTGGCTCGAAAACTAAAATAACTAATGAAATATCAATTGGCGATTTAATTTTTGTTCAAGGTCCAGTTAGTCTTTCAAGTTTTCAAAATCCTCAAAACGAAAAAATTTTTTATCTAGAAATTAAAATCGAGGATTACCAAATAATTTCTAAAAATCACTCAAAACCTAATCATTCTTTAGATTTAAAAAATAATGAAAAATTTCCCCACGAATATAAATAATGAAAGAAAGGTGTCAAGATGGAAAATCAAGTCAATTTAATTGGAAGACTAACGAATTTTGTAAGTTTTAAATCCTCTAATAATAAACATTACATCTATTTTAATTTAGCAGTTGGGAATAACTCTAAAACCGATTTTTTTACTATTTTTGGGTTTAACGAAAAGTTTTTAAAACTAGGTGAATGAGTCACAAAAGGTTCGCCTTTAGCAGTGAGATGTAAGCTTAAAAGTTTTGTTAAAAATAATAAACGCGAATTAACCTTAATTTTAGAAGATTTTAAATTACTTGAAGCAAAAAAACAATTTGAAAAAAGAAAGGAGAAAAATTTTGAAATTTTAAATTTAGGTCAACCAAATTTTGAGAAACCTGAAGAAGATGACTTAAGCCAAAATAATGCTACAAACATTTTTGAAGAATTTGATTTTGATAGTTTGGATTTAAGTCAAGAAGAAACAAATTTAGATCAACCTTTAGAGTCAAAAAATCATATCGAAGTAACAAAAGAAGAGCAATTAAATTTTTTAAAAGATTTTTTTGCTGAATAATAAAATAGAGGTTTTAACAATGGAACTAGACAAAAAATACTGAGGAATAAAAAAAAATCTTTCTAAATTAAAGCAAGCAGAATTATATCCTTTAATTTTAGAACATATTCCTGATTTCGCAAATTTACCAATTGAAAAAAGTGAAAAAATATTAATTGAATATTTAGTTTCTAACAATAAATTAAATGAACTACCAAAAACTAATTCTAAATTTTCTTATACGCCAAGAAACAATAAATATAGAGATAATCTTTTTTCTAATGAAAAAAATGAACAAATCGTTAAACAACTTTCAATCCAATTAATTGAACTTTCTAAAACTAACCCTATTATTACTGAAAAAATTAAAAATGATGCAATTAAATTTTCGGGTTGGGTTGAAAAAAATTCATATTTAACAATGAGAAATGAATTTAAAAAAACTAATGATTTAGATTTTGAAAAAGCAAAGCCTGACTGGTATTTTAAAAATATTCAATTTGTTAAACTAGATAAAGATAATTTTTGGGAACCTAAAAAATTGTCTAAATCACACGAAGGGCTAATGTACTATTTTTTAACCCAAGATATGAATTCAATTGAATATTTGTACGCCCAGTATGCTCGCGCAAGTCAATTTATTCAATTTACCAAAATTTTTAATATTGCCGCCAAGTCATATGACAACAAATTAGCTTTAAAGCAAGATTTAAACCCACACATACAAGAAATTAAAACTGATAGCTTAAAAATTAAACACAAAATTTAGTAAAGGAAATCTAATTATGATAAGAATAAATGAAGAAAAATTTGACACTATTTTCAAAGAAAAATTAATTAAAAATTTACTTGAAAATCGCAAAGATAAATTAATTGAATACGGCAAACGCGAAAATGTTAATTTCCTTTCTGGTCTAGAAGATTTAGAACTTAACTATGTTACAGACCTTTATTCAGAAATGTTATTAGGCGATGATTGAGCCCAATTAAGACTAGAATCTATGTTTTTATCAGCAACAATAGATAAACAGAAAGCTTAAAAATGGCTGGATTCGAAAATGAAGTGCTTGTGCTTTTTAAAGGTGCTTTTAATTCAAGATCTAAAGATTGAGAAATTCGATCCAAATTTGAGGCTATTTATCGCAATAAAGAATTTCTTGAATATATTTCTCGGCTCGATGCTTGTATTGCCGAAGAAAATAATTATTTAGTTAAAAATTTTTGGGAAACAGCAGAAGATAAATCGCCAAAAGCATACGCTTCTTATTTAAAATCAATTTTAGAAAAGCAAAAAAAAGATCTTAGAAATGGAGTTGAGTTACAAAAAAATTTATTACAAATTTTACCCGATGGTGAGAGTCAAATAATTCCGGTTGAACAAGCTAAAAAAAACACAAGAGTTAGCAAAGACCAAACGGTTTGGTCTTATGTAATTAGTTTTAAAGATATTGAATTAATACATAAAAACAAAATTTCATCGTTAGAAGAACATGGCAAATATTTAAGTCCTGAAATAAATAAATGGTTAAAGTTAAATAATTTAAAAATTAAGGATTTAAATATTTTTGCTGGAGTTCATTACAATACAAACCACCCCCATATTCATTTATGGATTTCTGAAAAAAGAAAGACTATTAAATTTGATGGTAAATTAAGGTTTGACAAACGGGAAAAATTTAAATATGCAAAAAATCTCGCTGAAGGAGTTTTAGCTGCATTATCACCAAAGCAAAATTTAGAAGATTTATATGATTTAGTTAAAGACTTGCGTGAAATTAAAAAAGAAACTAAAAAAGCAATTGAAGAATTTGATTTGCGGGATTTAGCCTTAGATTCAAAATTACAAAAATCCATTATTGATTATTCAAATGTTTATTCTGAAAAAATAAGTTCTAGCAATAAAAATTCAATTGAAAACGCAAAGAATTTACCAGAATTATTTGACTCAATTAAAAAACTTTCAGAAGAAAAAAATTTTCCTAGTTTAAGTTTAGATATTTTGGAAAAAAACAAAATTTTAAATTCTAATTCTCAAAAGCGGTCTAAATTTTTCAAATATTTAGACGAGTCAAAAAAAGAGACAATCAATTTATTATTTAAAAAAATTCTTGATACGGACTTGAGGACTAAAAATTTAATTTATAGATTCAACCAAACTATAAACAAAATTAGTGATTACCAAAAAAAGCAAGATTTTGAAGTTATCTCTTACGCAAAAAATATCATTGATAAGGAGCAAAAGGAATTTTTTTACCAGAACCGCAACGTTGTATTGAAAAAACTTAATAAAGAGCTTGATTTTGCAGAGATAAATAGAAAAAATAACAAAGATAAAAAAACTAGTTTGCAAAAAATCAACAATCAAAACGCTTTCTTTTCATATTATCAAGAAGACAAGCCTAAAAAAGAAATAAATTTGATTTATTGATATAAAAGAACAGTAAAAAAAATCACAGGTTAATTTAAAATGAAGTTAGAACAATTTCCAAAAGCATTACAAAAAATTATAATTGCTATTATTAGTTTTGTAGCTCCATTTTTAATTTGTTTGGGTATTTGGCCTTGGATTTTTGCAAAGAAATTTAATCCAATTAAAAATATTTTTAATGCTTATTACTCATTAATTTTGGACTGAAAAGAAATTGTTTGAATTTTATTAATAGCATTTCTTAGCACATTTATTTTTTATTTTATTATTCATTTTTTCGAACGGCACAATAAAAAACTTTTTTCAAAAGACTTGAACAAAACCTTTTTACTTTTTGATGAAATTGAAAAAATAGGTAGCCAAACAGAATTTAAAAATTTATTTTTAGTTCAAAAAGAAAAAAAATTAAGTTTAATTAAAAAAAACAAAAGTACTATTTCTGAAAAATCTGGTTGAGTAATAAAAACTGAATTAGTCAATAGAAAAACTAATGAAGTCGATTTTTATGTTTGTTCAAATTCTCATGCCTTTATTTTAGGTGACACAAGATCTGGGAAAACTCAAAAATTCATTATCCCTACAATCAAATACAACATTCACATCAAAGACGAAAACAAAAGACCTAATTTAATGGTGATTGATCCAAAAGGTGAACTTTTTACTAGCCTCTCTGAGGAAATTGAAAACCAAGGTTATGAAATTGTTTTGCTGGATTTTCAAAATTTAGGTAAGTCTCGCGGGATAAATTTTTTATCACTAATTTGAGACAAATTCCATTCTCCTTATAAAACTGAAGCAGAAAAACTACAAAATTATGATGTTTCTTCAAATTGACTCCAAAAAACAATCGAATCTATTCACGAGTGGGATAACAATAGTAAAGACAGTTTTTGATCAAAACAAGCTCAAGAGATAATTTATATAATAGGTTGATATTTGTTACTTTATTCAAAAATCGATAAAACTTTTACCAAAGAAAAATATGTTTTTGCAAATTTTGCTTATTTTTTATCTCTTCATAATTTTGTCAAAGGACCTTGAATTGAAATTTGCAAAAATTCAAATAATAAAGAACTTTCTTCGTTTTATAATGAAAAAATAGCTCAATTTATCAGCACTAATCCAGATACTCTAACTTCGATTTTGGTGAATGCCTATGGCGCTATTTCAAAATTTAACTCAATAGGCCTGAAAATGTTTTCTTCAAAAGATCAAACAAATTTTGACGAACTAGTACAACAATCAGATCCTGATTTTAAAGAAAAATTTAATTCAAATATTAAACCTTTTGCAGTTTTTATTACGTTTCAACTTGATTCAAACATCGGACAACTAATGATCCCTTCGATCATAAACAACTGTTATTCTTCTTTAATTTCAATAGCAAATTCTAAACCAAACCGACGGAATTTTAGAGATTTCTTATTTCTCGGTGATGAATTTGGGAATTTACCTTCGATTTACCAAATGGCGACGAAAATGTCGACCGCCGCTAGTTACGGAATTTATTTTGCACTAGTTTTACAAAATATTCAACAACTGGCTAAATATGGCAAGGAAAATGATACTATCTTATCAAATTCTGCTTTAAAAATTTACTTCAGATCCAACGACATTAAATCGATTGAAACTTTCGTTAAATTCGCTGGGAAAAAAGACGTAATTAAAAAATCCTATTCAAATTCTGAAAAAGCCGAAAAATCTAATCAAACTTCTAATTCTGAAACAGTTTCTCAAGAAAATATCATAAGCGTGAATAAGTTAGCACAAATGCCCCCTGAAGAATCATGAGTCTTTGTCACGGGGTTAAAGCCAATTCATATAAAGTCGAATTTTGCTTATGAAATTTGAAGTCATCCGCAGAAAAGCTTGGAAAGTTTTTATGAAAACAAAGAAGTTAATTTTAATTTTGATTTTATTGAATTTGATTTTGAAAAAAAATTAAATGGCGAAAGCGGTAATTTTATAAATGTTAGTCAAAAAAATACACTAGACCAAAAAGAGTTAGATAAAACAATAACTGAATATTCAATAATTTACAAAAAATATTTTAAAAAACTTGAAATTGAAAAAAATGAACTAAATAACGAACTAATGAAAATAATTGATAAATTAAAAAATTTAGTTAATTATAGCGGAAACAAAAGCAATTTAGTTCTAAATAAAAAAGTAAAAAATGAGTTGAATTTTAAATTAGTAGAAAAAATAGAAAAAGAAATTAATTCACTTAATTTACTTCTAAATTCCGATAAGCAATGAGTTGATGATAGTTATAAAAGTTCAATTAAAAATCAAATAGTTAAAAAGGAAATTCAATTAACTGAACTAAAAAATCAAAAATTTGGGAAATAAAAAAAGAGGCTTTTCAGCCTCCGAAAACCCGCCCAAATAGTAAATAGAAGACAGGTTACCAAATGAGCATAAGTAATTATAACATAAAATCCAAAAACACTACTAAAAAAAATAAAAAAATTTTTTCCTCAAATTCTTCTTACTTGTTTTACGTGTTTTGAGTAATTAGAGATTTTGAATTTAAAAAGAAAGGACAAAAATGTAAGTTTTTAGACGTCAGAGAAATTTTGGGAAAATTAAATACAAATTGACCAGCAAAAACTTGAAATGTCAAAACTATTTATAAAGTTCTAAATTATCTAGTTAAGGAGAATATTATTGAAACACAAAAAATAGCTAATAAATTAATTGTTGTTAGCGTGCTTGATTTAAAAAAATATTATATCCCTAAAAAAATATTAGATTTGTGTGTTGGCTTTGAAAATTTAGTTATGGCAAATTATTTCAGAGTTTATCAGTATTTGAAAAATTTAGCAATTAAAAATTTCAAATTGAATAACTGAAAAAATAGCCATTATCAAGTAGAGAACTCTTATGCTTATTTTCAGAATTTAGATTTAGACAATAAAACTATTGCTAAGGCTCTTAAATGGTTTGTTGAAAATAATATTCCAATTGAATTTGAAAACAAAACTTTATCTAAAAAATTAATTAATAGCATTAATTTAGACAAAAATACATATTATAAAGCGGTTAAATTAGAAAAAGAATTAATTTCTATTAGTTTAAAAAATATTCAAAAGAATTTATATTGAAGATATCAAAACCATGAAACTTATTTTTGGTCAAAAAATGTTTTTGATTGAAAAGTAACAAAAACAATAGTCACTAAAATTAAAAAGATTTTCGAGTTTGTAATTAAAAGACCTTGTTATTTGCTTAGAAAATCAAAAAATGGGCTTTCTTATTTACCTTGCTGATGTAAAAATAACGGAGCCCATTGAAAAATTAATCACGAAAAACCAAAATATAGATCATTTTATCAAGATAAAAGATTGATTATACGGCATCAAGGCTACAACAAAGCAGAATTCTTGGTTGTTGATACAAAACTCTTGGTTCTTCGAACTTAATTATACAGCAAAAAAATTAAAACCAAAATATAAGTCTATTTTTAGTTTTCTCCAAAAATCGGCTTATATATACTTTAGAAAAACTATAAATAGTTTTATATATATTAATTAGAAAAGGAAACAAAATGAAAAAAGATAATAGTATAAATGTTTTACACGAAAAGTTAAAAATTTTACAAGGTTCTGACACTGAAACTTTAAAAAATTTAAAAAAACTGCTTTTGGACGAACTTGAAGCTGAAGTTACAACAAGAAAGCAGCAAATTGAGCTTATTGACAAAATACTTAAAAACAAACAAAAATAGAAAAAATATATGAATTTATTTGCTAATTTCTCTTATTCTTTTAAAAAAAGGTATAATTTATAGTATGAATTCGGTTGCAATGTTGATTTTAGCACCACTTTCATTTGTTTTTTGATTTTCTTTGGGTTATTACTTTTTATTTAAATCAGAAAGATTTAAGTCATATTTGAAAATTAATCCAAAAAGAAAATTAATTTTTCTTGGATTTTGAATAATTCTAATTGTCGTAATTATTTTTGGAGTTTTTAAAACTTATGTTGACTTTTTCTCTTAAATCAAAACTAAAATATTTATTAATTCTTGGATTAAGCAGCCCTTTATTTTTAATTTCATGTATTGATCCTTATACTGAAGTTAGAAAAAATATAACTGAAACCCTTTTACCAAAAGGATCTAAGAGTTCTGTAAATACACAAGGAAAAGAGCAAGATAAAACTGAACAAACAATTAGTGTTCCAGGTTCAGAGCTAAATCAAACTTATTCTGAAGTAATTAATGATTCTTTGCTTGGGTTTAACGGCATTAAAAAAAATCCAAAAAATCCACAAAATTTATACTCAAAAGATAAAAATTATGTAACTGAAATTGGTGATGCTAGTTTTATTTCTAGCCCGAATAATAAATATGGTTTATCAAATTACTGATTTTATTATAAATCACTACCTTTTATGTTAGAAGATAGCAATATTAAAGCAGGTTCAAGCAATTTTAAAGATGAATATTATAAAAGATTATCTTATTTGGATGAAAAATTAAAAAAGTACACGTGAGAAAATCTTGGAGAATATAACTCTAATAAAAACTTTTCGGCTTGAGATAAAATAATGCAAGATTTTAACGAAAAAACCGGTCTAAAAGACAAAAATGCCGGTTTTGATCAAACTATTGCGTTTGATTATCCCGAAACTGACGAATATTGGCCAATAGTAAAAAAAGAGCTGCCTCCAGAAGAGCGTGAAAACAAAACTTACGTTCAAAAACAAATGTTAGTTCATGATTTTATGTTTGGAAATGCCTTTGCAAGCCCAAGACATATGGATCTTTATCTAAAATCCGAAAAGTTAGTTAGTGATAAAACTGAAAGAATATGAAATTATATTAGGTATTTTCGTGATGATTATTATCGCGAAACAAATTATAAACCTAGCCCAACAGAAAGACATTGATACTCTTTGTTAGAATTAATTCAAAGAATTCAGAGAAATTATAATGGCCAATATGCAGCGGCTGAATTAATGAAAACTCTTAGCAAATTAGAGCAAAGATTATTTAACATCAATGATAAAGACAAATCTTTAAAAGACCAAATTGAAAATAATCTTAAAAGCATTTTTTTAGATATTTTTCGAAAGTATCAAATTTTTTTCTTACCAGATAGTCACACAAGCTTAAGAAAAGACTTAGTTTTTAATATTGATTTAGGCCAAAATGTAGATATGCAATCACTTGCTGCTGATTTGATTAAAGTATACAATTCAAAAATTGCACCTTTGATTTGAAAATATAATTCAGAAGCTTCTGATACTGAAAAAATCGGACCTTTAAAAAATTGGCTTGATAATGTTTTTCTTGATGAATATGTCTATCCTTTAATGGGTGGTCTAAAATTTGTGGAATTAGACGAGAAAAAAACTGATGATGGAAAAGATAATCCTATTTCCTTAAGAAAATGAGAAGAATGAAAAGATAACTATAAAGAATTTTATGATTGAGAATACAAAGAATCTATTGTTTCACATCCAGCTTCTAAAAATACAGATTCTTCTTCAAACGATTCTAATTCTTCTAGTTCTTCAAGTTCATCTAGTTCTGAATCAAGCCAAGACAATAATCCAGAGATAGTTGGATCTGCTTCTACTTCTAATTAATCTTTTAATCTTTATTTTATTTAATTTTTGTTTGTTTTTTAATTAATGCTATTTTTTAGTACTCTTTTTCTATTATTTTTAACTCCTATTTTATTCTCTTATATCATTTAGCAAAATTTTTAAAAAATATCATATTCTACTAAAAGGAAAAAATAAAATGGAAACTCTTATTTCTCTTTTTCAACAACAAAACCAAATACAAGAAAATCTTGACAAAGTCAAAGATTCAGTTAATGGTGTTTCGAATGCAGTAATGGGATATGCACTAATCGGGGTTTCGGCTGTGACCGGAATTATTGTGGTTGCTTCCATTATTTGATTTATGGCTAGATTATTGCAAGCAAAATTTGCTGGTCCAGAGCAAAAAAAGGTCATTTACCGAAATATTAAACAATCGGCTTGAATTTTTGGGGCTATTATTTTATTGCTAGTTGTTGGCGTTGGGGTTATTGGTGCTATTACTAATTTAACCGGGTCATTTACCGAAGGCATAAAAAACACACTTTCATCAGCTCCAAAACAATAAATTAAATGCTTTTCGGTTTAGTTAATACAATTGCCTACGGTTTTTTTGCAGTTGGATGAGGACTTTTAGTTTGACCTTTTGTCACTATTTTAAATATTATAACTGAATTATTTGGCTCAATCTCTTTTGATTTATTAAAAAATATATTTTTCGGTGGTTCAAAAGAATTTAGTATTTCTCAAATTCCTATTGTTTTTTGAATTATTACCGCTGTTGCAGTTTCGTTAATAATTTTTTTAATTTTACAAAGGTTAGTTAGAAATTTTTTCTTAGCTGGTAAACAAAATTATGATTCAAGTTTAAAAAACGTTATTATAAAAACGATTGCTTCTATTGTTTTCCCAATTTTATTCATTGTTTTTCTGTTTTTTGGCTTAATAATAGTTAGTTCTATTATAAATCTTATAAAAGATTCGCTTGGGTATCATAATTCATTAGTTTCTTCATTTGTTAAAGGAGCGCTTCCGCCTGAGGTTAGAACTAAATTAACTGATAGTGATTTAAAATCATTAGCAAGTGGACAAATAATTTCATATGATATTTATTATGATCTCCAATGAGGAGATGGTGTTAAAATCATTTTTCTAATTGCTCTTTCGACATTAATTACTGCATGACTTTTAGGCTCAACTGTAATTTCATTAGTCGCAAATATAGCCCAAATGTTCTATCAACTACTTTTATTACCTGTTTTTTCAATATCTCAAATTAGCGACGAAGGAAAGCTCTTCAAAAAATATATGCAAGCTTTTTGGGGTAAATTTTGAGTAGTTATTATTTCACAACTTTCTTTTTCATTTTTCTTTATTTGAGCTGAATTTTCAACCAACCAAGCATGAAATATTGAAATAAAAAGTCAATTTGTTAGCCCATGAATTTTCAATTTCTTTTTTAGTTTTTTGATGATTTTAGGAGGTGGAATCGCAATTAAAACAATTGGCGAAGAATTTGCCAGCTACTTTGGCGGACAAGGTTTTGTGCGTTCCCAACAAGAATGAGCTCATCGAACAACAAAAGGGATCGGAATAACGGCTGGACTACTTGGTGCTTCAAGTGCTCTTGCCGGAAAAGGTGTAAAAAGACTTAAAAAATTAAGTGGGTATCATGATGCAAAGCGTGAAGAAATTAATAATGCCTTTAAAAAAGGCGAGATAACACGAACTCAAAAACGCGAAATGCTAGAAAAACTTAAAGATGACAGAGGAAGACTTGGTCAAACTTTTAGATCAGGTTGAATGAAGAACAAACATAAAAATATTTTAACTAGAGCTTGAAGAGCAAAAAACGCCTATAAAGAAGGAAAAGACTTAGGCGCAATTGAGGAAGCAAAATATCTAGGTTCAAAAATGTTATTCAGACACAATATTAGAGGTATTGAAAACAAAGAAGCAAAAATAAGCAAAAACCAACAAAAAATAGATAAGGTTCAAAAAGCAATTGATTTTGAAAATTATAAAAAAGAATATAATCTTCCAGATTTTGACCAGAAAAAATTAGATAAAGCTGAAAATAAAATGATTCGCTTAAATCGAAAAGAAGCAAAAATAAAAGAAAGAATTGATGAAAAAGCACAAAAAAGAAATGATCGAGCAGAAAAATTTTTAAAAAGATCAGATAATTTACACACAACCGTTCAAAGAACTGAAAGACATCCAAACGCACCTGAGAAAACTAACTCCCATAAACTAGCAGAAGAATATAGAGATTCTGCAAAAAATAAGGATAAAAATGAAAAAACAAGTTCAGAATAAACCAATTCAAAAAATTAAGGTACTATTTTTCAAAAACTTTTCAATAGCTGATCTTTTAGTTTTATTTACAATAGTTGTTTTTTGTCTAGTGTGTAGTTTTGCAATTAACACTCAGCTACATTTTCTTTTAAAAATTTTAATTTTTCTTATTCTCTTTTCCTTTTTAGGTCTGCCGATGATTTTTCATTTTCCAAAATTTAAAGCCCGTGGATGACAAATTCTATTTTACTGATTTAAATATATTTCAATGCCTAGAAAATATAGCTCATCAGCAAGCGGATCTACAAATTCAAAAAATTTAATACCTTATTTATCAATTAACAAAAATTATATTGAAACAGATGGGGGTTGAATTGGTGGGTTAAAATTAAAAGGCATTGAAATTTTTAGTTATGATGAAGACCAACAAAAGTCAATTTTGCTTCAATTTGCAAATTTAATTAATAATATAAACCAAAAAATTTCGATTGTTAAAATTGCTAAGCAAAATAATATCGAAACTAATCAAGAATATTTGGAAAAAAATTTTAATATTTGTACTAATAATCTCGGCGAAAAAATATGTGATTCTTATGAAGAAGACTTAAATTATATCTTCGAAGGTCAGATGAAATTTTCTTATTATTTGATTGTTCATAATGAAAGAGAAAACGACTTGACTTTTGAAATAAATATGTTAAAACAAAAATTGGCACATATTGAAATTGAAGCTGAAAAATTAAAAATTGATGAATTATTAAATTTAGCGGTTGGAATTTTAAATCCTTTTGATAAATTTTCAAAAGAACAAATAGAAAATTTGGTTGAAAATCCAACAAGGGAAAATATTCAAAGTGCTTTTTCACTATCAGAAATTCATTGGAAACCTACCTATTTTCAGTCAATGAATAAATACTTCTCCATCCAAGGTGTTTCTGAACTTCCTCTAGAATTACCACCGTATTGAGCCAATAATTTTTTTAATTCTCAATCAAATATTGTCTGGCATATTCAAAAGTTATCTGATCGCGAAAAAGATAAAATTTTAAATCGAGCTTATTCTATTCTTTCTTTAAATTCTGAAGAAACAAATGCAAGTGTTTTAAATCGAAGAAAAAACCAATTAGAACAAGAAGCAATCGAAAACGTCATTGATGTAGCTGCAAGTGGTCAAAATATATTTTTTTCAACATTCTTATTTGTAAATCAAGCAAATTCTAAGGATGCATTAAAAAATATTGAACGCAAAAATGAGCAAATTGTTAAAAATTCAGGATCAATTATTCATACATTAATATTTAATCAATTAAATGCATATGTCAATTCTTTTTTCAAATATACCGACACTTTAAAAGAACGGATTGAAATGCTTTCAAACAACATAGCTTGAGGATTTCCGTTTTCAACAAGAGAATTTAATGACAACAATTATAATATTTTAGGAACTAATTTTTCTGATGGCACACCTTTATTTTTTGACCAATTTTACCAAAAAAGCTCAAGAAAAAACTCGAATTTGTTTATTTTAGGAACCTCAGGTTCAGGAAAAACTACCATTACAAAAAAATTAGTTACTTATAATATTGGGGTCGGAAATTCAGTGATTATTTTAGATCCACAAAATGAATATGCAAAAATAGGTAAAAATTTAAAAGCTAATATCATTCATTTAAATTCTAGCGGTTTAACAGTTTTTAATCCACTGCAAATCAGAAAAACTTTTAACCCAAATTCAAATGAAACCGAAGAAGATTTTTCAAATCCAGATTTAATTGCCCTACATATATCAAAGCTTGAAACATTTTTTAAAATTATTTTTCCTAGCTTAAAAAATGTTCATTTTATTGCTATTCTAAATTCTTTAAAAATTTTGTACAAAAGTTATGGTTTTTTTGAAATCAATAATAAAGATATCACAAAACTTGAAAATAATGAATACCCAATAATTTCCGATTTAATTCAAACTATTAAAAAAACTGATTTTGATTATTTATCTGAAAATGACAAAAAAGTTCTAATTGCAAGTTTTGAAACTGATTTTGGGCAATATTCTGTACTGGGGCGAATGTTTAATAATATATCTAATGCAGAAAATCTAAATTCTAATTTTACTATTTTTAACGTTGCTGCTTTAATGAATCTCGAAAAACGGGTATATCAAGCAGCGTTTTTCCTAGCTTTATCGTTTATCCAAGGTCAAATATCTGATTTTTATCAAGAAAATGACAAAAAAATTGTTCTAGTTGTGGACGAAGGACATAAGTTCGTTGACGAGTCAAATTTATTTGCCCTCAATTTTTTGTTCGATACTGCAAAAACTATTCGTAAATACAATGGCGGCTTGATAATAACAACACAAAATCCCGGTGATTTTGCAATTAGCGGAGAAGCGGCTCGAAAAAGTGAAGCTATTATTGAAAACTGCCAATATTCAATATTTTTTAATTTAAAATCAAAAGATATTGAAAAAATAGACTTACTTTATAGAAATGTTGGTGGCCTTTCAGAAGAAGAAAAAAATTTTATTAATTTAGCACAAATTGGGGACATGCTTTTAACAGTAAATACTATCGATAGATTTAAATTGAGTTCTTATTATAACAACATTGAAAAACAATTGTTTTTCGATAAAGGAGACAGATTAAATGACTAAAAACAAAAAGAAAAGTATTGAATATAAAATGAAAAATAAAAAAACTCAACGGGCAGCTTTATTTTTGCAATTTACAAACCCTGATGAAGCAAAATTGATCGATGATTTAAAGTTTAAAATACTTCAAAATGGTAAAAAACCAACAGTAGTCATTAAGGATTTTTTAATAGAAATTCTGCAAAAAGAAAATTTTCAAAAATCATTTTCTGAAGTAAAAAATGATGTATTTTACTCTTTTAGAAAAGCTAGCTATATTTCTCAAATACCTTTTTATCTAAAACTGGATGAATTTAGAAAAGAAAACGAACTAATGATTGATCTACTTAATAAAAAGGTGAATCTTTTAATTAATTTGTTGTATGAATTTACAAAAAAAGATATTGCTGAATTTTCGCCTAACGACACCGAAAATTTTTATTATTTTCAAAAACTAGAAGAAGACATGAGCGTAAAAATAGCACATTTAAAATCTAAAAACGCAAGTAGAAAGCGCGAAATGGAAGTTTTTTATGATAATTTTAAAAATTATGATGAAAATGCTGAAAACAATAATACAGACCATTTTGTAGGAGAGAAATAATGAAAAATACATTTTTAAAGTTTTACCAATTTTTAGTATTTTCAAGTTCAATTTTTTTTAATTTATCAGCGATTGTTGAACCAAATTATATAAAAAAAGATCAATGAGATACCGAATATTTACCAGTAAATAATACATTTAATTTGGAAGAAGAATATGATGTTGATATAGATTTAAATGAATCAAATAAAGGCAAATGAGAAATTGAAATCTTTGCAAATACTTATTATGCTGTTGAATTGAGTAATAGACCAAAAACAGTAATTAAATTACATGATGGTTGATTTAATAGATCTGAATTTATTTTAAATAAACATAATTGATCGGGCTATAATAGATATTCTAAACAGTTAATTAAAATGAAGGACGGCACTTATTCTCGAAACAAAAGGGGCGGAATAAACGATTATAACAATTTTTCGCATCCTTTTAATAATATAAATTTTGAAAAAAGTATCAAAGAAGATACTTTTTTCACATTTTTAGATGTTAATATTCAAAATAAGGATTACTCAAAAAAGTACAATATATTTTTAAATACTACTTCAAAAAAGGGAGTCAAGCAAAAATTAATTGATTTTTTTAATAATTTAAAAAATTCTAAAAATGAAAATTGAGACTTAAACAATTTTAAGCTAAGTGATTTCAAACTTTATTTTGAGTATACTGTTCAAAATAACAAAATTATTAAAATTAAAACAATTGCTTCTGGTAATTATTCTGCCAGAGAACAAACCATTACCAAAAACGAAAAAATTGATAAATTAAATAAATATTTAGCTAATATTTCGAGTTCTTTTGAGTCTAATTTTAAAAATAAATTCTCAATTCCAACAGATACTGGACCTGAAAAAGGTATTAATGCTCCTGCGCCTAAAGAACAAAATCCCCCAAATAATAATTTAAAATCAAATAAAACTTATTTCCATAATTTGGTTAACCAATGGTTTGACAAAGTTAAGACTCAAAACGATAATAGTTATAAGGCTAGTTTTTGATACAATTATGATTCTTTTGGTAATCCTACAAGAGCTTATATTAAGTTTACACACCCAATTGATAACCAAATTTGACAATATCAACTTTCTAATAATATAAAAACTGAATGAGTTCCAACTGAATATTTTAGAAAAAAAGAGTTTAGTGACCGATTAAAATTTATACCATCACAAATTTATAAATACTCTAACTCCTATAAAGGCTTATACCGCGAATTAGATCAAAAAAAAGATATTACTGATCAAGATGAGGAAGCGAAAAAATTAAAAGAAGAATCTTCAAAACAACCAAATGAAAACAATAAAAATCTAACCTATGGAGGCAAGTATGAATTTTTAGGTGATGTTAAAGTTCAATTTGCCGGAAATAAAGAAGAATCAGAAATAATGTATATAAATGATAAGCCTGTTGATGTTCTTAATTCAAATTTTGAAGCCGTTTTGCAAGATTTACGACTAGAAGATAAGGAAAACGGCGGAATAAATACTTATAAAATTGAAATAAAAAAATTTAAAAGAGATAATAACACAAAAGAAAACAAAGAGGTTGAAAAAACTTATCGTGTTGATATCGTTATTAAATCAATCGCAAGTGTTTTAGAAGGAAAATGATTTGCTTGAGATCCAGAAAGAAACAAAGATCAAAAAGAATTAATAAGTCCAACAATACTTGATGCTAACGGAAATGAAGTAAAAGATAGTGATAATAATCCAATTAAAAATCCAAATTATGACCCTTTTATTGATCCAAAAACTGGAACTAAAAAACAATTAATTTGAGTTAATTCTGATAACAATTTGTTTGATAATTCCATATTTTATCCTGATAATTCTTTAATTCAAAAAGGCTTTATTGCTGAAGCTAGCGTTGTTGGTAAAGGGATAAATTTAGTTTTTGCTAAAAATTTTGAGAATGATAAAGCTTTAATTAAAAGGTATGCAATTGATAAAAATCAAACAAATAAATTTGTTCTTGGAAATAATGTAACGTATTTTTCTTCTAATTCTTCAAATTCTCCAGGTGAGGAAATTAATATTTACAATAACCAAAATGATTTTTTTTCAAAAGAAGGACTGTGATTATATAGAACAGGGTTTAAACAAGACAACAATAGTAACAAAGGCCAAAACGGCTTTAAAATTTTTTTAATTGGCGATAATGACAATAAAAAATTATTTACTGATTTAATTGATAATTCGGCATTTATTCCTTTTTGAGCAAGTCCGGCGGGTCAAAATTTGTCAACTTATTTAAGATTGGTAAGGAAATTTAGCCAAGAAAAAATTAATAAATTATCTTATGAAGCTATCATGAGCTATTGAAAAAGTTTTATTAATTACAAATTAGATCAAGGAAAAATTATTGACCCAGTTCAAGATGAATTAGAAAAAAAATTAGATAAAGCTATCGAAGAATATTTGAAAAAAAATCAAGCTAATATTAATCAAAAAATTAACCTTGATTTGGATCTTGGGAAATTAGTTGATGTTTTATCAGAAAATCAAAAAATAGCGCTAAATATTAGCGATAGCTCTAATAAAGCCCGGGTAGAATTTGAATTAAAATCAAACCATGATAATAAATATATTTTCGAGTTAAGTAAATCACAAGATTTAAATTTAAATAGAAATTTTCAATTTTTAAATCCTAAGCTCGAAAGGGTAATTCAAGAAGAAAAAAATGGAAAAACGGAAATTAATTTGCGCGAAAGCATTGAAAAAGGTATTGAAGAATTATTAAAAGAAAATCCAAATGTAAGCAAAAAACAATTACAAGATTTAATCCCAAGTAAATTAAGTCAATGGGTTAATAATTCAAATATTTATTCAATTTTTAAGCTTAAAGATAAGTCAAAATTTGAAATTGAATTTGGAAGTTTTGATAAAAATTTATATCTAAGCAAAAATAAATTTGAATTTGATCTGGACTCCTTGCAAGAAAAAGCAATAGAAAATCAAAATATTTTTGACCAATTACCTGAAAAAACAATAAATTTAAAAGGAATAACTGATAGTGAAAAAGCAGTCGAGTATATAAAAAATCAAATTAAAGATTTGTCAAATAGCAAACTAGTTTTTAATAAAGATTTTAGATTTAGTTCGATTGACCCGTTATTAAAAAATGAAGAAATTTTCAGACCACAAAATGGAAATCCAAATAATTTAGAGTTTGCGCGCTGAATTAAATTAGGACTTGAAGGAATAAAACTGCCAGGTTTCGCGAAGTTAAAAATTGTAAATGTTGTTCCTAATAATAGGATTCCAAAAACGAATGATTTATCTTCAATTAATTTAGGTACTATTAAAATTGATAGCGAAAATCAAGAAGAAATAGCTAAACAAATAATAGACGGGTTAAATAATCAACTCGAAAAATATAATTTAAATCTAAAGGACTATTTTAAAGAATTAAATTTAACAAATTTGCTAAATACTATTAAGAACAATAAATTATCTAATTTTACATTAGAACCAAATAATTTTTTAACTACTGGAAATTTAAAATTCAATGTGGATAATTTTAAATTTGATTTGAATAATCCAAAAGAATTTGAATTTAATTCTGAAAATAACGAATCTTCAAGCAAATTATGAATTATACCGATAATTTTAATTTCAGTTATAAGTTTAGGGCTTATTGGAATTTTTATTTATCGTAGAAAAATCAAAAGATATAATAACTAATATTTTTGCATTAAAATTAAAAAACGCCCGGTTTTTTTGCCGGGTGTTTTTTTAATTATTGAAAATATTTTTTTGTTGTTTTTAAGCTTTCTGTTTATCTATTGTTGCTGATAAAAACATAGATTCTAGTCTTAATTGGGCTCAATCATCGCCTAATAACATTTCTGAATAAAGGTCTGTAACATAGTTAAGTTCTAAATCTTCTAGACCAGAAAGGAAATTAACATTTTCGCGTTTGCCGTATTCAATTAATTTATCTTTGCGATTTTCAAGTAAATTTTTAATTAATTTTTCTTTGAAAATAGTGTCAAATTTTTCTTCATTTATTCTTATCATAATTAGATTTCCTTTACTAAATTTTGTGTTTAATTTTTAAGCTATCAGTTTTAATTTCTTCTGTGGTTGTTGATTTTTTTATTTTTCTTTATTAATAACATTAATGTTTAAATCAGTTTTTTTGTTTTGTTTGTTATCTAATACTTCTCCTTTTTGTTCCTGTTTCTCTGCTGGTGAGCTAACAATATAATTATAAAGGAAAATACCTCCAGCAACTAAACCCGCAATTGCAGAAGCACCCAGAATTATCCAAAAACCTCTTCAAATTAAATACCCGAGACCAACGAAAATGGGTCCAAGAATGTCTCCGAATATAAGTGCAATTATAAAAAAAGGTAATTGAATAGGTAAGGTTATTATATCAAGGGTTCGTCACAAAAAAGTTTTTCACTCCATTTTGTTTTCTCCGATAAACAATTAATTAATTATTAAATTATAATATAAAAAGTATAAATAGGAGAAAATAAATGAATAAATTTTATAATCCTGCTTTTTATAATAGTGAGGAAAAATCAATTTTACTTGAAAATCTAATTAGAAAAATTGAGGAAGAAGACAAGAAATTTTTGGAAAAAATTAACCAGATTAAAGACCAAGGTCTTCATTCCAAAATTAAACGAAAATTAAAAACTGAATATGGAAAAATACAAGTTAAAGTTAATCGGTATTGAAAAAAAGTTTCAATAGGCGACGAAAACGGTGAAGTAATAGGACAGAAAAAAGTAATTTTTTATTCAGATTTTTTCAAAGAATTGGTTCAAAAAGGAAAAACAATTACAAACTCACTAATTGAAAAAATTATTGGTTTATGCTTTGAAGTGAAATATGGAAGTTCCCTTTCTAGAATATTTGGCAAGGTAATTTCGGTTGGATCAGTAAACTTAATATTAAAAAGATTAAACGTAGATAATGAAATTTATAATTTTAAAACATTAGCTAGTAATCAAAATTATATTAATCTGGCAGTTGATGATTCGTTTCATAGGGTAGTCGAAAATAGAAAAACTTATAAGGTTAAAAATAGAATGCTAGTCTTATATTTAGGTAAGAGAAACGGTAAAGTTTATGGCAAAACTAACATTCTGGAAGTTAGAAAAATAGGAAATAGAACGCAAAATATTTATGAGCTAGCAGCAAAAATTAAGGAAATAATTTTGCAAATTTATGGCAAAAAATTAGATATTGTTGTCTATGGTGATGGCGCACCATGAATTAAAACGTTATCAAAACACCTTAGCGCAATTTACATTTTAGATAAATTTCATTTATTAAAAAAACTTTCAGACTTAGTCTCGCTAAAAAATAATAACTCCCTAAATCATTTTTTATTTGCTCAAAAATATCCAAAACTTTATCAAAAGTTATTAAATTATTTTGAGAAAAAACAAAGTAATGATGTTGTTTTAGAGCTACGCCAAATAATGAAATATCTTAAGATTGAATCAGAAAAACATGTTCGACTTTTTAGTAAAATATCTCAAAAAATTGAAGAAGTAGGGGAATTTTTGCGGTATGTAATTTCTAATATGGAAGCAATTAATCAACTATTTTCATTCGAAAACGCAAGCAGCTATACTGAAAGTTTTGTTGCTAGTTTAGTAAAATTTAATATTAAAATCAAGTACTCAAGTTTTTCTTTTGGTAGATATTGTAATAACTTGAAACTAAATCATTTGTATAAAAATACTAATTTAATTCTGATCTAATTTTGTTAGTTTATAATTTTTTTAGAAACCCAAAGAATACCAAAAACAGGTGTTTCTTCTTGGTTATTAAATTGTTGTTTTTTAAAAAGTCAAAATAAATTTTTTATATCAAACTTATTATTTTTATTAATTTTAATTATTTTTGTGGTTTTGTAAATTTTTAAAAATTAGTTTATTTACGTAGTAAATAAAACAAAGCAAATTACTAGAAATAAAACAAATTTAAAAATAAATTTTGTCTTTTTTTTGCTGTTTTAAAAATATTTTTAAACTTTTTAAATATATCTATGATATATTTATTTTACAAAAAAAGATGGCACTTTCCGTTAGGAAAAATTGTTGCTACCGGCAACTATAAAGTGCCGTAATCAAAAAAAATTTTGATATTAAGATTTTTTTTGTATAATTAGTAGTAAGAGGCAATGGGAGTGTTCATAATCTTGTGTTTTAAATTTTTA
>VZDP01000010.1 GCA_009756935.1 Mesomycoplasma ovipneumoniae | reverse complement strand
TTTTCCGTTTTTGTCATGTCTAAATGAAAAATCTTCAAAAATTAGACAGTTTTTAGTTTGATTTTGATTGGGCATAAATCTTACGGAATTCAGGGTCTTGTTGATTTACTTTTCTATAACCATTGTACCCAACGTTTGGACCGTATTCATCTTTTCCGTTTTTTGCCAGGTTAATAAATGCTTGAGAAATTAAATCAGCTTGAATTTTACTGAATTTTGGGCGGAATGAACCAATATCATATGAAGCTGGGTTTGTTAGCATAAAAATTTCAACTTTTGAGTCTGGTTTTGAGTCTGTTTCGCTTGAAGTATATTGTTTTGAATCTTTTTTATTTTCGGTTCAAGCAAAAGAAGCCTCATCATCAAAAGCGATTCTAAAATTTGGATCTTGACCAATTGCATGGCCATCCCCTTGAATATATTTATCTGAATGTCCTAGCCGATCTTCATTTAAACTAGCCGATCTAAAACTTGAACCAAAATGTTTTTTTAGAATAAAATTCTGCATTTTAAATGTTCCAGCAGAAGTTAGATTTCCATGAATTATTCCATAATTTCTGAATTTAGGTCAGTCTTTATCATGTCAACTTTTTTTAATTTCAGCTCTTGTTTTTTCATCGCCATAAATCATAATCATACCACGGTAATATGAAATTATTTTTCGCGGGTTTGATTCATCATATAAAAATCGATAGGCAATTGTGTCTCATTTTTGCGCATCATTTGGATCACTTGACCATTCATTATAAGGAGTTTTATTAAATAGTTCATTTAATTGTTTTGCGCCTTTATATAATGGGTCATTTTCTGTTCCATTGGTGTAAAAAACCGGCGATTCAGGGCTATTTTTAAAAGCTCATGTTAAAGTCTGCAGACCATTATAAAGTTGTTTGTCTTGGTCATCTTCGATAGTTGTAGTTGCATCAGCAATTACAAAATCGAGAGCATTAGCTGAGTTATTTGATGATTTTAATTGCAAAATTTTTGATTTTGCATCATCATTTCCAACAAATTCAAAACTCACATCAGGCAAGTCTTTAGTTTGTGGATTTGCCTCTTTTAGTTTTTTAAATTCTTCTGTTAAATTGGTAAGAAATTTATTAACGCGATCAGGTTCTTTAGATTTAAGTTTAAATCAACTTTGACCTAAACCAAGGTTAACTTTTGTATCTCATGTTTGAGCTAATTGCTCTGGATTTTGATCTGAAGTATTGATACATGCAGAAATCACTAATGGTACTGTTAAAAAAGAAGAAAGAAAAGATAATTTTTTTAAAAAATTTCTTTTTTTAGAGTGAAATTTATTTTTTTTCGTCATTACAAACAATTTTCCTTTTGTGTTTTAGTAAACAAGGTGTTTTATGACGATTTTAGCATTTGCTTTTAAAGAAAAAGGACAAACTCGTTACGCTAGTATTACCTAGATCAACTTTTAAGAGTTTTTCTCAGCCCAAAACGGACACCTCTGTTTACCTAGTCTAAATTATAGCATAATCATTTAAATAATTTAACAAAAAATACTATGAAAAATCAAAATTTTTTTCAAAAAAATTCATTTTCTAATTAAATTTAAGCATTTTTTAACAAAAAGCAAAAATTTTTTATATAAACATTTTAACAATAAAACTATTTTTTAAATTTTTTAAATATTTAACTTTTTGCTCGTATGCAAGAATTAGTGAGTCAAAAGTCTCAAAAAGTTGTGAAATTTTTTGCTGTTCGGCAATATCAGGAGTGAATTTTAGCTCAATTTGAGCCATATCAATAATTTTTAGAGAAGGAATAATGCCATTTGTGACATTTTTTTTGGTTTGAAATCCAATTGCAATGGCAAAAAATTCGTTTTCAGGATATTTTTTTGAAGTAAGTATTCCACAAGAACCTGTTGCAAAAAATTTTCCTTTTCGAAAATTAACAACTCCAGCATTTCACCAGCGGCCGTTCATGTCAAGACATTTTCAGCCAAAAACTCTTTATAATAGCCTAAAATCCCGTGATTTTCTGTTTGTGATGAATAAACCGGGTAGATGTAGCCGCTCTCTCTCTCTCTCTCTCTCTCTCTCTACAGGTCTAGTTTTTATTTGGTTTTTGGTTAGTGATTGGCCACGGGAAATCTCGAATAAATTTTTAACTTGATCACTGATTCAAACTGTGTTGAAGTTTTTGAATTTAACTAGGGGTATATTTGGCTTTTTATTCATTAATTGATCCTTTAGATATTCTAAATTATAATAAAAAATCCACCTTTAAATAGTAAAAGTTGGATTTTTTTGTTTAAAAATTTTTAGCAATCTAAATTAAGATGAAGAGGATTTAACGCTTATTTCACGCAAGGCAAATTTACCTTTTGATGCTTCTTTTTGTCTTGGGTCTTTAGTTTTTTCTTGATAGAACTTAATTAAATCTTGTTTAATTTGTTCTGAATCAACAACAATTTTACTAAAAGGATAGGCATTATTTACTGATTCAACAAAGGCTTTGAGTTGTTCTTTTGCATCTTCGTTTGGATTTCCGCTTATATTAAATGTAACATTTTGCTGATTTTGACCAGTTTGATCACGAAAATAAATTCGCCCAGAAGGATTGCCATAACGCTCAGAAATTCCACTTAATTTGTCAGTGTATTTTGAGCCTTCAAAGTCTGAAACATTGGCTGAAAAAGTTGGACCTGAATTAGTGCTAGATGCAGAATTACTATCGGCGGCAAAATAAATATCGGTAAATCTTAGTTTTTTAAATCCTTCATAGTCTTGAGATGCATATTTATCTTCTTTTCAGTTTTTAATGTTATCATTAAAAATTTGGTCAACCTCGTCAAATTTAAGGTTTTTAATTGTTTTAATATTTGTTTCAGAAAAATCTAGTTTTGGCGGATAACCACCTTTACCACCATGGCGACCTTGAAATGGACGTTGGTAAATTTTTGATCCAAAAGCTAATTTTAAACCTTCGGTGATTTTAGTTGCATCATCTCCTTTATCTCAACGGAGTGTGTCAAATAAAATTGATCCAGGAATTTGCTCGTCTGGTGTGTTTTTATGAAAATCAGCGGCATTATTATAATCAAAACTAATAAAATCAACATCGGCAACGGCATTTGGATTAATTGCTCAGTTATCAGCTATTGCTTTTTCGTTAGAATAGAGTTCTAATTCTTTAAGTTTTTTGCCTCGAAGTGCTGAAAGACCATTTATTGCTTTTTGGTCATCTAAAAATAAAGTTAGTTTTTGGACATTATTTGGTAAGGCAGCTAAAATTTTGTCAATATTTTGGTCTTTATTTTTTGTGCCAACATTTTTAAGAACAACAGCATCAATTTTATTACCAACATTTGATTTCAAAAATTCTTGGAATTTTTCAAAAGCATTTTTGTCATTTGCATCAATTGAAACGGCAATAATTTGGGATTTTACAGCTTTATGTTTATTTTGGGCGTTTTGAGTGTATTGGTAAACTTTTATTGATCCAGAACCTGAACCAGCAACTTTGTCAATTTCGGTTTTTCACTCACTATTAGAAGAAATATCGGCTTTATCTCATCCATCATAGTTTTGATTAGCAATTCCGTGTGGGTTACGTTGAACTCAACCTTCATTACTTAAAAGACGATTTTGGTTTCGTTGACGATAAAGTCCATTTTTTCCTGTAATTGGATTGTCATCAGGATTTACAAAAACTCAACCGTGATGATCGTTAGTATCAACAGTCATTCCACGCTCAATTAATTTGTATTCAACATCAGTAAATTTTGGTCCTTCTTTTTCTTGTTGTTTTAAAAATTTTAAGTAATTATCTTCTCTAGTTTTATAATTATTTGCTACTCAAATTTGGTACCTTAGACTTTCTTCAAATACTTTTTTTTGTTCTTCGGTACCATTAGGGTAATAACGGTTAAATTCATGTTTTAACTGACGCTCTAGTTCGGCAATTTCAGCTACTCGTGCGGCAATATTTGCCTCAGTTCTTCGTGTTGAAGCGGCAAGACCTAAACGCCAGTTAGCTTTTGCTTGCTCAACTGCTCCGGGTGAAACATTAACTGATTGGGATTGTCTTGGCGAAGTTTGGACTCTTTGGGTAGTGGTTGCAGTGCTACGAACTGGCGAGCTAGCGGTTCTTGAAACACTTGGAGCTGGAATTGGGACGGTTGATTCAACTCGACTAATTACTCTTCTTGTTATTTTTGGAGCAGGCTGAGGCTTAGGAGTGGCAATAGCAATTTTTTTAACTTGTTTTGGAATTTCAACTTTTGGTGGGATTTTTTCAACTTTTTGTGGCTGGACTACTGGGGTATCTGATTCAATTTTTTTAGGTTCTGGTTTTTGGATTGGTATAAATTTAGAATTTGTAACTGGCGAATTAAAAGCGGTATCACTTGGGGCAAATTCAAGTTCATAACCAATATTATCACGATTAATATGTTTAAAATCAACAATATTATATTGAAGTGTATTTCAAGACTTTAAAAGGAAAGGAAGAAAACTGAGTGAACCAATACTAAGACCACCAAAGGCAAGCAGTGAAAGTATGATTGCACGTTTTTTAGTTGCTTTCATTAATTTTTTCTCTTTTTTTGTTAGATTTTCAGCCATAATTACTCCTCTTTTTATATAATACAGATTTTGTTTTAATTTTACCATTTTTTTGTCTATTAATGACAAAAAACAAAGCTTGAAATTATTTCAACTTTGTTTCTTTAAATAAAAAATAGATAGGTAAAATAAATTTTAGACTTTACTAGATATTTCAATAGTATGTCTTAATTATAACAAAATACTTTAAGATCCAAAGAAAATAAAAAAATATTTTTAGTAATTAAACATTTTAGTATAATATCTCGATAAGTATGACCTTATTATACCAAAATACTTTAAGATCAAAAGAAAAAAGTAAATAAAAAGTAAATAAAAAAGTATTTTTAGTAATCAAAGATTTTAGGCAAAAATTAATCTGCAAAAAAAAAAAAAAAAAAATGCTTGGTCTAAAATAAAATTATGTTATAATAAAACTCACTAAGAATAATTAATAAATTTTGATATTGAATTAAGGGGGAATTAATTATGTTTTTTGTCTAAAAAAATCAGAAAATGCGAATTTTCCATTATATTTTTAAATATGATGGAATGCCTTAAATTTAACCGTTTAGAAATCTATAAATTTAGGGCTTTTAATTATTGTTCTTTCAAAACTTCATATATTTTTTTAGGCTCAATGTAAATAAAAACGAGTTTTCTATTTGCATTGAGTTTAAATAGTAGTTGTATTTTTTTATGATTTTTGTTGTTTTATCCATAAATTGATTTTTGCCAGTGTTTTAAAATAAAAAAGTAGTTTAAAAATTTCAAATTTTGCTTTTTAAGTTAAAATTTTAGCTTTTTTAGTTTGCTTTATTTGATTAATAAATAAATTTTTTTTTCTTGACAGCTTAGATTTAAAATTCAGTGTTTTTGCTTTGATAGTTATTTTTTAGAGACAGTCTGAAAAAATAATTAAAAAAAAATAAAAAGAATTTTTTTATGCTAAAATAGTAGAATGCAATTTTTTTATTATTTAAATATAAAAATTTAAATTTTGCATTTATTTTTCGGCAAGTTATATTAAATTATTTAAATTTTTGCCAATAATTTGCCAAATTTTTTTATTATTTAGGTGTAAACATGCTTTTTGACTATGAAAAAAGTCTAATTCGCAAAAATTCGCGCGGAAAAATATACCTAGGACCGCTTGGCTTGTTTTTGAAGGATGAAAAGTTTCATTTTTATTTTTGATCTCCTGATGCAATTTCAGTTGAATTTTTAATTTATAAACATTTTGAAGATTCAACCCCTTTTAAAACAATAAAAATGAAAAAAACAAAAGGAGCCTGGTTTTGCAAAATTAGCAAAAATTTTGAATCATATTCATATAATTTGAAGGTTGAACACTCTAATTCAACAACAACTTTCGCACTTGATCCATATGCATTCAGCCTTGCTCCTTTTGATTGAACTAAAAATGAAACTCCTAAAGCCTTTTTAATTGATATTTTTTCAGAAAAAACCGGCCAAATGCCTTCAGATATTAACTTATTTGAGGCTGATCCCAAAATTGATGCCCAGATTTACGAGCTCCATGTTCGTGATTTTAGTTCGCTTTCAAAAAAAGTCCAATATCCTGGAACTTTTATTGGAGCGATTGATAATGGTATTTTTTCTTACTTAAATAAGCTGAATTTAAACTTTTTACAATTACTTCCACTCCATTCTTGCTATACTTTTGCCCAAAAAAGTGTTCCTATTCTCCATCAAGGCGACGGAAAAGGCCATTATAGTGCTTATAACTGGGGTTATGACCCAATTAATTTTTTTTCACTTAATTCTAGTTTTTCAACAAATCCACAAGACCCTTATGCAAAAATTGTAGAATTCCGTAATTTTGTTGATCAGGCTCACAAAAACAATATTGGAATAATTCTCGATGTTGTTTATAATCACACTTTTGAAAATTCAGTTTTTGAAAATGTTGCCCCAGGTCACTTTTATCGCGAAAATGCTGAAATTTTTCCAGTTGGTTTCGCGCCTTTAGACTCCCAAAAACCGATGGCTTTTAGGCTAATTTTAGACTCACTGATTTTTTTTGTTAAATATTATAAAGTTGATGGATTTCGTTTTGACTTAGCTTCATTTTTAGATAAAAAATCACTTAAAATTATCGATACAGAACTAAGAAAAATTAATCCTAACATTTTATTATACGGAGAAGCTTGAGATTTTAGTGACTTACCTTTTACTAAAAGATTAACGAAAGGAAAAGAAGGTAATAATTTTAATTTTGGATATTTTAATGACACAATTCGAAACGCAGTTCGAGGTAGTGACTCGCCAAATGACAAAGGCCTTATTTTATCAAAAAATGCTGTAAAATTCGGCGCTTATGTCTCTTCAATTCCAGGAAATATTGCTGATTATGATTTTAAAGATTTTTACCACTCTAAAAAACGCTATGATCTTTTTGCTAATGAAATTAGCTTAAATTTAGCATATTTGACCTGTCATGATGGGCCGACTTTAGCTGATAAAATTTTGTCTTCATCACCAAAAATCGGAAAAAAACAATTTATTGAAACTTACCGGCAAGCCTTAATGCTAGTTTCTTTTGTCCAAGGGAAAGTGCTTTTTAGCTCCGGAAGTGAGTTTTGTTTTTCAAAAGTTTGTGATTTTTCTGGCGCAACTTATCAAGCTTGCCATCCAAATTTAAATCAAAAAAATCCACCTTTTGAGTTTTTAAATGCAGATTTTTTTGATTTTAATTCTTATAAGACAACAGATTTTACTAACGGTTTAAAATTTGATATTTTAAAAAATAAGCAAATTGAAGAACAAATTTTTAATTTTTTTGCCAAAATTAACGAATTTCGGCAAAAAACAGGGTTTTTTAGACTAAAAACAAATCAGCAAATTAAAGATTGTCTAAATTTTGAAACTGTTGACAAAAACAAAGGATTAATTATTTTTCAAATTGACTTAGAAGGTCAGTCTGTCAAAATTATTCACAATTTTTCAAACAATCAGTATGACTATAATTTTGATGACTTTGAGATACTTTTTAATTCAAAATTGAATAATATTAACAATTTAATTCAACCTCATCAGTCTATTTTGCTAACAAAAAAGGATTAATTTTTACTAAAATGAAAACAAATTTAAAAGATAAAGTAGTATACCAAATTTTTGTCAGATCATTTTATGATGCAAATAATGACGGAAATGGCGATATTCTTGGAATTTATAATAAACTTGAATATCTTAGCGATTTAGGAATTGACGCAATTTGACTAACCCCATTTTATGAGACTAATTTTGTTGATGCGGGTTATGATGTTCTTGATTATAAGTCAATTTGGTCTAAATTTGGTAGTCTTAATGACTTTGCTAAACTGACAAAAAAAGCCCGTGAATTAAATATAGATATAATAATTGACGTGGTTTTAAATCATGTCTCAAGTCAGCATTCCTGATTTCAAAAGGCAATTGAATCGCCTGAAAACAAAGAGCATAATTATTTTATTTGAAGAGAAAAATTAAGCCCTGAAGAACAAAAAGCAACTTCAATTTTTGGCGGTTCTGCCTGAGAATGACAGCCGAATGTTCAAAAATATTATTTTCACCTTTTTAGCACTGACCAAGTTGATTTAAATTGAGCCCACCCCGATACACAAGCTGCTTTTGTTGACATTATTAATTTTTGGTATGACCTTGGAGTACGCGGTTTTCGTCTTGATGCCATCAAACATGTTGCTAAAAATTTTGAAAATGTTGAACAAAATCCGTATTTTTCCTGGTGCAAAGGCGCTCAAGAATATCTTGAAAAATTTAACGAACTTGCCTTTAAAAATAAGCCTGATGCCTACACTTTTGGCGAGGCAAGCGGCATAACTGTTGAAGAATTAATAAAATACGGGGCTGGAAAATCACCTTTGGCCAATAATTTTTTTAACTTTTCATGATGATGAATCGGCTGGTCAAATAAAACTGGCAGAAATGGATTTAATGCAAATTGAGACTATCAAGATTTTATTAATGCCCAAATCCCTTTTCAACATAATGAAGAAATTAGTCCGAGTTTAATGAGCAATTTCCTTTCAAATCATGATACCTCCAGGGCAATTTCGCGTTGAGGAGGCTATCCATTTTTCTGAAAAGAATCAGCAAAATCGCTAGCTCTTTTACTTTTTTCAATGCGTGGAATTCCGATAATTTACTATGGCGAAGAAATTGGAATGACAAATTCCTATTTTGAAAAAAGACAAGATTTTGTTGACATTGATATGAAAAATGCTTTTGCTTCACTTGTTGATACAGAAAAAATTTATTCTGAATCAGAAATGTTAATTTATGCAAATATTAACAGTCGCGATTCAGGAAGAGGTCCTTTGCGCTGAAATTTAGAAAAAAACAACGGATTTTCAAGCCAAAAAGCCTGAATTAACACAAGCCTTGATGACCCGCGAATGAATGTTGAGACTCAAACTTTGGACAAAAATTCAATCTTAAATTTTTATAAAAAATTAATTTTTCTTTACAAAAACGACTTAAAAGATTTGCTTGTTGACGGTAAGGCAAAATTAGAAATAACCAAAGACGGAATTTGCAAAATTAGCCGTGAATTTAAAGGTGAAAAATTAATTTTTTACTTAAATTTAACAAAAAAAGAATTACCACTTACCGAAAAAATTCAGCAAAAACCCTTACTTTCTTCATATCAAGATCTCAAAAAACCTGAGGATTTTTTCCGCCCGTTTGAGTCAATTTTAATTAAGGAATAAAATGAAAACTAACCAATTTTTAACCTATGATAATTTAAAAAAACTAGTTATTCAAAATGGCTTTGACCGAAGATTTACAGGAAAAACTGAATCAATTTTTGCCTTAACAAATGGATATTTAGGTCTCAGAAGTAGTGACGAAGAACCTGATTATTATAATAAACCAGGATTTTTTGTAAGTGGTGTTTTTAACAAAGATGTACAACATGAAGTTCCGGAAATTTGTAATTTGGCTGACTTAATTACAACCCCAATGTTTATAAATGAACAGCCCTTAATTCTTGATTCTGATGACCAATATCAAAAAGTTTTTGACATAAAAAATGGATCACTATCGCGCTCAGTTAAACTCAGCCGCCAAAAAAATGCTATAAAAATCGACACTTTTCGTTTTGTTTCACATCAGAACCTCAATTTTTATGCCCAAAAAATTGATGTTGAAATTCTTGAAGTTAGCCCTGAAAACGAATATGTTCAAATTGAATTTCGCCCACAAATTAACGCCCAAAATACAAACACAGGAACTCAACATTTTGCCGAAGGTGAAAAATTTCGCCCTTTTGAAAATGCTCTGCAGTTAAAACAACGTTCAACTAGCTCAAATTTGTTAGTTATTCACAATTTAGTTTGCCATTTTGAAGTCAACGGCCAAAGAATAAAACCTGGAGATGACAATTTTCAAGTTGATGCCTCAAGACGACTAATACTGTTTCGAATCAAAGGAAAATTCAAAAAAGGAACAAAAATAAGTCTGATAAAATTAATGTCAGTTCATACTTCCATCGATGACTCCGAAAATTTAATTGAGGATTTTGAGCTTGAAAAACAAGCAAATTTAACACTAAAAACTTTACTAGATGCCGATTTTCATGAGTCTTTTTTAGAATCAACTCGGGCCTTAGACAAAAATTTGTGACAAAAATTTCTTGTCAAAATTGACTCAAATTCCCAATTTGACCAGCTAGGAGTTGATTTTGGCCTTTATCATCTAAATGGACTTTTTCGCAAAAATTCGACCGAAATTAACGCAGGAGCAAAAGGCCTAACTGGCGAAGGATATCAAGGCCATACCTATTGAGATTCAGAATTTTTTATTAATCCTAATTATCTTTTTGTTGAACCTAGTGTTGTCAGAAATTTATTAATTTATCGTTATAAAGGCTTAGATGCCGCCCGAAAAAAAGCCGCTTCTGTTAAAGTCAGACCGCAAGAATCTAACCTTGAAGGAGCCCAATTCCCCTGAGAGATGGCCCTTCCAAAAGATGGTGAAGTCTGTCCAATTTGAGGTCAGGTTGATATAATTTCTGGAAAACAAGTCCCAATCGCTTCTGCCCGTCAAGAAATTCACGTTTCAGCTGATATTGCATATGCAATTCAACAATATTTTGTTGTTACTTTGGATCAAGATTTCATGGAAAAATACGGCTATGAAATAATTTTTGATACTGCTTGATTTTACACTAACCGGGCTGAAAAAACTACTGACGGAAAATTTGAAATTAATGATGTAATGGGTCCAAATGAGTACAAAGGTAATATTAACAATTCGGCCTATATTAACGCAATGGCAAAATATAACCTTGATCTAGCGCTTTTTTATTTTGAAAAAATAAAAAATACTCCAGTATTTACTGAAATTCTAGCAAAAATTCCTTATAAAATTGATTTTGAAAAAATCAAAATTGTTGGACAGAATTTAGTCCAACAAAAACCAAATTCTGAGCTAATTATCGCCGAAAATGACAGCTTTTTAGAGCTAGAACGAAACGATATTAGCGAATTTAAAATGCTTGGTGATGCAGGAAAAAAACTTTTTTCACTTGTAAAAGGGCAAAAAATTCTTGCATCTCAACTAGTTAAACAAGCTGATGTTGTCTTACTTTTATACCTTTTTCCTGAGCTTTATTCTAAAGAAATTAGAGCAAAAAACTTTGATTTTTACGAACAAATTACAACACATGACTCCTCACTTTCGGCGGCAACTTATGCAATTGAAGCAATAAGACTTAACAAAATTGATAAAGCTTATCAACTTTTTCAGTACGGAATTAACATTGACTTAGGCCAAAACATGAAAAGTTCCGATGCTGGAATTCATGCCGGATCGCTTGCTGCAATTTGACAAATGGTTGTTTTTGGCTTTGGTGGTCTAACTTATTTTGATCATAAAATTCATTTAAAACCTAATTTACCAAAAGAGTGAAATTCATTAATTTATAACTTTAGTTTTCAAGGTGCAAATTTACAAGTAAGAATTGATCACTCGACTTTTAGGGTTGAAAATTTTAATAAAAAACCTGTAAAAATTTGAATAAATAATCAAGAAGAACTTATAGAAAGCGTGCATTTTTTTGCAATAAACCATGAAAATTAAAGGACTGATATTCGATCTGGATGGAATAATAACAGATACTGCCCAACTACACTTTTTAGCCTGAAAACAATCACTTTTAGCAGAAAATATTGACTTTAGTGAGTCTGAAAATGCCCAATTAAAAGGGCTTTCAAGAAAAGAAACACTAAAAGCAATTTTAAAACTAAAAAAACTGACCTGAGATGAACAAAAAATTGATACTGTCTGTTTTAAAAAAAATGAAATTTACTTAAAATTACTTGAAAATCTAAATAAAGACCATCTCTTGCCAGGAATATTAGATTTACTAACAAGCACAAAAAGTAAAAAATTGAAAATTGCACTTGCCTCAAGTAGTCTTAATGCCCCTTTAATTTTAGAAAAACTTGGAATTATTGCTTTTTTTGACTATATTGCTGATCCTAAAAAAATCAAAAAACCTAAGCCAGCACCTGATATTTTTCTATTGGCTTCAGAAGGATTGTCTCTAAATCCCGAAAATTGCATTGGCTTTGAGGATTCTCTCTCAGGGTTTTTATCAATAAAAAGCGCAAAAATGAGATCAGTTGTTGTTTCTTTGGATCAATTCAGTGAATTTAATCAAGCTGATTTTTGATTTTCATCAACAGATCAGCTTAAAATTGACCATATTTTAACAGTTTTAAATAGCTAGCCAAAAAAATCTTTTTAAATAACAAATTGTTAAAAAAATTCAGACACAAATAATTAACCAGCATTCCGTATTTCTAACAACATTTTTCATTTTTATTAATAAATCCCACTATGATTTTTCAGAAAGACCCTTAATTTTCTATTTCTTTTTTGGCTTAGTGGGATTTATTTTCATAGATTTATCAAACTTTTTTCCAATTTCTTATTAAATTATTATCATATATATGCAAAATTGACTCTTTGTATCAATTTTGCATTTTTCTTTTTTATAAATTTGTCTAAATTCTTCTGCAAAATGCAAAATTGCGTTTTTTAACCTTTAGATTCGGCAATTTTAATGTATTTAAATTTGTCTTCAACTGTAATCTGTATTGTTTCATTTTGACACGCCTTCTTGGAGGAGCCTAAAATTAGCGTGCTAATTTGTATTAATTTATTCTTTTTAAATGAAATTTTCACTAAAATTCTCAAATACATGTTATAATTTTATATTAAAGAATTTTAATAGTAAGGAGAAAAAATGAAGAAAAAACTAAAACTTTTTAAGTTTATCACTAATATTGTTGCTTTTTCATCATTAAGTCTAAGTGTTTTTGGGCCGCTTTGACATTTTCAAAATACAAAAAGCTATTCAGATTTTAAACTTGAAACTCGTGATATAGATTTATCAAATTCAAAAAAACCAGTAAATTTTGATGATTTAGTGCAAATTGTTTCAACCAAAAACCAACAGAATTCGCTTGTCATCAATGCAAATATTAAAAAAGCCAAAACACATCTAAACAAAACAAGCACTAATTCAGACTCTCCTAATCTAGATGATATCGAAATTCAAATTAATCAAGAAGGTGAGGTAATTTTAAATAGTTCTTCACTTGAATTAGTTAACAAAAAAGCTGAACTCTATTTTGAAGAAGGTGTGCCAAAACTAAAATTAGAAGGGCATGTTTTTGACTTTAGAGAGCTTCAAAATAAAACTCGGGTTGAAAAAACTGCGGCGCCAGCAGCAGTTGTTGCTGCTCCTGCTGCTTTTAGTGGATTATTTTGATATGCTATTGGAGCTGCTATTGTTGGTATTGCTGCGGTCATTTTTCCGAATATTGTTAGTGATGTTGGAAGATGATGGAATAATAATCGGTCTGCCCATCCTGTCCACAAAGATGATGATAGTCCTATTACTTCAAGAGGTACTGACTCAATTGAAGTTGATTTAGATAAATTGACAAAAGGAAAAAGTAAGTCTAGAATTAAAGCAATAGCAGGTATAAAGACTTTAAGACTTTCTGTTGTAAAAGATAAGAAAAAATTAAGAAATTACACTGGAATCCATCCTGCTTGATTTTTTAATTTTCACACTAAAGGCTTAAAATCTTATTTTGTTATTAGTGAACAAGCAATTCCAGAAACTGCAGCCTGATTTTGAGCCGTTTCAAATTTGACAATGCAATCAAAATTAACTCAAATTGTTATTGATAATTTGCTGCCTAGTTCAGTAAAAGCTAAAATCAATAAAAATAAAAATGACCGTAAAAATATGGAGGAAAAATTAAATTCCCCTATTGATTTTTATTCATATAATCGATGAGTTATGAAAAATCTGGCTCAAAAAACAAGAGATACAGCAAATTTGATTGTAGGAAACTGATGGCTAGGAGAACCAAATAATAATTTAAATAAGGATCCTAGTTTTACTAAAGGTCCTTTTGTTACCGGAAGCGGACTTGCTCATGATTCTATTGATTGAACCGACCCTAAAAACGCTTTTGAGATTCCTGATAAACAATCTAATCCAAAATCATACACAAAAGTTTTTTTCCAAGTTATCATGTAAGAAGAGTAAGGCTTAAAAATGAACATGTAGACAGGGATAAAATGTTAAATGTAGAAAAGGTACATTTTTTATATGGAACACCAATTAGATTTGAAGTCTAAATCAAAAAAACAATTAAAAGAACTAAAATATTTAGAAATTGATATTAAAACTCGTTATTCAGTTATAAGCATATTTTCCGATAGAGATGTTCGCTGTGATCGTGATGAAAAATATCGAACAATTCCAGACTTTTTATGAGTTTATGTTATGGATTCTTGCGCGGTTGTAGATAATCCGATTGAAACTATTATTGGCATAGATTACAAACGTGATGATTATGTTTATAATTTAAGACTAGAAGATATCCCAAAAACAGTCTTTTTTTTGAAAAAACTGAATGACTTTGATTTTTATGATGAAATTAGGTGTTTGTCGCGTAGATGAACTGATGAGGATTATTGTCGAAACAAAGAAAATCTAAGTGATGAGTATAAATGAGAACCCTATTTTTCGGACACTCCCTATGAGACTAAAGATTTTAGAACAGTAATCGTTGCTTTTGAAAATTTTGATGACAAAGAAAAATGTGAATTTTCAATTTCCTTTCCTGCAGTTTTTCAAAAAATGTTCAAATCAAAAGATGAACTAAAAAAAATTGAAAATCTGATAATTAAGGAAATCAAAGAAAGTGTTCCTTATGCAAAGCCAAAAAATTTAGCAAATTATCACGAAAAAATCTTTGATTTTTTATCAAAAAGATATGAATATAACTCAGAATATGTAGATATAAACAAACCATATTTAGGACAAAATGTAGAAAATATCTACAATTTGTTGTTAAAACAGGGATATAATTTTGGCGAAAAAACCCAAATTCAACCAATTCAAAATGTATTTACTTTTGAGACTTATGAAAATTTGCTTAAAAAATTTGAAAAATACGGGATTAAAAAGCTTGATTTAAACATCGAAAACCGGGATAAATTTATTCTTAGTTGATTTGATAAATTCGGTCCGGAATATCGAAAATTTTGCATCAACCTTTTTGGTAAAAAAGGCCAATTTTACTATGATAATTTAAATAAATGAACAAATAAAATTGAATTTATTTACTTGTTGCAAATTTTATTTGGCCCTAGATATCATTTTAACACTGAGAATGTCTATCTTGATGAACCAGATTATTTTATTTTACCAAGTTGAGCTAAACTTAAACTAGAAAATTTCCAAATTTTTTACTTTGGTGGGCAAGAATACGGACTTTTTGATGAAATAATTTCCCAATTTGACTCAAAAAAACCAGTTTTTTGATTTAAACCGTATTATCGTTCAGCTTATAGCACCAACACTGGGTGAATTTCGCCAATTTCCTTAAAAAATTTTATTTTATTGTATGTTGACGGGCAAAAAATTTATTACTGACTTGCCCATTCAAATTTATATGATGATATTTATCAAGGTAAATACGAAATTTTAAAATATTATTTTAAACAAAAATTAGTAAAACTTGAACAAGATATTTTTCTGCGAAATAACCAAGATCCGCAGTTTGTTTTTACTTCTCCATCAAAATCAAATTATTTAAATAAAAATGTAATTGAATCTTCTATGGAAGAACTAATTTTATATCGTGATGCAATTAAAAAATATCAAGAAGAAACAACTCATGAATTTAAGTATTTTGACGATTTTGTAGAAAATTCGAGTTTATATAACCAGCAAGAAAAGAAATTGATTTTAGAAGAGCATTTTGATTTTTCTTTAAATAGTAGAGACAAAAATAACTATTTTGAAGAGATTAAAAAAACAGATTTTCGCGGTGAATATAGCGAGAAAGCTCGTGATGATGAGAAAATGTTTGCTGATCTTTTCGATGGCGAAAAACTTCGAAGCTAAAAATTTTAAATTCTTTTTTTTAAAATTTTTAACTTTTTTTATTTTTTCTTATTCAAAATAAATATTTTGTTAGAAAAATTTTGTTTATTTGCAAAAGTTGCTTGAATTTTTATCAATTTATTTTTTTAAGACCTGAATTTTTAACGATATTCTCCCTAAAAAGTTTTAATGTATGCTATAATTTAAACACTAGGAATTTGAATATAGTACATAAATAAGGAGAAAAAATGAAGAAAAAACTAAAACTTTTTAAGTTTATAACTAATATTATTGCTTTTTCATCATTAAGTCTAAGTGTTTTTGGGCCGCTTTGACATTTTCAAAATACAAAAAGCTATTCAGATTTTAAACTTGAAACTCGTGATATAGATTTATCAAATTCAAAAAAACCGGTAAATTTTGATGATTTAGTCCAAATTGTTTCAACCAAAAACCAACAAAATTCGCTTGTTATTAATGCAAATATTAAAAATGCCAAAACACATCTAAACAAAACAAGTACTAATTCAGACTCTCCTAATTTAGATGATATTGAAATTCAAATTAATCAAGAAGGTGAGGTAATTTTAAATAGTGCTTCACTTGAATTTGTTAACAAAAAAGCTGAACTCTATTTTGAAGAAGGTGTACCAAAACTAAAATTAGAAGGTCATGTTTTTGACTTTAGAGAGCTTCAAAATCAAATTCGGGTTGAAAAAACCTTCTTTTTCCTTTTACCTTTTATTCCATTTATTTCAAATGCTGTCGCAGCTGCCATTGCCGCAGTAGCAGTTTCGACAGCTGCTGCGGTAGCTGTGGAAACTTTTCCAAAGGTTGTTAATGATGTAGGCAGATGATTTGGGAACCGTGAAAGTTACTATTCGTCAGCTGATTATAGCCCTGTTCCTGTACCAGTTGATAATAATCCTATTACTCGAAGAACTGAAAGCTCAATTGTGGTTGACTTAGATAAATTGCCAAAAGCAAAAGGTGAGCCTAGTATTAAAGAAATAGCAAATACAGCGGCTTTAGAACTTTCTATTGTAAAAGCAAAAGATAAGGAAAAATTAAAACAATACACTGGAATCCATCCTGCCTGATTTTTTAATTTTCACAATGAAGAGTTAGAACCTTATTTTGTTATTAGTAAACAAGCAATTCCAGAACCTGCTGCCTGACTTTGAGCGGTTGGAAGTTTGCTAGCCCAATCAGAATTAACCAAAATTATTATTAAAAACTTGCTGCCTAGTTCAGTAAAAGATAAAATGAATAAAAAAGACCGTGAAAATATGGATAAGAAACTAAATTCACCTATTGATTTTTATTCATATAATGAATCAGTTATGAAAAATTTGGCTATAAAAACAAAATATACAGCAAATTTGATAGTGGGAAATAAATGGCCAAGAGACCCAAATAATAATTTAAATAAAGATATCGGTTTTACTAAAGATCACTTTGTTGTTGGAGAAGGCCTAGCTAGTGATGCTATTGATTGAACTGACCCTAAAAATGAGTTTGATATTAAACTAGATGAAAGTAAAAATAAAAAATCATACATAAAAATATATTTTCCCAGTTATCATGTAAGGAGATTAAGAATGATAGGGGATAAGGAAAAGGGTATAAAGTCGGAATTTATACCAAGAAAAAAAATGTTAAATGTTGAAAAGGTGCATTTTTTATATGGAGAAGCAATTAGATTTAGTAACTAAGGCAAAAAAACAGTTAATTAAACTAAAATATATAGAAATTAATATTAAAAGTCGTTGTTCAATTGGTAATATGACTAGGGATGATGTTGATTCAACGTCTGATTGTTATTATAAGAATTATCCATTTCCAAATTTTTTATACAATTACCTTTATAATAACTTCAATCCTAATCCAATTGAAAGAATTATTAGTTTAAATTATAAACAAGAAGATTATGTTTATAATTTAAAACTAGAAGATATCCCAAAAAGTGTGTTTTTTTCCAAAAAACTCAAAGATTTCCATTTTCATAACGATATTAAGTGTTTAATTGGCGACTGTCACCACGTTGAATATTGTGAAATAAACGAAGAAGAAAATCTTGTTTATAAATCTGATCTTTATTCTGCATATGGTTTACGCGATGGTAAAGCTTTTAAAAAAGTTGTTGTTGTATTTGAAAACTTTGATGATATTGAAAAATGCGAATTTTCAATTTCTTATCCTGCTTATTTTTGAAAAATATTTAAATCAAAAAGCAGATTGAGAGAAATTGAAGCTTTAATTATTAAGGAAATTCAGGAAAGCGTTCCTTATGCAAAGCCAAAAAATTTAGCAAATTACCACGAAAAAATCTTTGATTTTTTATCAAATAGATATGAATATAATTCAGAGTTTGTAGATATAAATAAAGCATATTTAGGACAAAATGTAGAAAATATCTATAATTTGTTATTAAAAGAGAATTATAATTTTAGTGAAAAAACACAAATTCAACCAATTCAAAATGTATTTACTTTTGAAACTTATGAAAATTTGCTTAAAAAATTTGAAAAATACGGGATTAAAAAACTTAACTTAAATATTGAAAATCGTGATAAATTTATTCTTAGTTGATTTGATAAATTTGGTCCAGAATATCGAAAGTATTGCATCAAACTTTTTGGTGAAGACGGCAAAAATTATTATGATAATGTGAATAATTGGACAAATAAAATCGAATTAATCTATTTGTTGCAAATTTTATTTGGTCCTAAATATGAATTTGAAGATCTATATTTTTCCCTTAATGAACCTGATTATTTCATTCTACCAAGTTGGGCAAAATTAAAACTTGAAAATTTCGAAATTTTTTACTTTGGCGGGCAAGAATATGGTCTTTTTGATGAAATAATTTCCCAATTTGACTCAAAAAAGCCAGTTTTTTGATTTAAACCATTTTACTACTCCGCCTATGGAGTGGGCGAATCACGAATTTTGCCAATTGCAATAAAAAATTTCATTTTATTGTATGTTGATGGTCAAAAAATTTATTACTGATTTGGACATTCAAATTTATATGATGACATTTATCAAGGTAAATACGAAATTTTAAAATATTATTTCAAACAAAAATTGGTCAAACTTGAACAAGATATTTTTTTGCGTGATGGCAAGGATCCGGCGTTCTTTGTTTCTAGATCACCAAGGCAAATCGATTTAGATAAAAATGTGATTGAATCATCTATGGAAGAATTAATTTTATATCGGGATGCGTTGAATAAATATCTAAAAGAAATAGACCATGAATTTGGGTTTTTTAGACGCTTTCTAGAAAATACTAATTTATATAGCCAACAAGAAAAAGAATTAATTTTAGAAAAACACGGTCCCTTTTCTTGAGATAATGATGATAGAACTGAATATTATGATGAAATTGCAAGAGTAGATTTTCGCGGTTATAAAAGCAAAAAATTTCTTGAGATAGAAGGAGAATCGTAGATCTTTTTGTTAATTAATGAATTTAAAGACAAAAGATTTAAGTTTATTTTTAAAATTTTTAACTTGTTTTTCATTTTTATCTATTTAAAAATAGCAATTTTGTCAGTTGAATTTATGTTTACTTGCAAAAATGTTCCGAGTTTGATATTAAAGAAAATCTAACCGACAATTGCCAATCATACATAAAAATATATTTTCCCAGTTATCATGTAAGGAGAGCAAGAATGATAAAGGGAAAATTCGAAAAGAAGGAATTTATACCAAGAGAAAAAATGTTAAATGTTGAAAAGGTGCATTTTTTATATGGAGAAGCAATTAGATTTAGTAACCAAGGCAAAAAAACAATTAATTAAACTAAAATATATAGAAATTAATATTAAAAGTCGTTGTTCAATTCGAAACATGATTGTGAATGATGTTAAATTATCGCTTGATTGTAAATATGATGATGATGATTTTCCATTTCCAATTTTTTTATACAATTACCTTTCCGACGGCTTCAATCCTAATCCAATTGAAAGAATTATTAGCTTAAATTATAAACAAGAAGATTATGTTTATAATTTAAAACTAGAAGATATCCCAAAAAGTGCGTTTTTTTCCAAAAAACTCAATAAATTTGGTTTTTATAATGATATTAGGTGTTTAATTGGCGGTTGAGCCGACAATGAATATTGTGATAAAAATGGAAAAGAAAATGTTGATTCTATCTCTGAACTTTATTCTTCATATGCTTTACACGATGGTAAAGGTTTTGAAGAAGTTGTTGTTGTCTTTGAAAACTTTGATGATATTGAAAAATGCGAATTTTCAATCTCTTATCCGGCTATTTTTTGAAAAATATTTAAATCAAAAACCGAATTAAGAGAAATTGAAGCTTTAATTATTAAGGAAATTCAGGAAAGTGTTCCTTATGCAAAGCCAAAAAATTTAGCAAATTACCACGAAAAAATCTTTGATTTTTTATCAAATAGATATGAATATGATTCAAAGTTTGTAGATATAAATAAAGCATATTTAGGACAAAATGTAGAAAATATCTACAATTTGTTATTAAAAGAGAATTATAATTTTGGCGAAAAAACCCAAATCGAACCAATTCAAAATGTATTTACTTTTGAAACTTATGAAAATTTGCTTAAAAAATTTGAAAAATACGGGATTAAAAAGCTTAATTTAAACATTGAAAATCGCGATAAATTTATTCTTAGTTGATTTGATAAATTTGGTCCAGAATATCGAAAGTATTGCATCGAACTTTTTGGTAAAGACGGCCAAACTTATTATGATCATGCGAATAATTGGACAAATAAAATCGAATTAATCTATTTGTTGCAAATTTTATTTGGTCCTAAATATTGAATTGAAGATCTAGATTTTTATCCCGATAAACCTGATTTTTATATTCTGCCAAGCTGAGCAAAATTAAAACTTGAAAATTTCGAAATTTTTTACTTTGGCGGGCAAGAATATGGACTTTTTGATGAAATAATTTCCCAATTTGACTCAAAAAAGCCAGTTTTTTGATTTCAACCATATTACTACTCCGCCTATGGAGCTGGCGATGCATGAATTTTGCCAATTGCATTAAAAAATTTCATTTTATTGAATGTTGATGGTCAAAAAATTTATTACTGATTTGGCCATTCAAATTTATATGATGATATTTATCAAGGTAAATACGAAATTTTAAAATATTATTTCAAACAAAAATTAGTCAAACTTGAACAAGATATTTTTCTGCGTGATGGCAAGGATCCGGCGTTCTTTGTTTCTAGATCACCAAGGCAAAATAATTTAACTAAAAATGTGATTGGATCATCTATGGAAGAATTAATTTTATATCGGGATGCCTTGAATAAATTTCTAAAAGGAACAGACCATGAATTTGAGTATTTTACAGACTTTCTAGAAAATACTAATTTATATAGCCAACAAGAAAAAGAATTAATTTTACAAGAACACCCTCTCTTTTCTTGAGATTCTGATGATTGAACTGAATATTATGATGAAATTGCAAGAGTAGATTTTCGTGGTTATAAAAGCAAAAAATTTATTGAGATAGAAGGGAAATAGTAGATCTTTTTGTTAATTAATAAATTTAATGACAAAAGATTTAGCTTTATTTTTAACCTATTTTTAAATTCATATTTATTTAAAAATAGAAATTTTGTCAGTTGAATTTATGTCTACTTGCAAAAATGTTCCTCCCGAGTTTCCCAGTTTGATAAGATAATTTTAAAAAAGTATCGGTTTTAGGCACTTTTTTAAGTTTTTTGGTAAAAGTTAATTACAATTTTTTTACTGATTTATTAAGATATCAAAGTAAAAATCATACCTATTTCAAATATTTGGATCACTAGGAACACCATCGCGATTTTTAAATATCATTTGCTGATCTAAAGTGTTAAATTCAACCCTTTGTCTTAATTTTTGCAAATAATTTAAACTAAAAAAGCTAAAATTTTAACTTAAAAAGCAAAATTATAAAATTTTTAAACTACCTTTTTTAGTTTAAAACACTAACAAAAATCATAAAAAAATACAACTACTATTTAAACTCAATGCAAATAGAAAACTCGTTTTTATTTACATTGAGCCTAAAAAAATATATGAAGTTTTGAAAGAACAATAACCAAAAGCCCTAAATTTATAGATTTCTAAACGGTTAAATTTAAGGCATTCCATCATATTTAAAAATATAATGGATAATTCGCATTTTCTGATTTTTTTATGGCAAAAACATAACTAATTCCCCCTTAATTCAATATCAAAATTTATTAATTTATTCTTAGTGAGATTTATTATAACATAATTTTATTTTAGACCAAGCATTTTTTTTTTTTTTGCAAAAGGTTAATTTTAAAATAATAAAAATTAAGATTTTAGCGTCAAAAAACCCGGATTTACCGGGTATTTTTGCATATTTATATTCACTAAAAAGTGAATTTTTGCCATCAAACTGGGAAACTCAGGAAAATATGCCTGAATTTTAGTGCAGTTTATTTTTAGCGATTGATTAACATAATAACTTATTCTTTTAAAAAACAATTTTTTAGGTATTTTTCCTAAAAAATTTTTAATATATAGTATAATTAAAAAAATAAAGAATTAATATTGTATATAAAAAAAGGAAAAAACATGAAGAAAAAGTTAAAGTTTTTTAAGTTTATCACTAATATTGTCGCTTTCACTTCACTTACACTAAGTGTTTTTGGGCCGCTTTGACATTTTCAAAATACAAAAAGCTATTCAGATTTTAAACTTGAAACTCGTGATATAGATCTATCAAATTCAAAAAAACCGGTAAATTTTGATGATCTAGTTCAAATTGTTTCAGCCAAAAACCAACAAAATTCGCTTGTTATTAATGCAAATATTAAGAATAACCAAACACGCCTAAACAAAACAAGTACTAATTCAGACTCTCCTAATTTAAATGATATTGAAATTCAAATTAATAAAGATGGTCAGGTAATTTTAAATAGTTCTTCACTTGAATTAGTTAACAAAAAAGCTGAGCTCTATTTTGAAAAAGGCGTACCAAAACTAAAATTTAAAGGTGATGTTGTTTAATTTAGAGAATTTCAAAATCAAGCATGGGTTGAAAAACCTTCTTTTTTATAAATCAGTATAGTAATAATAAAAATGTTAAATATTGAAAAGGTAGATTTTTATATGAAAAACCAATTAGATTTGATGTCTAAATCAAGAAAACAGTTAAAAGAACTAAAATATTTAGAAATTGATTTTAAAACTTATTGCTCAGTTAAACACATATTTTCTGATAATGTTTTACCCTGTGATCCCTATGAAAAATATGAAGCAATTCCAGACTTTTTATGAGTCTATGTCATGGATTTTTGCTCGGTTGTGCACAATCCAATTGAAACTATTATTGGCTTAGATTACAAACGTGATGATTATGTTTATAATTTAAGACTAGAAGATATCCCAAAAACAGTCTTTTTTTTGAAAAAACTGCATGACTTTGATTTTTATGATGAAATTAGGTGTTTGTCCCGTAGATGAGGTGATGAAGATTATTGTCGAAAAAAAGAAAATCTAAGCGATGAGTGTGAATGAGAACCCTATTTTTCGGACTCGGCCTATGACACTAAAGGCTTTAGATCGGTAATCGTTGGTTTTGAAAATTTTGGTGATACAGAAAAATGTGAATTTTCAATTTCCTTTCCTGCAGTTTTTCAAAAAATGTTCAAATCAAAAGACGAACTAAAAAAAATTGAAAGTATGATAATTAAGGAAATCAAAGAAAGCGTTCCTTATGCAAAGCCAAAAAATTTATGAAATTATCGGGAAAAAATCTTTGATTTTTTATCAAAAAGATACGAATACAATTCAAAATTTGTAGATATAAACAAACCATATTTAGGACAAAACGTGGAAAATATCTACAATTTGTTGCTAAAAGAGAATTATAATTTTGGCGAAAAAACCCAAATTCAACCAATTCAAAATGTATTTACTTTTGAAACTTATGAAAATTTGCTTAAAAAATTTGAAAAATACGGGATTAAAAGGCTTGATCTAAACATTGAAAACCGGGATAAATTTATTCTTAGTTGATTTGATAAATTCGGTCTTGAATATCGAAAATTTTGCATCAACCTTTTTGATAAATTAGGCCAATTTTATTATGATAATTTGAATAAATGAACAAATAAAATTGAATTTATCTATTTGTTGCAAATTTTATTTGGTCCTAGATATCATATGGACACTGAGAATGTCAATCTTGCTGAACCTGATTATTTTATTTTACCAAGTTGGGCAAAATTAAAAACGAAGAAGATTTTGCCAAAATATTTTTTGACAAAGTTGCAATTGAATACTACAAAAAAATTCTTCTTGCAAACCAAGGAACTAGCAGGGTTATTGTAAATTTTAGTTAAAAATGGGGCCTGTTTTTAAATTTAAGATCAACATCCCAAAGTCACATTTTTATTTGCTAATTAGTTTAAGTGCTTTTTTGTCAATTGCACTTATTAGTTGAATTTTAATCCCTTTTGTTTTTGGGACACATTTAGACCAAATAAATAAAACAAATCTGGAAGATCAGCGTGAAATTTTAGCCTCAAATTTAGCAGCCGGAAAATTAAGTGCTTATATTGGGACAAATTTATTTGTGATTTTCTTTGGAGTCTACCTTTTTTTGGCTTATTCAAAAGTAAAAATTGGCTATTTATTCTACTTTTTTTGGATTTTTATCTTTGGTTCAATGGCCGGCTATCCTTATTTTCAAGGAGCTGAAAAATTAAATAGTGCTGAATTAATAAGCGGAATTTTTATCTCTATTTTTTGTGGGTTGATTGTTCTTGTGTTGATTTATTCAGTCTACATTTACCGACTTAAACGAATTATTACAAAATACAAATTAGCAAATGGCGGTTTTAATGCATAAATTACAACTCTATAATTATTATGGCAAGAAATTTGACACGATTATTGATATTGAGGCTAAAACGCTAAAATCTTATTATCATAGTGCAAAAATTACTCACTCAAGATTTTTAGATAAGATCAAAATTCAAGAAAACATTGAAAAAGAGCTATTTTTACGGGCCAGGCAAACAATTCGCGACAATCTAAAGCGCGAATTGCATAGTCAAAAAATCGCCTTTAAAAATGAGCTAAAAGTTCTCAAAGACGCTTATATTAAGCTTAATTTTGCAGTTTCAGTTGAAAAATTGCTCAGCTTTGAAATTAAAAAAATCCAAAAAGAGCTTAAAAATCTTCGCAGTTGATTTAAGGATTTTTCAAAATCACTCAACCAAACAGAAGATAGCCTGCAGGTTAAAGTTGAATTATTTGAAAGAACAAAAAAATCAACCTTAGAATCTGAAGTTGACTTAATAAAAAAGCACTTCATTTTCCAAGTCTGCCTAAATTATGTTAGAAAATACCAAGATTTTGACTTTGATCTAAACAAAATTAACCAATTGCTTGATAAAGACGGCAAAAAATTCTTAGTTCAATCCAAACTAAAAAGTGATTTTTTTGTCAATTTTTATCAGCAAATCAAACAAAAACAAGAAGAACTTTTAAAAAAATCGGCTTTGGCTAAAAAAAATTACACTGAAACCAAACAGTTACAAACTGACTTATATAAAAAAAGAAAAGCAAATTTAGAACTCAAAGCAAAACAGAATCAAGTTCAATTTGACGACAAAATAAGACAAATTCAAACTGCAGCAAAAAATGTCCAAAAAGACAAGCAAGTTTTAGCTTTTGTTCCTGGTTCAACAAATGGAAAAATAACTTTTGAAGCTAAAAAATTACGCGGTCACATTTCTGAAGGAATGCTAGTTTCAGCTAGTGAATTAGGTTTTAGCACTAAACTTTTAAGTCCAGAACTAGACCAAGGAGTGCTTGTTTTTGATCCAATTTTTGATCTAAAACAAAATCCGCTTGAAATTTTAGAATTATCTGACCTAATTTTAGATATCAAACTTTTATGAAACAGGCCTGATGCAAATTCTTATTTAGTAATAGCAATTGAACTTGCTGCTTTTTTTGGCACAAAATTGGATTTGGAGTTTGACAAACTAAATTTTGACAGCAAAAGTAAATCAAATTTAGAAATTATTACTAAAAAAAATGAGTCAAAAGTTGCTGCTATTGAGATTGAAAAAGTTCCTAATCTTGGCTTAGTAGATATTTTTTTACTTTTAAAATCAGGTGTTAAAATTGCTGATTTAAACCAAAATTTTGCTAATTTTGTCTTAATTTACACAGGTCAGCCATCTTATTTTTTACAAACAAATAAAGATCAAAACCAAATTAAATTAACTTATCAAGAAACAAAATTACCTGAAATTCAAGACTCATTTGCTACTTTTCAATTTTGAAACAATGATGAATTAATACTAATTCCGGAAATATTCCAAAAACCAATAGAAAAAGATCAAAATTTATACTTAATAATGCCTAAATTTGACTCAGCAAAAATTAGGCAAATTAATCATAATTTTAATTTAAGCAGTCCCTCAGCAAGACAATTGGCAAAAAATTACAGTCAAGGAACAACACTTTTAAGCTTTATTTTTCTAGAATTTTTCCTTGAAAAACACGGAATTAATTTTTCTGCACCAATTAATTTTGACAAAAATCAATTTGACCAAAGACCTAGCATTAATTTTGGACTTGAAGAAGTCCAAAATATTTTAGGAATTGAACTTGAGCAAAAAGATTTTGAAAAAATTAACTCAATTCTTCAGAAAATCTATTATAATTTTAATTCTGACAGTTTTTTAGCACCGTTTTATCGTGTTGACATTGAATTTTTTGCCGATTATTCCGCTGATTTTCTTAGATTTTACGGACTTGAAAAATTAGGAAACAAAAAATTAGCTAAAGTAGAGCGATCAATTTCTGTTGTTGATCCAAAACCAATTCAACTAAAAACTTTAGGTTATTTTGAAGCTAATTCGTTCCTTTTAATTTCTCAGTCAGAAAATTTTAATCCATTAAATTTAAAAACTCAAACCTTAACAACTTATACATCCCAAGAACACACAACAATTAGATATTCACTCGCCTGACAGTTAGCAAAAATTGTAAAATATAATGTTAAGCGAAAAATGATTGATATTAGTCTTTATGAAACAGGTAGTGTCTCCGAGAAACATCAAGTTTTTGCCATGGCTTCGACAGTTTATAATCTTGAAACTCTAAAAGATCATTTAAAAATTTTATACAGTGATAACTTTAGTTTTAAGCCGGCCAAATCTGAATTTCTAAATCCTTCAGTGTCCCAATTTATTTATTGAAATAATACTTTAGTTGGCTGAGTTGGACAAATAAGTGAAAAATATGACTACCAAAACATCAATTTTCTTGAAATAATCGTTTCAAAAATTGATCTTGAACATAAAAATAAACTTGTTAAGTTCGAGCCATATGATAATTCGCAACTTAAATATCGAGATATTACGCTATCTTTAGATAAAAATGATATTCCTGACACTTATTTAGACGTTATTAAAAAAATTCCAGAAATTTTTTCAATAAAATTAAAAGATTATGTTATAATTAATAATCGCCAGAAAATTACTTACAGAGTAACTGGAACTGACAAGGTTTGTCAGGAAATAGATAAATTTTATAAATAATTTCTTCTATTTTTAAAGGAAAAAAATGGCTATAGTTCCGAAACGAAAAACCTCCAAACAAAGAAAACATAAGCGAAATTCTCATTCAGCATTAAAATTGCCAAACCTTGTGAATTGCAGCAATTGTTCTAATAAACAATTACAACATCATGTTTGTCAATTTTGTGGATTTTATAAGAATCGTAAAGTTATAAATTTCCAAGCAATCAATGATAAACATTAACAAGAAAAAAAATTTTAAAAATTTTCTTGTTAAAATAAAATTTTATAGTATAATTACTTTTGGTTTTATTTTGCCGATTTAGCTCAGCGGTAGAGCAGCTGGCTGTTAACCAGTTGGTCGCAGGTTCGATCCCCGCAATCGGCGCCATTGGCCCGTTGGTGAAGCGGTTAACACACATGGTTTTCATCCATGGATTCACGGGTTCGAGTCCCGTACGGGTCACCAAAGATTGGAAGATTAGCTCAGCTGGGAGAGCAACGCCCTTACAAGGCGAAGGTCAGGGGTTCAAGTCCCTTATCTTCCACCATTAGCCACTTTAGCTCAGCAGGCAGAGCAGTCGCCTTGTAAGCGAAAGGTCGTAGGTTCGATTCCTATAAGTGGCACCATCTTTTTAGATAGAGTTTCTAAGTTATGCGCGCAAGTGGTGAAATGGCAGACACGCTAGATTTAGGCTCTAGTGCCTTCGGGCGTAAGGGTTCAAGTCCCTTCTTGCGCACCAGCTTAAGATCAACTTTTAGTTGATTTTTTTATTTTTATAATAATGGTTACATTCCTTTATAAGCCAAAAAATATTAGTTCTGCGACTTTTTTAAGAAAATGAGCAAAAATAAACTCAATCAAAAAAGCAGGTCACTCAGGAACTCTTGATCCTTTTGCATCTGGTTTGTTATTAGTCGCTACTGATGATGATACAAAATTATTGCCTTATTTAGATCAAGAAAACAAAACTTACATTGCCCAAGTCAATTTTGGTTTTTATTCAACAACTTTTGATATAGATGGGGAAATTTTTGCCTGTAAATCCGCAACTTGAGTCACAAAAACAGCGCTCGAGTCCAAATTGCTAGAATTAGAGCAGCTAGAATTACAGGTTCCGCC
>VZDP01000002.1 GCA_009756935.1 Mesomycoplasma ovipneumoniae | reverse complement strand
AAACAAAAAAGAAAATAGCACTAAAATATGGAGCTGATTTTGTAATTAGATTGCCTTTTGAATACACAAGTCAAGCTGCTCATATTTTTGCCCAAGGCGCGCTAAAATTAATTTTTGACCATAAAATAGACAAAATTATTTTTGGATCAGAATCAAATGATGTTCAAAATCTGTATAATTTAGCAAATTTGTGAAAAAATAACATTGATGAATATAATGTTCATCTTAAAAAAGCATTAAAATTAGGCAATTCTTTTCCAAATGCAGCTGCAATTGCCCTTGAAAAAATCAGTTCGCAAAAAATTATTTACCCTAATGATATTCTCGGGTTTGAATATGTTAAACAAATTGTGCTAAATAATTATCCAATTCAGGCATATAGTCTTAAAAGAACTGTTGATTATAATGAAACAACACCAACTGGAAAGTTTGCATCAGCAACATACTTGCGAAAATTAATTAGCCAAAATAAGTCAATTTCTCAGTTTTCGCCAATGGAATTTAGCCAACCAGTTTGTTCGTTAGCCTTGTTATATCCAAAATTTCAGGAAATTATTCGTCAAAAGTCGCCTGAATCACTAAGAAAAATTTGACTAGTAAAAGAAGGAATTGAAAATTTATTCAAAAAACATATCGACCAACCGGACTTAGATAGTTTTTTGAGTGCCACCAATTCAAAACGTTATACTAATTCACGCATAAAGCGAACAATGTTGTATATTTTGTTTAATATTGAAGACCCATCAAAATTTGATGAAACCACAGTGGATCTTGATTGTTGAAAAAATCAAAATTAATTAAAATTTTTTAAAGTATATTTTAAAAAATTTTAGAATTTGGTCTAATACAAACGGGGCAAAAATAGTTAAAAGTAACAGATAATTATAATTATTTTTTAAAATAAGATAGTTTGAGTTGCTAAAATCATTTTGGGAAAAAACAAAATTTATTCCGGGAATAAAGGAAACAATTAGAATTGAAGTAAAACTAGCTAAAAAACCAAGGTGTAAAAATTTTAGATCTGCAAATTTATATTTAAAAATATTCTCATCGGCGGCAAGTATATAAGAAAGACTTGAAAGGCTAATACTGATAATTAAAAAGGAAAAAGTTTGTGAATTTGTGATTCAAAAACTTAGCAGTGCTAAAAATGAGATGAAAATTGCCCAAAACATTATGCTAAAAACCAGTTTTTTATTAAAAAGTGATTTATTTTCGTTTAAAAAGCTTTTATTCATAACGTTTTTTGAAATATTTGTAAGGCCAAGGGCAATTCCCCCGAAAGTTTCAGAAACAACATTTATTCAAAGTATTTGTAGTGACGTAAAAATTTGTTCCTTAAAAAGTAAAGTTGCAAAAATAACTGATAAAAGCATTGAAAAATTAGCAACAAGTAAAAAAACAAACAGTTTTTTAATATTTGCAACAATATTACGGCCAATTTTTATTGCTTGATAGAGAGTTTTAAAATTATCATCGGCTAAAACAACATTTGCAACCTGTTTTGAAACTTGTGAGCCAGTTATTCCCATTGCAAAACCAACATCGGCTTTTTTTAATGAAGGAGCATCGTTAACCCCGTCACCTAACATAGCAACAACATGTTTTTTTGACTGTAGTGCGCCGACAATTTCTAATTTATCTTCTGGTTGAACACGTGAATAAAGGTGAAATTTTTCAACATTTTCACGCCAAAAGTCATCTTTTTTTCAATCAGGGTTGCCTGTTGCAAGTGATTCAGGACCTAAAATTTCAACATTTTTTGCAATTGTTGCGGCAGTGTGAAAATTATCACCTGTTATCATTATCGTTTTAATTTCTGCATCTAAAAGATTTTTGACAATCGGTTTAATTTCTTTCCGAGGTGGGTCTTGAAAACATACAAGGCCTGAAATATTTATGTTTTTTACATAATTTTCTAGATTTTCATTAGGTTGAAGTTCATTTTTAATTTCACGATACCCAAATGCAAAAATACGATATCCTAAATTTTGCATTTGGGTTAATTTTTCTTCTAAAATAGGGTCTAAATTGTCCGCCTTTTTAAAAATAATTTCAGGAGCACCTTTGATGAAAAGAAACTTTTTATTATCAATTTCATAAAAAGTAGCTGAAAATTTAAGTTTGGAATTAAAGACAATTTTGTCTAAAAATTTGTGTTGTTTTTCAACTACTTCTTTTTGAATTTCAAAAGTTTTTGCCTTTTGTAAAATTAAAATTTCCTCAGGATCACCGTAATATTTTTCAACTGACTTATCAAAAAAACTATATGCTGTTGTATTTAAAACAGCTTGTGTCCAGAAATTTTTTGACTCAATTTGGTGATAATAAATTTCCTTAATTTGCATTTTATTTTCAGTTATTGTCCCAGTTTTATCTGAACAAACAATTGAAACTGCTCCAAGAGTTTCAATTGTTTTTAAATCTTTTACAATTGCATTATTTTTTGCTAATTTTTTAACACCAATAATTAAATTTATAGTAACAAGCGGAATCAAACCCTCGGGAATAAAGCCAATTGCTAGTGAAAGTGATATTATAACTGCGTGTTTTGACTGGTTAAAATCGCCATTTTCAACCAAAAATATATAAATAAAAAAGAAAGAAATTGCTAAAAATGCGGCAATAAAAGTGATAATTTTTGAAAATTTAGCAATTTTTTTCTGAAGTGGTGATTCTAATTCGGCTGTTTTTGTCACAAGTGAAGCAATTTTTCCAAGTTCAGTATTCTGACCAACATCTGATACTAAAATTTTTGCCTGTCCATTTAAGACACTTGTTCCACTGTAAACTTTTGCGGCTTTATCGCCCCAATTTTTAAATTCATCTTTAAAAACTGATGTTGACTCACCAGTAAGAATTGCCTCAGATACGGATAATTCTTTATTTTCAATTACAAATCCATCGGCGCTAATTAAATCACCAGAGCTAACTTCAAGAATATCCCCTACTAAAATCTCATCAGATTTTAAGCTTATTTTTTTCCCATCACGAATTAGTGTCGAAACTGGCGAGTTAAGATCTGAAATTGCATCTATTGCTTTTTTTGATTTAGTTTCTTGTACCAAAGAGAAAAAAACATTAATTGCAATAATTAAAGCAATAACTACTGGCTCAAGATACGAAATTAATTTAGCCCAAAAAGGCAAGTCATGTTCAAAAACCGAACTAATGATAACCGAAATAATAATAACAAAAATTAAAACTAAGGTAAGCGGCTCTTTTAGTTGCAATAAAATACGGAAAAATAATGATTTTTCCGGAATTTTTGGTAGTCTGTTTTCGCCAAAAAAATTTTTTGATCTTTCAATCTGTTCTTGATTAAGCCCCTTTGTTTTGTCAATTTCCTCTAAAAATGTAATTTTATCGGTATTTTTATAGTCGATTTTCTCTTTTTTTTCTTTTTTGATCATTTTTGCCTTTTTTTATATAAAATTATTTTGAATATAATTATATAATTTTTTAGGTTCGAAGATGAAAATTTTAATTGAAAATAAAAGAGCTTATTTTGACTACGAAATAATTAGCAAATTTACAGCGGGAATTGTCTTAGAAGGATGAGAAGTTAAATCTGTTCAGGCAAAAAATATATCGCTTGTAGGTTCTTTTTGTTATTTTAAGGGTTTAGAACTTTATTTGTCAAATGCAACAATTAGCGCTTATAAAGGATCCCGAGGTCAAACTGATCGCTCAAGAAAACTTTTATTGCACAAACATGAGTTAAAAAAAATTTTTAAAGAAAAAGTTACACAAAAATTAACAATTATTCCACTTTTTGTTGGTCTAAAAAACCGCAGAATCAAAATCGAAATTGCACTTGCAAAAGGGAAAACTAAGGTTGACAAAAGAAACGCCATAAAAGAACGAGATCAAAAAAGGGAGGCACAAAAATTTTTAAAAAATTACTATTAGTTCCAGGATTTTTGCCACTTTTTTCGCTTACAAGTTGTTATGATTATCTTTCAGAAATTATTTCAGAAAAAACAGTTGCAACTGATGGCTTAAATCCAATAAAAAAACTACCTATTTTTTCTAAAAATTCACGAATTAAACAAGGCTTAACTTATACAACATTTATAAAAAGTGTTTATGACGGGGACACTTTCACTGATAAAAACGGTATACGTTTTCGAATTTTTGGGATTGACACTCCTGAACTTGAACTCAGCCGTCCAAATCGTTTAATTAATGTAAAAACTATGAAATTTCACGGTTTAATAGCCAAAAAACGTCTAGAACAACTAATTTTAAATCGCTGAATTTCATTTGAAATTGTCGGACATGATCCCTATGAGCGGATTATTGTTGTTCTGAAAAACGAAAAGGGCGAGATCATTAATATCAAAATGGTTAGCGAAGGTCTTGCAATTCATCGTTATGCCCAATATCAAAATCCTAAAAAAACTTATTATTATCCCGAATATAAAAGTTTAATTGACCAAATTTTAAAAGCCCAAGAATCTGCCAAAAAAAGTAAATTTATGCTTTGAAAAGAAGATATTTCAACAATTTATGGCCTTAAAAAGTTAAAGAAATAAAAATGAAAGGGAAACCGGTATCACCTTTAAAGGTTTTGTTTTATTTAACACACCTCAAACTGAAGAAGAATATAATAAACTTTTTGAAAAATTTAGATCTGAATATGTCTAATCACAAATTTTAATCATAAAAAAACCTCGTAAAAACGGGGTTTTTTTATGATTAAGCAAACAAATTTAGGGAGTATTCATAATTTTCCCGAGTTTCCCAGTTTGATAAGGTAATTTTAAAAAAGCATCTGGTTTTAGGCAGTTTTTTAAGTTTTTTGGTAAAAGTTAATTACAATTTTTTTACTGATTTATTAAGATATCAAAGTAAAAATCATACCTATTCCAAATATTCGGATCACTAGGCACACCATCGCGATTTTTAAATATCATTTGCTGATCTAAAGTGTTAAATTCAACCCTTTGTCTTAATTTTTGCAACATCGTTACTAAACCAACTTCAGTTAATTGATTGTTTTCAAATAACTTGTTATCACTAATATGTTTGTTGATTTTAAATATTATAGTTTTTAAAATAACTAGTGAAATAAAACACAAAAGTGTATGAGCTAGAATATGCTCGTCAATTCTTAAAAATACAGGTCGAATATTCAATAAACCTTTTAGACTTCTAAAATTAGCTTCAATATTCCACTGTTTTTGGTATTTTTCAACTATATCTAAGACATTCGAATTTAGTATATTTGTTTCATAAACATAGTAACCATCAAATTGTTTGTCTTTGTCAATTTTACTTTGATCTAATTCAAATTTCATGTTTGAAATTTCCTTAAAATATTTAGGTTTTTTACCAAACAATTTGTTTACTTCAATAAAACCGTCTTTATTTTGTTTTTTAATAAAACTTTGGATTTGCTCTTCGCGAGCTTTTCTGTCTTTTATTGCTCTTTTTGTACTGTAAGTAATAATTCTTCTTCTAATATTTTCGGTGTATCTTTTATTTTTATAAGATGAATAAAATTCTTCTTTTTTATACTTAAAATCAGCATTTACATTAACATAATCGCTAGGATCTAGTAAATAATTTTTGAATTTTTGAGTTCCTACCTTTGCACGATAAGAAATAATGAAATTATAGTTTCTTGATTCAAGAAATCGAATATTTGCGGCAGTTGACATGCCACGATCAGCGATTATTGTCATATTTTTGATATTATATTTGGATTCAACATCTAATACAAAAGGGATTAATGTACTAGAATCGCCGGTATTTCCTTTAAAAACTTTAATATGAAAAGGAATACCATTTTTATCACACGCTAAGCCAATGACAATTTGGTCTTCTTTGAATTTAGCATCTTTAGAATAGCCAGGAATTCTTAATCCATTTCTTTCAAATGTCTCAAAATAGACTGTTGATGAGTCAAAATAAAATTCATTGTCCCTTTTTCCAAGTTCGCTTGTTACCATTTTGTTGACACTATTTAAAAGTTGATTTTGTGACTCAAAGACAAGATCTAGGAGTCTATAAAAGCTATTTTTGGAAGCATTTATTTGATTTGAGTAGTCATCTTTTTTATCAAAAGCATTAATAATGCTGCCAGGATCAGTGATCCGTTTTGAAATTAAGTAGTTAAAAATTTCTTTCATATTTTTATGTCTACTTTTAGGAAGTGATTCAAAAATATTGTGCTTTTCAATAAGTTTTTCAATTAATTCCCCGCCAACAAAAACCGAACCTTCGATTATGCTTGAATTTTTAATAGAATCAAGTAAAATAGCCTTGACTTTATCTTTGTCATCTAAATTTGAAAACAATTTCAATTTTTCTTTGATAATTTGAACAGCATTTGGATTAATTTTTTCCAAATTCCGCTCATTTCCTAAACTAAATCAACGTTTTGGACCTTTGCCATAACCTTGTGTTCAGCCAACATATTTATATGGTTTATCTTTTGAAGATCCTCAAACATTAAATAAAAACAAATTTTGCTTTTTCATAGTGTATAATTATACCATAAAATTACTTAAAAAAAAGGCGGAATTCAAAGTGTAAATTACCTTTCAAAAATAACTTATTTAACTCTCCAAAACGCATCTATAAAATGACAAAAGGTAAGAAATTGATTCATGATTAAAAAACAATTAGAAATTATTTTCCCTAATCGGTTATAAATAATGTAAAATTAAATTAGATTGCATTTCTATTTGAAAAATCGATAAAAATTTAAAACACAAGATTATGAACACTCCCAATTTATTATATTAATTTATTTTTCTTTCAAAACTTCATATATTTTTTTAGGCTCAATGTAAATAAAAACGAGTTTTCTATTTGCATTGAGTTTAAATAGTAGTTGTATTTTTTATGGTTTTTGTTGTTTTATCCATAAATTGATTTTGCAGTGTTTTAAAATAGGTAATTAATTTTTGGCAAAAAAGTTAAAAAAGTGCCCAAAACCAGACACCTTTTTAAGATTATCTCATCAAACTGGGAAACTCGGGAAAAATTAGTTGCTTTTTGGTTAAATTAATATTCTAATTTGTCCTATTTATTCAAAATTTGTAAGCTTTTTTAGAAATTATTCTTTATCTGTGTCGCTAATTTTGATATTGTATTCAGATAATGACTCAGGATTTATTGATGAAGGTGAATTTAGCAATAAGTCCAAGCCTTTTGAATTTACTGGGAAAGCAATAACATCACGAATTGAGTTTGTTTGTAATAAAATCATAATTAGACGGTCAAGGCCAAAAGCAAAGCCTCCATGAGGTGGGACTCCAAAATTAAAAGCTTTTAAAAGGCTGCCAAATTGAAGGTTAATCTGATCTTGATTAAGACCTAAAATTCTAAAAATTTTACTTTGTAATTCAGAATTATTAATTCTTATTGAACCAGAACCAAGTTCAAAACCATTAAGCACAAGATCATAAGACTGAGCGCGAACTTTTATAGGGTCAGTATCTAAAAATTCAATATTTTCAACAACAGGCGCTGTAAAAGGGTGGTGAGCAGAAGTTATTTGCTGATTTGAATCAAGTTCAAAAAGCGGTCAGTTAATAATTCAGGCAAATTTAAATTGATTTTTGTCAATAATAAGGTCGTATTTTTGTGCTAATAAATTTCGTAAAGCCCCGAGAGCTAATGATGTTTCTTGATAATTATCAGAAATTAAAAATAAAGTTCCATTTTGATAATTATTCTCTAATAGTCAACTTTCAAGCTTAGATTTCAAGACAGATTCATCAGTTTTAAAAGAAAAATACAAAATTTTTCCAGACTCAATATGAATGTATAAAAGTCTGTTTGCATTATGTTGTCTTATTTTTTCAGAAAAAATTCGGTAATCTGCTTTTGAAATTAAAACATTTTCAAGAAAAATTCCACGAGTTTTACCTTGAAAAAGTGGGTCTTGACCATCAAGAAAATCAAGTGAAAATAATTTATTTTCAAATCGCAAGTCAGGTTTATCGGTTCCATATTTGTCAATTACAAAATCATAGTCAAGCCGCGGAAATTCAATGTTTGAATTAGAGTAAATTTTTTCTCACAAATATTTTATAAGGTTTTCAATTTGATTGGAGATTTTTTCAAAATTACTAAAACCAAATTCTAAATCTAGTTGACAAAATTCAAATTGGCGGTCCTTTCTTAGATCCTCATCACGAAAAACACGGGCAAATTGGAAGTATTTTTCAAATCCAGAAACCATTAAAAGTTGCTTATAAATTTGAGGTGACTGCGGTAAGGCAAAAAATTTTCCTTTTTGTCGAGTAGGAACTAAAAAAGATCTCGCTCCTTCAGGTGTTGATTTTGACAAAATCGGAGTTTCAATTTCAATAAAATTATTTTCAAAAAGGAAAGAGCGAATATAGTGAAAAACTTTATAGCGAAAAGTCAAATTTTTCTGCATTACTTCACGGCGTAAATCTAAAAATCGGTATTCCAAACGTAAATCTTCATTGGCGTGAGCTTCATTATGAATTTCAAACGGAATTGGCTGTGAAAATGAAAGTATTTCAAAATTTATTGCGTTTATTTCAAGATCACCGTTATGAATTTTTGTATTTGGATTGCTTCTTAGTGATAAAATGCCTTCAACACGCACAACAGATTCTTTTGAGTATTTGTCGACTTTTTTGGTATTTTCATCAATAATTACTTGAAAAATTCCGTGATAATCACGGATTACCACAAAGGTTTTACTTTTAATTTTACGAATATTTTGGACTCAGCCTTGAATTGAAACTATATTTCCAATTTGTTCTTTGGATAAATTTTTTGAATTATACATGAGTTTCTCCGTCTATAATTGTTCTTAAAAATTCAAAATCAATATTTAAAAGTGAAATTACTTTATTAATAGATGTTTGCAGATTTTTGATTGATATTTGGCCAGGTTGTTCGTCTTTTTCAAAGAAAAAAGCAAATTTTGCGCCTGATTTTTTTGCTTTTTGAAATCCATCTTTAATTGATAAGGGCGATTTATTTAAATCAACCTGAAAATTTTGCTCACGAAGTAAAATTGCAAGTTCAAAATTTTTAAGAATTTCATCTTGACTAAAGCCGATTAAATAAAAATCTAAATTTGTTAATTTAGTAGGGGAATTAGATTTAAAAATTTCTATTAGACGCTCAATTCCAAACGCAACCCCGATACTTTTAAAATTAGCCATGCCAAATTTTTGTGGCAAATTATTATAACAACCTCCACCAGCAAAAGTTAATTTTGAACCTAAAATTTTGTCATTATCAATAAATTCAAAAACAAATTCATCATAATAATCAAGTCCTCGAACTAAAGAATAATCAACCACGTAATTAATTTTAAATTTTTCAAAAATTGAAATTATTGAATTGAAATTTTGCTTATCCACAGTTGATCAAAAGTCGCTTATTTTTGGAGCTGATTTAACAAAATCTTTAGAAGATTCTATCTTGTCATCAAGAATTCTCAAAGGATTATTCCTGAGCCGTGATTTAGAAATTGGCTCAAGTTTATCGATATATTTTTCAAAATATTGAGTTAAGGCTTTAGAATATTCTTGTCTTGTTTGTGAATTTGAAAGGTAATTAATTTTAAGTTGGTAGTTTTGAATTTTAAGATTTTCAAGAATTTTAATAACTAAAAGAATAACTTCTAAAATCTGTAAAAAAAATGACTCTGGTTTATAGTTAGTAATTTCAAATCCGGCTTGATAAAACTGACGAAAACGTCCTTTTTGTGGTTTTTCATAGCGAAACATGGGACCAAAATAAAAAAATTTTTTTTCAACTTGGTGCAATTTATGCTGTCAAATTGCTCGCATAATTGGCGCAGTTCCCTCGGGTCTTAAAGCTAATTGTCGATTTGATTTATCTAAAAATTTATAGAGTTCTTTAGTTACTACATCTGAATCTTGACTAGTTTTTTAAAAAAGACTATAAAATCCCGCTTGTTATGCACGGAACCAGCGGCCTTTCTCTAGAAGAAATTAAAAAAGCAATCAATTTTGGAATTAACAAAATTAATGTTGGCACTGACCTTTTAGTTAATTTTTCTAACGAAGTTGAAAAATATTTCCAAGAAAATCCTAAAAGTTATGACATTAGAAAAATTAATCAAAAAGGAATTGAAAAAATGATCCAAAAAGTGCTTTTTTACCTTGAATTATCATAAAATCTTATGATTTTATACTTAATTTTTTCAATTTTAATTGCCATTTTTCTGTTTTTGATTGCTGTTTTTCTTTGATTTTACCAAAAAAAACGCAATAAAAACTGATCAGATTTTAAAAAAGAGATAATTAGACTTGTAATTTTTATATTTATTGTGTTTGGTTTTGTCTTTATAATTTCAGGTTTTTATCTTTTTTTTAAAAAATAACCTAAAAATAAATTTCTAAACAAAGTTATATAAATTTAGCCATTTTCAAATTACTCTCAAATTTGAAAATGGCTGTATTTTATATTTGAAGAACAAAAAAATACTTAAGATTTTTTTGTTTGAAAACTACAAAAAAACCTATGAATTATAGGTAAATTAGTATATTAATTTAAAAAATTCAGACACTTTTTTGATTTCTCTCAGCAAAATTAAGTCTTATGTTAAAATATGGCACTTTTTCCGGTGGTTATCTCCACTCTAAAAAAATAAAATACCAAATATTTTGAAAAAAATATTTGGTACTAAATTATCTATTTTTAAAAAGTAATCGTTAAAATTGATCGAATTTTAGCAATTTTGTGACAGGTTTTCTATAATTAATCCATGAAATCAATAAGTAAATAAATGAAATTATAAAAAACATTGCTATTCATATTATGAAAATTAACATTACTATTTGTGAAGTCGAAGGATATATGGCATCTTCACCGAGTATTTTAATGTAAATTTTTGGAATTAAGGGGAGAGACACTGATAAGTTAATGACTAAAATTAGAAATGAAATTATAATTATATTTAATCAATGATAAAGAAAAATCTGCCATGTCTTAGCGCGAAGCGCCTTTAGGATTCCAATTAATTTTACTTTTGAATCAGTTAAATTTTTTGTATAAAAAATCGTTTGTATTAATAAAATCGCTATAAAAACAATTAAAATTGCTCCAACAATTAAATTTATAAAATTTTGTAAATTATAAGTTAATTTTGTTACACCTTTTAATGAGGAGTCAACATTATACTCTTTATTATTCTCAATAAAATTGTCAATATTATTTTCCAAATTATCATTTTCAAAATATAACCTTAAAATAATTGGTTCTATTTTTTTGGTCTGACTGGTTTGTGGATTGTCTGGTTCCCTGTTTTTGCTACTCTGTAATTCGATATCTTCACCGAATTTATGATGCAAAAAACTTAGGTTTAATTTTTTTGCATTAACTAAATTATTTATTCCAACAACTTTTAATGTTTTTTTATCTTTTGCACCAGTTAAAACGGCAATTTCTTGTCCTTTTGGTTCTTTGATATCTAGTTCTGTAGCTGCTTCTTTTGAAATTATAATTTCATCTATGTTTTCAATGTTTCTTCCTATTAAATTTTTTTGATCAAAATTGAACCTATTTTTAAAAAATTCACTTTCATCAATGTAATCAATATGTGCTCCTAACTTTCTTTTGTCATTATATTCAAAACCTAATGATGGGAAAGTAAAGAAAGGGATAATTTTTTTTATTGTTTTATTTTTTTCACTGAGATTATTAATGTCATTATCTGTGAAGGTTGTTAAATTTGTTTCTGATTTTTTGCTAATTAAAACAGAATCAAGTTGCAATTCATTAACTTTAAGAGAATTAGAAGCAGAAATATTTAAATTAAAAACACCAAATAATAATGTTCCAAAAATGCTTATTAGAAAGAGTATTACAAATAAAATGGTTGAAACTATTTTTGATTTATAATCTGCCAGAGTAAGCAATAAACCTGTTTTTAATTCTTGCTTAATTTTTGCAATTTTCGAATAGGAGGAACTCTTAAAAGAAACTAATTGACTACTTTTTTCATTGTTAATTGCTAAATTTTCTTCACTTTTGTCAATGTTTTCTTCGGAAATTTTCCCTTTTTCAATGCGAATGATTTTGTCAGCATATTTTTTTGCAAATTCTAAATTGTGACTGACCACTAATATTGTTTTATTTTTTGCAATATTTTTTAGATTTTCAAATACAGAAATACCGTTTTCAAAATCCAAATTTCCGGTTGGTTCGTCAAGCAAAATAAAATCACTATCTCTTGAAAGCGAACGGAGAATTGCTATTCTTTGTTTTTCACCACCAGATAAATTATTTACTTTTTGCTTTAATTGCTGAGTTTCAATTGACACATATTTAGCTTGTTGTTCCAATTCTTTTGGGTCTAAAACTCTATTTATTACATTATTTGCAATTAAAATGTTATTTTCCGATGAAATATTAGTTATTAAATTAAAGTCCTGAAAAACAACATCAACTAATGGTTTTTTAATTTCAGAACCATTTTCATCCAAAAAAGAAATTTTTCCACTGTCTTTTTTAGTAAAACCGGCAATTAAATTAATAAGAGTTGTTTTCCCAATTCCTGATTTACCAATTATAAACGTTATTTTTCTTGAAGGTATATCAAGATTTATACTATCAAAGATGATTTTTTTATCAATCTTTTTCGTTAAATTCTCAATTTTTATCATTTTGCTCCGAGTTTGCTACATTTACTTATTTAACATTATAAAATTAAAACTTTTGGTAAAAAAATATAGTTTTAATAATTTTTAAAAATTATTTTAATAATGTCACAATATCTTTTTTATAAGTTATATAAGAAATTAATGAATATATGATTGATAAAATAAAGAAACTTGCAAGCCAGATAATTATAAAAATAACGCTAATTTGCTGATAATCAGGAAAAACTGAATTTTGATTTGAAATTACACCATAAATTAATGGTACAAAAGAAATTGAAAATATAATACCCAAAACGAAAACAAAAGCGGAAAGTATTACCAAATTTAATCAATGATACAAGAAAATTTGTGATGTTTTTCCACCAAGAGACTTTAGAATACCAATTGATTTTTTCTTGAATTTAGAAAGATTTGTTGCATATAATGACACAAAAATTAACAAACTTATTCCAAAAATTATTATTGACACAAAAATAATTAATAACAAAGTATATTGAGAGTTAATTACTCGATTTAGAACTTCATCCGGACCGCCAGATGTTGAATAAAAACGACTAACGCCTGGTTTGCTATATTTATTTAAAAATTCATTAATATTATTATATAAATTATCATGATCAAAATAAACCACAGCGCTTGTTGGAAGTAATTCACTAGAATATTTTTCAATATTATTGTTAAAAATAACGATATTTTCATCATTTTTTTCAGGGTCAAACACTCCAACAACCTTAAAAATTAAAGTATTTTTATTGTTATTAATTTTTAAAAGTTTTCCTGTTTTGTCAGTTATATTCGAGCTAACTGCTATTTCATTAAAATTTTTAGGCAATGTACCTTTTTTCAAGTTTAATGAATTGACTTGATTTGAATTCTCATAGAAAGACTTATGTATTTTTTTGGGTTCTAAAAGTGTCTCGTCAGTTAGTACGATTGATTGTCTACTAGAAACATACCCTGAAAAGTCTAATGAAAAATAATCATCAGGTAAAAACACAAATTGATCAAATTTACTTTCTTTTTCAATTGGTTTTGATTTTTGATAAACTGACTTTAATTTATCTATGTGAACAAGCGAAAAATTATTACCATCATCAAGAGACTTATCTAAAATTCCAACAATTGTTGCTGGTTCAGAAAAGGGCTCTAAATCTTCAAGGTTTTCCCCTAAATTTAATGAATTAAGGTGAACAATTTTAATTGTTTTTCCAATTGGATTATCAATTTCTAATTCTTCAATTAATTTTTGTGAGAGGATAACTTCATTTGGATTGGTAATAAACCTGTTACCAAAATTTTTATCTTTGCTAAATGAACTAAATCTATTTTTAAAAAAATCAGATTCATCAGTTGGCCAAATAGAACGATTCTTAAGAGAAACACCATCATTATAGATAAATGTATAATCTTTAAGACTACTATATAATAAAGTAGTGTGTTTTATTTTGGGATTATCTTTTTTAAGTTGGTCGATTTCTTCAGGGGCTAAAGAAATAATATCCTTTTCGTGAATTGCAATAGCATCAAAATTTGATTGGGCAACCGTGTCAATGACTATATTTTTTGCTGAAACATGCAAGTTCATGAAAATAACCATGCTAAAAATTAAAGCAAAAAATGTTACTAGAACTAAAATAAAACTCGTAATTTTTGACTTAAAATCTGCCAATACAAGCAATAAAGCTACTTTAAATTTTTGTAAGAAACCTGGTTTTTTATAGACTTGATTTGATATTAAGTTTGAGTGCTTATTTTTTGATTCAACATTAATTTGTTTGCTATTTTCTATAACATTAACGGACAAATTTTCTAAATTAATAATTTGATCAGCATATTGGTTTGCTAATTCTAAATCATGACTAACAATTAAAATTGTTTTATTTTCAGAAGCTTTAACTAATAAATCAAGTAAAGCAATGGAATTTTCATGGTCCAAATTACCAGTTGGCTCATCAAGCAAAATAAAATCACTTTTTCTTGATAAACTTCTTAAAAATGCAGCACGTTGTTTTTCACCGCCCGATAAATTTTTCGCTACTTGATCTAATTTGTTGCTTTCAATACCAATAGAATTCGCGGCTTTTTGTATTTCTAAGTCATCAGATTCGCGATTTAAAATGTGATTCGCTATTAAAATATTATTTTTTATACTTAATGACTCAATTAAATTAAAGTCTTGAAAAACAACATCAACTAATGGTTTTTTAATTTCAGAACCATTTTCATCAAAAAAGGAGATTTTTCCACTGTCTTTTTTTGTAAATCCGGCAATTAAATTAATTAGAGTGGATTTACCAATTCCAGATTTTCCAATTACAAATGTAATTTTATTTAAAGGAATTTCCAGATTTAAATTATTAAAAATAAATTTGTTATTAATTTTTTTAGTTAAATTTTCTATTTTTATCATTATTAAAATTTACTTTTTTCATCCATATAATGTGGGAATATGGTGGATCCGTAATTTGAATTTTTCTCGGGAATTAGCGGGTTATTTGTCGAGATTGAAGTATATTCATAGTCGTCTATCACTAATCCGGTTGCATATTGACCAAAATCTGATATGCTATAATTCCATCCAGTACCTTGATAATTGATTACTAATCTATCAGCATTGCTTTTTTCAAAAGTTTCTATTAATTCATAGGAATTAAATTCCAATTTTGCTGATGCTCCAATTTCAGCAGTTACTTGCCTTTTTTCAGTAGCATAAGCTACCTTACCATTTATTTCAAAAGACGGGGTAGCTAGTCCAGAAATTCAAGCATGCGCATTCAATTGAATTCGTTCAGGTTTAGAATTATAATAATTAGAAAAGTTGTTAGTTTTTCTGTACTTAATTTCAGTTGTTCCTATTCATGCAGCTTTATCTTGCCAAAATAATCCGCCCCAATATACAACTTGTTTAATACCTTTAATAAGAATTTCTAATTCTCCTTGATTGGTTATTCGGAATTTGTGATTTTCTTCAAAATCAATACCGTTTGGATTAAATATGGAAGACGGAATTATATATTGCCCCTTGTGATTTGATCTATAAATTTCTTTTAAAATACCCCACGCTTTTTTTGCTCTTAATGCTTTGTTTTGATAATAATGATAATATGAAAATGATTGAGGTTGTGAGTTTTGGTTTGTTAAATTTATATTGTTATGTACGCTACTATAGGAAAAAAATGTTACAGGAATAAGGCCAATAAATGCGAAGCCTAAAATTTTTTTTAATTTTGAAATAAACACGGATATGCCTTTCCAAAAAATAATGATGATAATTATCACTATTTTTTTTTTTTTTTTTATGCATTTGCTATTATACCATTTTTACAAAATATTTTTGCATTCCAAATTATTTTTTTAATTAAAGTTTATAATTTGCTAAGAAAGTAAAAATTATTTAATTAGAGTCATACTGATTTTTAATTTTATCTACAATAATTTTTTATAATTTTATAAAAAAGTTGGGAGTGTTTATAATTTTGTTTTTAAATGCGATTCTCCATTCTTTCAATTTGACACTATATTCTTGATTTTTTTGAAATTAATATACTAATTTATCGAATTTTTGAACTGATTTATTTATATTTATAGATTTTTTGCCATTAGTTGCTTTTTTGTGGTAATATCATTTTAGATATTAACAAAAAATTTAAGAGGATTGCTATGAAAAAAATTGCTAATTTCTTGATAATTGAACAAAAAAATGAAATTTTTACTGTTTATTTAACGGCCGAATTACAAGATGATCTTGGAACAATCGGATTTTTAAAATTTACGAATAAAAAACAACTAGAAAAAGGTGATGTTGTCGCTAAAATTGAAGCATCAAAAACTGTTTTTTCAATAAAAACACCCTTAAAATGTAGAATTATTGAACTTAATCAATTAGCTGAAAAGGATCCAAAAATTTTGAATTCGCATGAGTCAGACAAAAATTGACTTTTTAAAGCAAAAGATATAGACCAAAGTGAATTTGATGAACTTGAGGACTTTTAGTATCCTAGATCAAGCGATAAAAATCAAGAAAATCCTTGATTCAGCTGATACAATTGTTGTTGGAGTTGGTTCAGGACTAACAAGTGCAGATGGAAATAATTATTATGGATCAAAATTCAGTGATAATTTTAAAGATTTTATCGAAAAATACCATTTTTTAGATATGCTTCAAGCTTCACTCTATGATTTTGGATCATGAGAAACATACTGAGCTTTTCATAGTAGATTTGCGAAAGTTAATTTTTTAGATCTTAAAGAATCAGAAAGTTTTTTGAATTTGAAAAAAATTTTAGAAAATAAAAATTTTTTTATAATAACCACAAATTCTGATAGTTTTTTTGAAAAATCAGGATTTGACAATCAAAAAATTTTTTACATCCAGGGTAAATATAATTTAATGCAGTGCTCAAAAATGTGTAAAAATTTTTTATACCAGGATGATGAATTAATTCTAAAAATGGTACAAAATCAAAAAAATATGAAGGTTGATTATAATTTATTGCCAAAATGCCCAGAATGTAATGCCTTTTTAGAAATAAACAAAAGAATTTCGTTTAAAGGAATGGTTGAAGACCAAAACTTTGACAACCAAAAAGCAAATTACAATAATTTTATTGAACAAAATAAAGATAAAAATTTAGTTTTTCTTGAAATAGGGGTTGGATTTACAACCCCGCAATTAATTAAATTGCCGTTTCAAGAGATGACAAAAAAATTTAAAAATGCAAAATATCTAGTTATAAATCAGAAAAAATACCGTACTAACAAGGATATTCTTGAAAAATCCTATTTTTTTCATGAGGATATTAAATTACTTCTACAAAAAATAACAGAACAGGAATAAAAATGTACTTAATCGAACCAAAACGTAATGGTCCATTGTTTTCTAATCCAATTCTTCCTCCGCCAATTCCTGAACAAAAATCAAAAAATTTTAACATATCATTGCCCTCATATTTTTTAAAACTAATAACTTGTTCTACATTACATTGAAGTGCTTCGCATATCTTTTCAATATTTCTAAGTGATATATACTCATTCTTTCCCATATTAGCTATGCAATTTGTTGTTAAATTTGCTTTTTCTAATAAATCTTTTTTATTCATATTTCTTGATTTCAAAAGATTCCATAATGGCTCATACGATATGTTCACACAATCCCCTATTGCCTTTTTATACTGTTTAATTATAGCAAAAAACTTGAGTTTCCTCAAGTTCCTAAATTGTAAGTTTAACGCAATATAAAAACTAAAGTTCAAATTATTTTCCCGAGTTTTCCAGTTTGATGAGATAATCTTAAAAAAGTCTGTTTTGGCACTTTTTTAACTTTTTTGGCAAACTCAGGAAAAATAACTATCAAAGCAAAAACACTAAATTTTAAATCTAACACTCACGAAAGAAAAATCTACTTATTAATCAAATAAAGCAAACTAAAAAAGCTAAAATTTTAACTTAAAAAGCAAAATTATGAAATTTTTAAACTACTTTTTTAGTTTAAAACACTGACAAAAATCATAAAAAAATACAACTACTATTTAAACTCAATGCAAATAGAAAACTCGTTTTTATTTGCATCGAGCCTAAAAAAACATATGAAGTTTTGAAAGAACAATAACCAAAAGCCCTAAATTTATAGATTTCTAAACGGTTAAATTTAAGGCATTCCATCATATTTAAAAATATAATGGATAATTCGCATTTTCTGATTTTTTTATGCAAAAAACATAACTAATTCCCCCTTAATTCAATATCAAAATTTATTAATTATTCTTAGTGAGTGTTATTATAACATAATTTTATTTTTGACCAAGCATTTTTTTAAAAATTTTTTTGCCGATTAATTTTTGCCTAAAATCTTTGATTACTAAAAATACTTTTTTATTTACTTTTTTATTTACTTTTTTCTTTTGATCTTAAAGTATTTTGGTATAATAAGGTCATACTTATCGAGATATTTACTAAAATGTTTAATTACTAAAAATATTTTTTTATTTTCTTTGGATCTTAAAGTATTTTGTTATAATTAAGACATACTATTGAAATATCTAGTAAAGTCTAAAATTTATTTTACCTATCTATTTTTTATTTAAAGAAACAAAGTTGAAATAATTTCAAGCTTTGTTTTTTGTCATTAATAGACAAAAAAATGGTAAAATTAAAACAAAATCTGTATTATATAAAAAGAGGAGTAATTATGGCTGAAAATCTAACAAAAAAAGAGAAAAAATTAATGAAAGCAACTAAAAAACGTGCAATCATACTTTCACTGCTTGCCTTTGGTGGTCTTAGTATTGGTTCACTCAGTTTTCTTCCTTTCCTTTTAAAGTCTTGAAATACACTTCAATATAATATTGTTGATTTTAAACATATTAATCGTGATAATATTGGTTATGAACTTGAATTTGCCCTAAGTGATTTAGATTCATATAAACTAAATTATCAAGATTTAAATGTTGACTTTACAGCTGATGAGCAAGGAAAAGACGTAATTGTTTCACACAAAGCCATTTATGATGAATTTAGTCGAACTTGACGGCTATCTTCAAATTATAACGGTCTTAGTTTTGGAAAAAGATACTATCTAAAAGTTTATCTTGATGATAAAAAGCAAAAAAGATTTTCTGCCAAAAAAGTAATTGCCTTTGGTCAAAATGTTACCAATTTTGTCGATACTCCACCTGCAGTTTCAACAATTAATTTTCAAACCAAAACTCCTTCTAGTGCCTCAGTTTCACTAAAATTTGCCGACGAGGCTGCTAATCTTGAGGGTAAAAAAGTTGCCCTAGAGTATTATTATGTCCTAAAAAATCAATCAGCACCCACTGATGTGCTCAGCAATTCCCAGGAAATTCACACTTCTTATGTCGATTCAGCAACCGTTAAAAACGGAGTGGCTGAATTTAGCCTCGAAAATCTTCACCCGGGAATGGATTATAAAATTAGTGCAATTCGTTATGTTGACAGTTCTGCCCCAGCTAGTGACATCCCGCTTGTGCCAATGCAAAAAATTGCCCTAGCTCCAGAGATTAACTACGAACAAGATGCCCAAAAAGAAAAACTTTTTGAAGCAACAACAGGCAAATATAATTATCGTGCTGAGTCTTTAATTGACCAAAATTTAAGTTTTGACTCAAAAAGACTTACAGTTAATTTTTCAACTCTGGACTCAAGCCCTAATTTGGAAAACAAGCCAATAAAACTAAACTATACAAATATTTTAACAGGCCAAAAATTCAGTGTCAGTTCATTTTTTGCCGCTAATTTAGCAAGCTTTGACCTTAGTAATTTAGCTCCAGGGTCATCTTATCAAATTGAGAGTTTTGAGCTTGAGTCTTCTAAAGTTGAATTTGGCCAAACTTTTATTAAAAACTTTCATACACCAGCGGCAATTGTTGAGTCAAAAATTGCAACCGGAGCGACTTTTTCTAAAGTTGACTTATCTGTTGTCTCAGTTGATAATCTTGAGGGAACAAAAGCGCATTTATATTTAGATGACAGTTCAATTCTGCCAGTTAGTGGTGTTTTTAGAAAAACTGACGAGACAAATTCTTACCAAATTAGCTTTGAGCCAAAAGGGCTAACCAATAAAACAAAGTACGGTCTTAGCAAGGTTGTTTTTGATGGCCTAAGTCCAAATTCTGTTTTTGCCAAAAACAGAGATGGCTATGATTATTTAAATTTAGCTTGGGACAACAGCCTTGAGACTGGCTCAGCAAGTCGTAATTTTATTACTTCAATTTCAGATCTAAAGACTTTTATTAAATTAGAGCCAAAAATTCTTGCCTCAAAAGTTGAATACACTTTTGGCTTTGGTCTTGATTCATCTTTTTTAAACGACAAAGAGCTTTATTTATACTATCACAAAAAAGATGAGCCCCAAAAAGTCTATAAATCAAAAGCAAGTATTCCTCAGGGTTCAGAGATTAAATTTGAACTTGAAAACTTTGAGAGCTCAACAACATATAAACTTGAGAAAATCGTAATTTCTGACTATCCAGAGGTTGCGGTAGCAATCAATTTTGATCCTAACAAAAAAACCCAGCAAAACTTACCTTTTGATGAGTTTTTTGTCAAATATTATGTTTCAGACATTAGCTTTGAAAACGTTGACCAGACAAGTGCAGTTGCTAAGGTAACAATTAATGGTGATTTTAAAAATATCCAAGAGGCCAATTTAGATCTAAATGCCAAAATCGTCTTTGGTCAGCCAGGCTTTACTAACTTAACAGAAACAATTAACTTAAATCTTGCTCAATTAGCAAAGACTGTTCCTGTTAGTCAGACAGGTTCTGCTGCTGTTAGCCCGACTCGGCACGAGTTACAAGACGACAAGCTTGTTATGTATTTTGATCTTAAAGATCTTGATCCTAAGACTCAATACCAAGTTGCTGATGTTGAAATACTCGGAAAAACTGACTTTTTCAGTTCAGAAGGAATTCTTGACTTAAATGCAAGATTTACAACTACCTTCCAAAAAGTTAAAATAATCGGAGCAAACTTTGAGTCAATTAGCCTAACAAGTGCTAATGCTTCAATTTATATTGATCCAAATTTCAACAGATATTTAAATGGTAAAAAATTTAATGCAATTTTTAAATCTGAAGACGGCCAAGAAATTAAATCTAAACCTTTAGATACAAGTTCAACTCCTGAATATTCAGTTCTTAGCAATAACATCCTTTCAGTTAAATTAGAAAATCTTAGTCCTGGGAAAAAATATACTTTTTTCAAATTAGATCCAGCCCCAGGCCAAGATGAGGCTTTTAATAATTTAGAGTATAAATTTATTGACCTAAACCAAAATGAAACTGATGACTTACCTCATTTTTATACCCTAAGTGATATAGCTTCAATTTCAGCTGAGCCTACTCAAGACAGTGCAAAATTGACAGTTAATTTTACCACAAAAGATCCAAACTACAATAAAAGAGCAAATTCTTCACTAAAAAAAGCCGTTATTTTCCTTAAAAATAACGCAACCGGAACGGTTGCCTCAGCTCAGGCTGATGAAATTAAATTCCAAGACGGTCTTAACAAAGTTGAATTTGATGTTCAAAATCTTGACAAATTAAGCCACTATACAGTTAGTGAGATTTTGCTTGATGGCCAAAAAATTGAATTTAATGAGCAATTAAAAGAAGAATCTGCTCCACAGCGTAATTTTGCTACGGTCGCAAGTACAGCAAAAATTATCAAAGTAGTCCAAACTGCCCAGTCTCATAATAAAATGGCAATTGAATTATCATTTGACCCAGTTAGTGATACTTTTTTGACCGGAGACAAAATCAAAGTTGTTCTTCAAAATTCAAAAGATAAAAAAACTATCGAGGCAAGTGGGACTGTTGATTCAAATTTAGTATTGAAATTAAATTTTGATAATTCAGTTGAGGCTGGTTCAGAGTATTCAATTTTAAGTATTACTAACGAGACAAAAAATAAAGATATTCAAACTTCAGTTGGCTTTTTATTCCAAAAAAGGCTTGACAATTACAATCCAAATCTTGAAAAAACAAGTATTGCGTCTGAAAAATTCTACTCATCTCCTGAGCTAAAAACTTTTAGCGTAACTTCAAATAAAGAAGAGACTGTTAAAGTAAAGCTAACTTTTGCCGATGCCCAAAAATTACTCTTACAGCAAGTTGCTGGTACAAAAAAACAGCTAACCCTTTTAATAAAAAATACCCAAACTGATGCAATTGTAGCCTCAAGTGCTCCAGCAAAAGAAAAAGACGGTCAAGTTGAAGCTGAATTTACTTTTTCAAATCTTGATCGAGCAGTAAAATACGAACTAGTTTCAGTAAATGACTATTCTCGTCCTGATTATTTAATTTTTAAAGATGAGAATAATTTTAAAGAAGATAGTACTAAAAGTTTTGTTGTAAATGTTGATAGTATTGAAGTTAAAAATCTTGTCTATTCAGATATTAAACAAAACTCTGTTAAGGCCGAAATTTATTTTGACCCAATTAGAGACTCTTATTTAGCTGGTAAAAATATTGACGTTGAAATTAAGCAAGATGGTGATCCGGTTGCTCAACTTGTTACCGTTGATGCTTTGACCCAAAGTGCAACCACCAACACTAAAAAAACAGTTCAAATTCAAAAACTAGACGACGGACGGCTAAAAGCTGAAATTACTTTTGACGGTCTTGCTGAAGGTAAAGACTTTAAAATTGCCCTTTTAAGTTTGGCAAACAAATCTGATGTAAAAACAAATGATCAATATAAATCAAGCGGTCCTAAATTTAAAATAGTTAATGATTTTCTAGCCCAAAGTGATGCAAATGCAAAATCAGCTGAAATTACTGCTGATTCAAACCAAAAAACTCTAAAATTTGCAACTGACGTTGTTGTCTCAAGTATTGAATTTAACCCAGCTGATTCAACAACCAACATTGACAAACAACAGTCAGCAAAAATTAAAGTTGAATTTTCTAACTCAAATAATGAAATACTAAAACTAAAAAAAGATCAACTTGCAACATTAACATTAATTAACAAACAAACTGGGAAAATAGTACTAGCTTCAGCAAAAATTAATGCTAAAGATTCAGTTGCTGGGCAAAAAGCTGAAACTTCTGCTTCAGTTGAATTTGAATTTAATAATAATTTAGAAAAACTAACAAAATACGAAGTTAGTTCAATTTCTGTTGTTCGGCCAAATGGTATTTATTCAATTCCTTTTGCAGCAAATATAGTTGATCAACCTAAGACATTTGTAACACAACTAACCACTGTTAGTGTTAAAAATATTTCTTATGTTGATGTCTCAGAGACAAGTGTTGAACTTACAGTCTTTTTTGACTCAGTTAATGATGATATTTTAAATGAACAATTTGAAGCTGAACTTGAATATGTTCTAAAAACTAAAGACACTGAAGTTAAAAAATCAAGCAAAGTTACTGTTTCAAATAATCAGGCTGTATTTACAATTGATGGTCTTGATGAGGCAAGTACTTATGAAGTTAAAGATTTAAAATTATCTAAAAAAGTACAAGTTCGCAATACTCGTTCACTTGGGCGTCGTGTTCGGCGTCAAGCTCCTGAGGCAAGTCCAGTTGCAAATAATATTAATGTAGTTTTTGACAAAACTGAAGTTGAAGACAAACACAAAAAATTCTTTTCAACAAAGTCTTTAATTTCTGAAATTAAAATTGACAAAACTTTACTCGAACAAGAATTAAAAGCAAAAATGCCTAGCTTAACCCTCGAGCAAACTAATTTAACTGATACTCAAGCTGGTATTGAGCTTAAAATTAAAGATCCAAAACAATTTTTCAAAGATTATGTTGGTAGCGGATCTAAAGCCAATAATGCAGCCCAAGACATTAAATTAGTTGTAAAGTCAAATCGTACCGGTGCAATTTCTCAGGCAGGTGCCCAAATTAGTTTTGATGAACAAAACAACGTAGCTACTGTTAAATTTTTATTAGAAGATCTAGAAAAATATACAGTTTATTCAATTGTTGATATTTTTGTCAACGGCGTTCGCCTTGGATTTTTAAATACTCTTACTGAAGACCAAAAAGAATTTGCAACAACTGCCCGGGATGTTACTCCTAATTATATTGCCCAAACTGAATTTAAACGTCATGGTGCGGTTCTAAGAATGGTTTTTGATATTAATAAAAACTGATTTTTAGTTAACAATAAAGTTAGACTAACATTTAAAAAATTCCAAGCCGCAGGTGCCGACGATCCTGATCTTAGTGTTGAGACAACTGTTGACCAAGATGGTCTTGCTGTTTTTCGAATTAATAAAGATAATTTAGCAACTAAGGTTCCGGTAGGAAGTCGTTTTGAAATTTCAAAACTTGAGTTTATTCCAGATGTAGATCAAAACCAAAAAGTAGTTAAATTTTTCCCGCTAAACACAATAACTTCAACTGATTCAACCAAAACACACTCAGCAAGTCAGCCTTCAAGTCTTGTTCCTTTGGCTCGTTCACGTCGTAGTCTTAGTGTTTTTGATAGTTCTTCTTCTGGAGCTAGTCAATTCCAAGATGGTTCTCAAGTTGCAGGTACAGCTCCTGCGGGTTCTGCAGCTGCTCCAGCTGCTCCGGCTCCTGCAACTTCCCCTGCTGATTCTCAAGCGGCAACTCTAGCTAATACTAACTTTTTAAATGTAAATATCTCAACAAGTCCGCTTCAAGATCCAACAGTACCTGCTTCTGTCCCAGCCCCTGCAGTTAAGACTACTTTTGATACAGCTTCATTTATTAGTGCAGTTGAAAAAGTTAATCTTTCAGGAACTAATGCTGAATTAAGAATTACATTAAATTCAACTTTATTATTGGATGCTCAATCACCAACAATTAAATTGCATTATATTGACATTACCGATGGTCAAGAACACAAAGCAGATTTAATTGGTCGTCCAGCAGCAGGATCAAGTACTTCTGAGTATACTTTTAGGGCAAATAATTTAAAAACACTAAATTATTACCAAATTGTTTCAGTTAATTATGCAGATAATAACAATGCTGAACAAGTAATTGCCTTTGATGATAAGTCAGTTAAATACGAAGACAAACTATTTCGAACAACCCCAACTAGCTTTAGTGTTAAAAAAATTGACTCAACTTACAATTCAAGCAAAAAAACAGCTAATGTTAAAATTACCCTTGATGATCAAGTTGCCCAATATTTAGAAAATTATACCGTTAGAGTTTCTTACCAACGGATTGATAAGACAAGCAGAAATGTAACAACTTCAACTGTTAATGGAATAATTAATTCTGACTCAACTGTTAGCGTTGAGCTTACAGATAAGTATACTAACGGTCAAAAAACACTAATTATACCAGAAGCTGCTACAAGACTAAGAGTTGATCGTGACACTAATACACTTTCAACTAAGCCACAAGGTATTGAGCGAAGCATTTCTACTGAAGACAAGATAATTGATCAAAACAAATTATTTGAAACTTATAATTATAAAATCACAAAAGTTGAACTAATTCAAAAACCAGGTTCAACTTCTGGTCGGGTAAGACGAAGTGTTTCAACTCAAAATCTTGTTGATTTTAACTCAAATTATAATTCTTTAGCGACTTTTGATAGTGATACTTCACAAGGCAACAAAACAATTAATGAAACATCAATTATTCAAACAAGTCCAATTGCCTTGTATGATCAGTTAATTTATGTTGAAGAAAAAGATAAGTTTTCAGGAATTGATGCAACAATTTATGCATACTTTATTTCTTCAGAAGATCTATCTGACCAAGATAGTGATAAAAATAATTTTAGAGTACAACTATACAATGAGTCTCTTAAAAAATATGAACAAATAAGAAAAGCTAGTTCAATTAAAAAATTAAATGATTCAGGAAGACAAACAGGCGCTTCACATTTTTATGTTGCTACTTTTGAAACTAATTTAAATAAAGCTTCACTTTATAATATTGAGTTTTTTGCTTATAAAGATCAAAAAATTGAACTTTCTGAGTATAAAACTAACAGAGTTGACAAAACTCAGTTTACAACTCCAGGAAAAAAAGCTTGACTTACTAATTTTTCCCAAGTTGGTGCCTATCAAGATACTGCAGCAAATGTTATTTTCCAATTTGACGAAAAAGACGAATATCTTTGAAGAAACAAACACAAAGTTGAACTTGAAATTACCGAAAAACTTGACCAAACAGCACCAACTACTCCACCAGGTAGAGGTGCTAGAGCCACTACTCCTCCAGTAACTAAATTTAGTTTTATTCCTGATGGTCCAATTTCACGAGTAACAATTGATAATAATAGTTCAAAAGATCCTACAACACAAGCTAGTTTAGCCCCAAATAAAACTTACGAAATTACTAAATTTACAATTAAAGAAGCTACCACACCAGATTCAGGGGGTGCATTAGCAAATTCAAACTCTAATTTAAAAATTAAAACTGTTGATGCTCGAAGAAATACAGTTAGACCAACAACTTTAGGTCCAGGTCAAATGGAAGTTGCCAAATTTGACTCAGTTGAGGTCAAAAAGGCTCCTGATAATCAAAAAATTCCATTTTTTGAAACTAAAGCTCAATTTGCATATCAAGAAGCAACTAATTTTTCCCAAGATGATAATACAGATGCCGACGGAAGATCAGCAACTTTAGAATTTAATTTTAATAAACATTTTTTACAAATTCCAAGAAGTTTTGCAACAATTACTATTGTTCGTTCAGATGCTTCTACAGCGGCTCCGGCGGCAGGTACTGCTCCCGGAACTACAGCGGATAGAAAAGAAATTAGCTTTATTTCCCAAGAACAATATGACCCAACAAAAGGGACAGTTACTTTTAAATTAAACAACCTTGATAGATTCCACACTTATGACATTAAAAACTTTCAAATTGGTGGAGTTAAAATTGATCATTTAGCTAGTTCAACAAATTTAAAATTTACACCAACAGTTCAACAAATTTTCCTTGCTGACTTAGAGGTTACTGGCTTAAAAACTGGAACTAATGGGGGAAATACTGGAAGTTCAGGTTCTACCCAAAATTCAGGAGGACTTAATCCTACAAAAGAAGATGGGTCAAAAGTTTTTGGAAATGTAAATCTTTATTTTGACAATGACAATTCATTTTTAGACGGTGCAACATTTGATGTTAAAATTAAAAATAAAAACAATAATACTGATATAACTACAATTCAAGATCTACAAGTAACTAAAGATCCAGCTAAAACAGCAACTCCTTATAAAGTTGATATTGATTTAGCTACTAAAGCTCCAAATCAAATCCAACCAGGAACCAAAATTGGTTTTGAATTTACACTCAAAGGAGTTTCATCAACTACCGATCTTAAAGGTAAACGTCCTGAAGATATTGTTGTTACCGTTCCTGAAAGACAATATAATTTAGAGTATGCTCCTAAACTCGAGTCAGAAGTTATTATTCCAACTGTTATTGAATCTTTAGTTGTTTCTAATCTTACAGATACAAGTGCAAAATTAAAAATTAAATTAAAAGGTGATCCTGCTAACTTTGATCGTGTTGTTAAAAATCCAATTGTTTTATCTATTCAACCTGATCCAAACCAACAAACAACAAGTAAAATTCCAATTACTTTAATTACCCAATCACAAGTTACAACTTTTAAAGATAAATCTAGATTTGAAATTGAATATGATTTAGATAATTTAATTCCAAATCTTGAGTACAAAATTTTAAAACTTCAAGGTCAAGATCTTGAAATTCCTTTTGGTGAAGATAATTATAGACTTAAATTGGAAGGATCTGGTGGTGGAGCCTCAACAAAAGCTAGCACTGATGCAAAAGTATTTAAAACCTCTTTTACTGAACTCTCACCTGAAAGAATTATTTTAACCCAAGCACCTAGAAATTATAGTACCACCAACCCTCCTACTCCTACTCCTAAACCTGAATATGTTCCTGAAAATTTAACCCTAAATTTAGATCCAGTTTCAATGTGATCACTAAATAATAAACAAATTAAAGTTAAATTTAAGCCACTAGGTCCTAATGGCACAGAATTAAAATCTGGTGATAATAACAACCATGAAAGAGAATATGACTTTAATGTCAGATTTGAAAATAGCAAAAATGCACTTGTTGCAAGTCTAGTCAACCAACAAGTCACCGATGCTAATGATGCTAATTTCTATCCTTCAACAACTTATAAAATTACTCAAATTAAAACAGTTGAAACTGATGGTTCAAAGCAACTTACTTTAAATCTTGATGATACCCAAGCTACTGCCCCTAATACTAATAATCTTGAGTTTACAACTCAGTTAGCTCAGCCTCCATTAGTAAAAGCTGGAATTACTAATTTTTACAATCACTCAGGAAAAGAAGACACTTTTGAACAAACTATTTATTTTGCTTTTGATGATCCTTATCTAGCAATTGATGAATCATCAATGAAAGATTGAAAACTAATTCTTGAGGGAGTTGAAGATAAAGATAAAAAGAATAATACTAATGATGCCTCAAGTTGAGAACAAGTGGCAAAATATGAACCAAACAATACAGGTTCATTAGTTGAATTATATAATCCACGTGAGTTAACCGGTCCACCAATTGAATATACTGAAAACCCTGAATTACAACGACTTTTAATTCAAAAAGATATTCTCGACCAAAAAATTAAAACAATTGAGAACGATATCCAAAACTTTGAAACTCAGGATAAAAAGCGTATTGAATTACTTAAAAAACTAGCAACTACTAGTTTCCAAGAAGAATATAAACGCGAATTAATCGCCGAAGGTATTGAAATTAAGAAAGCAATCGAGAAACAAAAGATTGAATTAGAAAGACAAAAAAATGCACTTGACGGGGTTAAGGCATTAGTAGAATATAACAATGAGCTACAACAATTAAATAACCAAAATAATACTGATTTTAACCCTTATCGTCGTTATTTTGCTTTTACTCTTAAAGGTGATGCATCTTGGCTATCATATTACAAGATGCGTGTTGCTATTCAATATAAATATTTTAGAGATAATGACAATCGATCACAATCAGTATTTTCAAAAATTATAAGTAATATTAATACTAATCAGACAGACAACAAAAACCCAGACCCTGAAGCCTATTCTTCTGGTTCTAATTCTCAAAATAGTCAAGTGTCACGAATTCAAACAATCGAACTTGAAGATTTTGCCAAATATACAAACAGAATTTTGCTCAAAAAATCTGAAATTAAGCCACTAAACCAAATTGGTGCTTATATTGAAATGGAATTTGAAGATCCAAAAAATCTTTTAGGGCCATTAAGAGATCAATTTAGTAAAGCTCAAATTCAAGGTACAAATGATTTAGCTAAATGAGTTGAATTGTCAAGTAATATTTTTTTCGATTTTCAAGCAGGTATAATTTGTGAACCATCAAAAAATGGAACAAATCTTTATAAAGTTGATGGATCGAATGATATTGGAATAACCGGTGCGGCTCCTTCTAATCGTTTTGCCCAAGATTCATCTTCAACTTATAATCTTGATTTTGATCTAAAAGGTTATGACTATAATCTTTCCAATCCATTTGGTGATCTCATAAATAATCCAAATAAAGAATATATTGAATTAACCAAGCAGATCCCTAAAACTTTAGAACCAACACCAACTCCAATAGAGAACTTGTCTAATAATAAATTTTATACCATTAGACTAGCAAAAGTTGAAGTTAAAGATAAAATAACAAAAATTGGTTTAATAATCACTTATCATTGGTCAAATCCTCAAGCGTTTGCTAAAAAAATTATTAGTATTTATCCAAAATTATTAAATCCAAATAAAACAAGAACCCAAAACATCAATGATTACCAACCATTAGTACCTACTTTATCGGCCAATGTAAACCTTACATTTATGACCTCCCCAATAATTCAAAAGGAAGATCCTTATTGAGGTAACTTTTGGGCAAATCCATCCGGAAATGTATGGCATGGATCAGAAGTTAGACAATATGATAAAAATAGTCAAGGGTGAGGAATAGTTGAAGCCTTTCAAAGATCACTTTTCGAAAAAATAAATAAGGATTTTAACAATGCTGGTTCCAACAACTTAAATTATTCTAAAACTTTTTTTATTGGCCCAACCGGACCTGTTAGAACTCTTGTTACTGGAAATGATAATAATCCAGGTATGGCCAATCCAAATATAGCCGATCAAGTTTATGGAGTGCAGTATGCAAATAGAGACATGAGTAGTTATCTTACCGATCTTTTTACAAAACAAACTCGCCATCCTTTTGGTATAAAATCTGCTGAATACGACCCAGCCGGAAAATGACTAAGAATTCAATTTAACAATCCGGAAAATAAAATTGGCTTCGGTGTCAAACTTCAGGAAATCTTGCCAACTGTTTCTTATGCAGCTTTTGTCGATCAAACAGGAAAAATCTATTTATTTGGAAATAAAAACGGTCTTCCTATAAGATTACAAGACGATATTAACGTTAATGACCAGACTCTTTGAATAAATTTAGCTCCTCCTAACTGATCCGAAAAAGAACTTCCAAAAGCTGGGACAAATTTAAATTTCATGGGTCTACTAGTTTTCCCTTATTTACCGCCAAATTTTACCCAAAATCGCTTTTTAAAGCAAGATGTTGGTGGTAATATTTATAATGCAAATCAACAGTATAAATTTAATCTTACTAATGGAGGAGGACATAAATACCTCTTACCAGTAAAAGGTTATGATGGACTCCAAGTCGATGCTGAAAATCCTTATTTTGTCCCATGGGTATCACATGATAAAGCCTGACTTAGAATTACTTATTAATCATTATTTCTAACGTAAGTAAGCGCTCTATTTTAACCAATTAAAGGAGATAATTATGAAAAAAGCAAATCAAGAATACCAAAACAATAAAACAATTAACAACCATCTTAGTAAAAAATTACTTGCAAGCAGCGGTTTTTTAACCGGTGCTATTGTTTCGCTCTCGCCTTATCTTGCCAAAGTAATTACTCCAAAAACAATCTATGTCCAAAATTTTGTTGCTGATAATGTAAGTCCTAATTCAGGTGATTTTAGTTTTAAACTCCAAGGTAAAACAAAACAAGATACTGACTGGGCAAAAAAAGCTGATTTAGAACTTGTTTATATTAGTCAAAAATCGCGTTATAGTGTTAAAACTAAAGTCGAGTATGACCCAAAAACTGACACTTTCCATACTTATGCCGATAATTTGCTGGGTGGTTCAATTTATGAATTACAACTTGTAGCCCCAAATAATCCGCGTTATTATTTTAGTTTTTCAAAAACTTCGCAGTTTTTTTCAACAAAAAATCAAGTTGAAAAATTTAGTCATTATGATATTGAAAATGATACAATTTTAGATCTTGATTTATTTGACTCACAAAATTTACTTGATTCAGCTAATTTAATTTTGTACTACAAAGAAATTGGTTCAAATAAAATTCTTGAAGCAAAAGGGCAACTTGTTGCCAAAAATGACCAAAAACAAGCTAGTTTTGTGCTCAGAAATTTAGATCGCAATCAAAAATACGAAATTGTTGGCACAAAATATTACTTTGGCGATCCTGATCAGCTTTTTGATTTGGCAATTTCGCCTTTGGCTAATCGTTATTTTGCCCCAAGTCCAATTGCTGGTAAAATTTTAAATCTTAGCCAAAAAGCCTACGGTCTAAATTCAGCTTTACTTGAGATTTCGCTAGCTTTTGAAAACAAAAATATTAAAATTAATCCAAATGAAAAAATTAATTTAGAATATTATTACAAAGACGAACTAGATAATTTCCAATTTGGCGTTGCAAATGATGTTAGCTTAATTGTCCAAAACAATAAAGTTTTTGCTAATTTAGATTTAAAACAAATTCCTGGGGGAACCAAATTCTGAATTTCACGAATTTGGAATAATTCTGGCTCACTAGCAATTTCAACAAATAATAATCTTTCATTTATTTCTGCACCTGAAATTGCCCGAATTAGAACTTTTGTTGATGCAAATAATACCTCAAGTTTTGATATTAAATTTAATGACCAATCATTAATGTTAAATGGTAAAGAAGTAAAAATTAATTTCTTTGCTGATGACCAGCCTACAAAAATGCTGTCAAGTTCAGCCCATGTAGTTGGAAACAAGCTATTTTCTTTGGCAAAAAATTTACCAAAAGAAAAACACTTTACAATTTCATCACTTGAAGTTGTAGGGGACGCCACAAATTTTGACGAAAACGGTCAGCCTCAGACTAGTCAAATTTTCTTTGCCCAAAATTTTGACCAAAAACAGAAAAAGTTCTTTACTAATGCAACAAGTGCAATGGTTGAATCAGTGGTTGTTGACCGAATTAGCGAAGATCAAAGTCGCATTAGCATGATTCTTGATTCAGTTGATGATTTTATTAAAGATAAAATTGCAACACTATACTTTAAAGTAGCCGGATCAAGTAATTTAATTAAATCTCAGGCACAAGCTTTTAGTATTAATGGTAATAAATTGGTTCTTAGTTGGGATTTAATTAACCTTGAGCCCGGAACTAATTATTTAATTGACTCAGTCGGAATTGCTGACTCAACAAACGAATTTGTTAATAAATTATTTTTAAATTTTGGTCCTAATATTAGCACAAATAAACTAACCTGAACTACCCGTCCGGCTGTTAGTTCAATTACTTATACAACAAAATCTGACACTGCAGTTGAACTTAATATTGCCTTTAAAAATATCCTAGAGTCACTAAAAAAAGCAAAAATAACTTATAAAGAACTAATACCTGGCGGGACTTCTAAGACCATTGATGCAATTATTGAAAATAATTCAATAATTGCCAATTTGCCAATAGATTCGCTTTCAAAAGGACAAAACTATTTAATTGAAAAAATTGAAGTTAAAGACTACAAGTCATCAAAAGGCGACTCGGATATTTTAAGTGTCTCAAAAACAATAACTCCGGCTCAAAAAATATTTGGTGTTCATGCTCCTTTGGTTCTAACTAAAATTGAAAATCTTAGCGAACAACAAACAAGTGCTAAGTTAAAAGTAACTTTTAGCCCTGAGACAATTAAGGCAATTGGAAATGACAAAGTAAAAATTTACTATTCTCTTGCTGGCTCATCAAAACTTTTATCCGCTTTTGCAGATCAGACTAATACTAATGATAATTCTTTAACTTTTGAGCTAAGTAATCTTGAAATTGGTTCAAAATACAATATTAATTCAATTGTTCTTACAAAAGAAGTTGAACTAAATCAAGATACAAATAAAGTACTTACCGAAAGAAATATTTTATTTGGCGATGCTGATCACAAATTTGACTCAAGCCAGTCTTCATTTTTCACTCAGAGTGCAATTATTGAAGTTGGCTATGATAATTCCTACGAGCAGCGTGTAATTGCTACTTTCATTTTAGCTGATGCAAAAGGTGTCTATAATGGTAAGACCGCAACACTTAAATACCGTCTAAAAGCAAAAAATGGCGATGAGGCACTAGCTACAAACGCTAACTTTAAAGAAGGAAAAATTAGTGCAAAAGTAAATAGTGCCCGTATTTTATTTGATATTACCGACCTATACAAACAAGGTCTTTATGAAATAGATAAAAACTCACTCAAACTTGAAGGTGCAACAAATTCTCAGGCTACCGCTCCTGTCCAAGCAGGTGCTCGAGTTCGCCGTTCCCTTGCTCAATTTGCCGATACTAATACTAGCCCGGCTCTAATTCCTTTTAAAGATAAGTTGCTTGATTCACCAGAAAAATCAGAATTCCAAACTATTCCAAAAACTGCTAATGTTACAAAAATTCAGCTAACAGACCGAACTAAAAACACAGCTCAATTTGAAATTGAATTTGGTAAAGATTTTATCCCAAATCACCAAAATGCTCAAACTGGAACCACCGAAAAGCTTGATGATTTTCTTAACAAAAACAAGCTCAAAGTTCGCTTTAAAAAATACGGTGGCGAGCAACAAGAACAAATTGTTGAAGCAACAACTAATGTTAACAGCCAAAAAACAACTTTTGAGCTAAAAAATCTTGAAAACGGTCAGCAATATGTAATTCTTGGCTTTGAACAAGTCCAAGACGATGTTAACCCTACTACTCCAAAAGTTGATATTTATTTAGATGATCTTGATTTTTATAAAGACCAAATAATCGCTACTGCAGCTGTAATTAAAAAAATTGAATTTGATACTGAAGTTGAAACCCAAGCTCGTCTTAGACTTGAGCTCAAAGATGATGGAAGATATACTGCTGGTAAAAAATTAATTGTTGAGTTAGAAAAAATTGATGCAACTAGTGGGGCTCAAACCCAAGGTCAAACCCAACAAAATTTAACCTTAAGCGGAACAAGTCTTAATGGAATTTATGATTTTACCTTTTTAAATTTAGAAAAGGCAACAAAATATAAAATTAAATCAGTTAAATTTGAAAAAGAAGCTGCTCCTGCTGCCAGTCCTGGTGTTGCGACTTTCTCTTCAAGACGTACTAAACGTAGTTTAGATCCAGTTTTAGTTAATGTTGACTCCCAAAGCGGAGTTCAAGAAGAAGAAATTGAACTACTTGAAACTGATACAGATTTAGAAGCTAAAAAATCATTTGTTACAACAGCTAAGACTGCAAAAATTGTCAAAATTGAAACTGAGTCAATCCAGACAACCTCACTAAATGTTAAACTTACTCTTGATAATGTTGATGACTATTTAGGTCAAAAACAAATTGAGCTTAGCTATAGAAATTTATCAACCCAAACTAGCCAAACTGAACAAGTTGAAGCAACTGTCGATAGATCAGCCAAAACAATTACTTTCCAATTAGGCAATTTATCTCCTGGAGATAAATACGAAATTGAAAATATTAAGCTAAAAGAAGACTCAACTCAAGTACGAAATGAACTTGATCTAAAAAAACAAGAATTCAAATTTGAATTTGATAACTCACCAAATACTCAGGCTGGTTTTGAAAAACAATTTTTCTCACCAAGACCAAATTTAGCCCAAATTAAGCCAATTTCAACTTCTGAGACTTCTGTTCAAATTAATGTTAAATTAAATGATAACGGTGCTAATTGAAATAATAAATTTTTACAAATTAAGATTAAGTCAAAAACTGGCCAACCAGTTCAGCCTCAAATTCCAACTGTTTATAGTGCTGAAATAATCAACGGAAATGCCGTTTTTGACATTAGCGGTCTAGAAAAAGCTGGCCAATACGAAATTGAAGAGCTAAAAGTTCTTGATAGTCTGCCAGCTCAGCCTCAACCTGACCAAATTCAAGGCGGAGAAAAAGTTGATGGCTTTGACGGTGCTGCTGCTGGTCAACCAGGTACCCAACCAGGCACCCAACCAGACCAAAAAGTAACTAAAGAATTTATACTTGATGCTGAATCAGCAACAATTACTGATATTAGTTATAAATCTGATAATACAAGTGCTAATGTTACAGTTAGCTTTGCCCAAAATGAGCAATTTTTATACCAAAGTAGTGCTAATACAAAAAGAAAACTTCAATTTACTTTCCAAGATAGTCAGACCGGTCAACAAGTAACTACTAAACAAGAATTTGAAACCAATAATCAAGGTCAAAATACAAAGCCAACTATTGACCTTAGCCTTGATTCAGTTAGCCCTGGAAATTTATATGTTCTTACAAAAGTAGAAGATATTACTCCTGAAGTTGAAGGTGGACCAAAAAGACTAAAAACTTTCAAATTTAGCGATCCTCAGCAAGCCCAAGGAACCCAAAATCAAGCTATCACAACTCCTGAAGTTTTATCAAAACTTTATTTTGCAACCAAACCAGAAGTAATTGCTTATTCAATTGATAAAATTTCTGAAACAAAATATCTTGCTAACTTTACAATTAGAGACCCACTTGCCGGAAGAAATATCACAAATGGTGGATTTGAAGGTCGTGATGTTGAAATAACTCTACAAAAAATGGTTCAACCAGATGGAACAGACCTTCAAGATCAAACAGTTTATAATGTTCAACAAAAAGCAAAAATTAAAAATTCTAAATTTAGTTTTGAACTTGACAATTTAGAAAAAAATGCTATTTATAAAGTTCTTAGTCTAACTTGAGCTGATACAAAACAAAGCACAAAACAGAAGTTTTCAGATTTTGCAGTTAAGGTTAGTGATCCAGGGACAAAAACACAAATTGAAGGAAATGTGTCTGGAAATGGTCAAGTTGAATTTGGTGATCAATTTATTATTAAACCTGAATCAGCAAAAATTGACCAAATTGATATTGATGACAAAAAAGTTGATAGTGCAACAATTACTTTAACTTTTGATAAAACTGATCAGTATTTAAAACATGTTGACTATAAAGATAAGTTAGAGCTAGTTTATTACCAAACAGGCTCAACTGTTGAAAAAACAGCTCAATTGACTCTTGATGCTAATGACCAAAATAATGTTAAATTTAAAGCTGAACTAACCGACCTTGAAAAAGGTACCGGATTTCGCGTTTTAGGAATCAAACAAACAGGGACTACTAGTGGCTCAAGACGTCGTCGTAGCACAACTTCAGCTAAACCATTAAATTTTGTTTTTGATACAAATGTAACTGAAGAAACCAAAAAATTTGCTACCTTACCAATTGTTAATTCAATTTTACAGTTCCGTAATGATGCAAACCCTGAAAATTATGATTTTATTTTAAATCTTAAAGATACTGGTGATGTATTTAAACATATTCAAGCTGGTCAAAAATCAATAAAAGCAAAAATTCAGTTTAAAAAAGTTGTTGATGGTAATGAGGCAAAAGACACAATCCAGGAAGTATTAGCAACGCTACAAAGTGCTTCTGCAGCAGGTCAAGGTTCAAACAAAGAGTCAGGAGACGAGTCAATCCAAGACAGCACAACATTCAAATTTACTCTTAGTGGTCTTGACCCCTTTGCTCAATATTACATAACAAAAATTGCTTATGATACAAATAATCAATTAGATAGTGTTTTAACTACTAAGACCGAAACTGATGGTGATCAAAACTCAGGACTCTTTAATTTCTCACCTCAGGCTGAAGAAAAACGGGCATTTTTAACTTATCCAGCTAAAGTTGATGTAAAGTCAATTGAAATTCAACCTGATTTTAGTCAAAATAATGCAAAACTAACAATTAAATTTGATCCAAAATTCAAAGCCTTTCTTGAGACACACCAAAAAATCAAAGTTAACTATACAAGTCCAAAAGGTTTAGGACAAAGTATCGAAATTGACAAAAACAGTTTTAATTCAACACTAAATACGAGTGGTCAAGAGCCAACTGTTGAAGTGACAATTAATAATATTAATGAACCAGGAAAATATGTTGTTGAATCACTCGATTTTCTTGATGAAGAGCTAAAATCTTCTCCTTTGTTATCAAATTTAGAAGTTCCACCAATTGCAATTAAAGAATCGGTTACTATTGCAAAACGTAGTTTTTATACAAATACAAAAATAATTGCAATCCGTAAAAAAGCAATTTCAGAAACAAGTGCAACAATTGAACTAGTAATTGAAGATCCAAATGGTTCATTTATTGGTAAAGCTGTAAAAGGAACTTTTACATATAATACAAACCAAACAAGAGAAGAAGAAGGCGCAATTATTGCTGATGAAATTGAAAAAACTTCAAAAGTTGTCTTCCAATTAAAAAATCTTGACAAAAATACTGACTATAGTATTACTTCATTAGTTTTTGATCAAGCCCAAAATCAAACTCAAGCAGACCTTGGTGGTGCTCAGACTCAATTTCAAAATCAGCAAACAATTGAATTTGACGACCAAAAAATCCAAGAAAATGCCCAGCAAGGTTCAGGTCAGTCAACCGCCAGGCAAGAAAAACAATTCAAAACAACTTTTGAATCTGCTACCGCTCTAGGAATTACTTATCAATTAGATAATAAGCGAAACGGTAAGCCTTGGCAAAAAGCAAAAGTTAGAGTATTTTTCGCAAGTCAAGACAAACCACTTGAGGAAAAATCAACAAGACTAAAATTAGTTTATAAATCTTCAAAACAAGGAATTTCTAATACAACAACAACTTCTGTTCAGGCTAAGTTAGTACCAACTCAAGGCAATACTAATCAGGGTTGACTAAACAATCAACCTGACCGAGCTCATTATTATTATGAATTTGATCTTGATAATTTAGATGCAGGAGCGCAATATACAATAATTGGTCTTGAAGATGAAGCCCAAAAAATTAAGATTATTGTTCCTGATCCTAATGCCCCAGTTGCCGTTAATTTTTCTTCTCAGCCAAGTGTCCAGTCTTCATTTAGTTTTAATACTGCCCCATTGATTACAAAAATGACTTATGTTCCAAGTGAAACAAGTATTAAACTAAATTTAGCTGTTGAAAACTCACAAAAATTAGACTTTAGCAATCATAGAGCTATTATTAAGTTTAAAAAACTTAATAGAAAAAACATTGCATACGGTTGGTGAGACCCAACAACGGCTAGTGCTGTCCATCTACAAATAAAGATATTGATTCAGTTACAATTAGAGTACCTCAAAGACAACCAAGCCCAGCAGTTCAAGCCCAACAAGAAAGTGAAGAAAATTTTGGAATTACCTTTTTAGAATTTGAACTAGGCGGACTTGACAAAGGTTCTTGATACTTAATTGAAGAAATTAGTCTCTCAGCTAGAGGTCAAGGTACTACACCATTAAGTCTTTATATTGACAAAGAAAAATTGCAACCTGAAGACAAAAAACTAGCAACTTCTGAGTCAGAAAAATGACAAACAATCGTTAATACAACAGTTGAAACAACAGCAATTAGAAGTGTAACAAGCTCAACAACAAGAAATTCAAATATAACTGTTAGCGGACAAAGAAAAAGCACTCCGGAACTTACAAGTGGTTACTTCCAAATTGAGCTTGACAGAGGCGATTTAATCTTTTTACAAGATAAGTATAATATTCAACTTGAGCTTGAATCTGTTGAAAGAAAAATCTTTTATACTGAATCAAAAGAGATAAAAGGTTCAGGACCAAGCGGAGGAGGCGGTACTAGAACACAAATTGTTCTTGAAGCTAAAGGTCTTATTCCAGGAGATAAATATAAAATTAAAAATTATATATTTAATCTAAAAGAAGGAGCTCAAGACAGATTTGGTGTTCGTTTGCCTCAAGAATTAAAAGTAACTCCGCCAGCAAATAACTCAACTATTGACTTAAAAACTAAAAACGCAATTAAGGCAATTAAATATGAGGCTGTCTCTGAAGGTAGAACTAATGTTGATGTTGAATTCTACAACAACAACGGTGAGCTGAATAATCAAAATTTAACACTAGAAGCCAAAATTGACGAAGAATTTGGAAATAAGTATACTCCATCTACTTGACGTGACGATGATAAAACAGTAACTAGTTCAACCCGTTTAACTCCACAAGGCGGACAAATTACTTCAACATTACAATTTCAAATTAACTCTAATCTTAAAAAAGCAAAACAATATATTATTAAGTCAATTAAAAAAGCTGGAACCCCTATCACCTTCGACACCCCAATTAGTCAAGAAAGTGCCTTGCAACGTAAGTTTTACTCAATAGCAGAAAAAACTAAATTAATTAATACTACAATTAGTGAAGTTACAACTGATTCGGCAACAATTAAATTAGAATTTGACAAAGATGATGCTTTCTTAAAAGATGATCTTGTTACCTTGTATTTAGAAAAAGGTGATCAATCCCAATCAATTGGAGCTACAACTACTATTACTAATTCAGGTGGAAGTGGATCCGATAAACTTGAGGCTACTTTTAGATTCTTAAATATTCTTGAACCAGGAAGAAAATACAAAATTAATGCCTTAACATCAAAAACTGTCAATCTTACAGTTGATGATACTCAAAAAGTTTCTAATCCTAATTTAACTCAAGGTTGAAAATTTACTGGCAGTTCAGGTTCTTCTTCTTCAAGTTCTTCAAGTTCTTCAAGTTCTTCAAGTTCTTCAAGTTCTTCAAGTTCTACTAGTTCTGCTCCAGGTGGCACAGGAAACCAAGTTATTCTTGATTTTATTACTCAACCTTTAATAACAAATATTGTTAAAACACAAATTAATGATAATGATGCTACAATCGAACTTGAAGGTTGAACTAAAGATATCCAAGATGCTGGCTTTAGTCCTAAATTCACTGTTACTGAGAAAAATCCTACACCAACTCAACCACCGCAACAACCTGCCGGATCTGGTAGAACTAGCAACAATACCAAAGAAGGACAAAAACAACAAGATTCTACCCCTCCTGCTGAAAATAAAATTACCTTTAAAGTTGATAGTCTTGAACAATTTACCGAGTATAATAATATAACTCTAACATTACAAAAAAATGGTGGTCGGACCACTGGCGGAACTACCTCCCAAAACCAACTTAGTCAAGATTTAACTGTTGCATTTGCTCCCGAAATTGCCTCAGGGGCAAAAAAAGATTTACGAGAGTTTCGAACAACAGCTAAAAAATTAAATTTAGCTGATACCGGTGCAGTGACTCTTAAGCCAATTTCAACCACAACTGTAAATCTTAGTGTTAAACTAAAAAATCAAAAACAAGCTGATTCAATTGCTGATGTTCCTTTTATAGTATCATACATAAAAGTCTTTCCTCCGATTGGTAATGATTTATCAATTGAATCAAATTCAAATCCAGTTTTAATTGATACAAAAACTCAAACTTTAACTTTTAATATTTCAAATCTTGAACCAGGAGCAATTTATAAAGTAACCGAAATTATTCCTTATTATGCGGCCATTAAAGAAAATCATAAAATTGAAAACTTTAATCATGATAAACAACTTTTAGAATTTCTTAAAGATGTTGATGGCCTACCGATTAAAAATAATGGAAGTGGAAGTAGCGGTAAACAAGATACAATTTATTTTGCCCCTCTAAACGTACCTGTTAGCCTTGAGGCAGCTTGATCTCACCCGCTAAGATATGACTATTATGAAGGTGAGCAAGTCTATGTTCGATTTAACGAGCAAGCCGGAACGGCAATAACAATGGATTGGCTCAAAAAAAATCTTAAGGCTGAGTTAATCCCTCATAGAACTCACGGTAATACCAATGTAACAAACCAAAATCCAGTTGAAAAAGATTTATCAACGGCAAGTAATTACCAACAACAACAAAAAGGTAGTTTTCCTACCGACGTTACCTTATCAGACTTAAAATGAGATCCTCAAAGACTAACAGCAACATTTAAGTTGCAGCCAAAAACTCTAAAGTCAATTGTTGGTGCTCAAATTAAAGTTACAATGAAGGATATAAATAACTATCAAGTTGATCCTAGCAAAGATAGCACCAGCGGTGCTAATAATAGTGGTACTCAAGGTACTCAACCTAGCGGTCAGTCTACTACCTCTCAGACCAAATCCCAATCCATATCATTTAGACTCCAATCTAGTGCCGCAATTGTAACTCCAACTAATGTTGACTATATGAACCCAGGATTAATTGGCTTTAGCTATGCAATTTATGATCCACTTGATTTAATTCAAAAAACTGGAAAAGATTACAATCCTTTTGGGGAATTTCCGCATTTGACGCCTTATGATGAACAAGATTGGCTGAAGGTTATTATTAACTCAACTCCAAGTAGTGCTAAATCTAATCAACGCCTTGATGCACCTAATGGTGATATTTTCATAAACAATTCCAACAAAAGAAATTGAAACAATATTGATGTTACAGATCTTGAAATCCCTGAAGAGCCGATTGCAATTAGAACAAAAACTGACTTACCTCGCGGAATAAAGTACTTAACCCTTTATTGGCGAATTAATGCTGAAACCTGAGCTTTTGACATTCCCGAAAAGTTTAGAAAAGGTAAAAAACTTTGGTACCCAGCTGGAAAAGCTGTTCATTTACCAATATCACTCCAATTTAAAAATCCAGATATAACCAGCCCAGCTTCGACTTATTCATTTGTGCTTAATTCACCTTATGGTACTCCGGGTCATATAATGCCATATTCCTCATCACATATTCCTCATGATGCTGGGCTGGTTATATCTGGATTTTTAAATAGAGTGATAATGGTAAATGAACAGGAAGATCACAACCTAATAATACTCACCTAATACCTCGAATCAATAAATTTCCAAAAAATATTTCGAAAGTATTTTGGGCCGCACCTTCGGTTGAATGAACAACAAATGATTCAGTACTTAATACCATTTTCTATTTAAATAGAGCAATACCAAGATTTGGCGAAAATAATAGCAGATGGTTAAAGATAGTAACCGGTGATCGATTCACAGGATATACCCCTGGCTATAGTTGAAAAATCCTCTCTGTTGATAATAAACAGGGGCATGATTCCAAGCCAACTATAGGAATTCATGATATGGATTGAGATTTTAATAATCAAACCACTATTTCTTATTCTTTTTCAAATGAAGATCATAAATCTTCTTGAATAATCTCCATTACTGGTCCTAATAGTAAACCTCTATTATATGACCCAATTAATTATTATGCTATGTTAGGTCCGTTCAAACCGCCTGAACTGCCAGAATAATTCTAATAACATAAAAAAAGGTAAAGAGATAAAGAGATAAAGAGATAAAGAGATAAAGAGATAAAAGAACAGCGGACTTGCTGTTCTTTTCTAAATCAAAAATATAAATGCAACACACAAATATTTTTAAAATTTCCATTTGGCTATTTTTTTGAATGTTAAATCACGAAATTATCATTAAAAATCTCTCCCGAGTTTCCCAGTTTGATGAGATAATTTTAAAGATAACTAAACGAACAGCATTTCTGCTGTTCATTTTTCTTTGTCTTTTATATATTGCAATTATTCAAGTAATTCAGGTGGTCAAAACGGACCTAACATGTTATAGTAATTAATTGGGTCGTATAATAATGGGTGACGAGTATCTTTGTTGGTAATGGAAATTATTCACGAAGATTTGTGCGCTAGGTTTTGAAAGCCTGACGCATTAAATTTTTGTTGGCTTCAATTTCAGGAAAGAGTTTCTTTGGATAAATTGGGTTTTTCTTGGTTATGGTTTTTATTTTTTACATATAAGATGTCTCAGCTGTTACTATTATATTTAATACCATTATTTGGATGTCCAGTTTGTATTTGAAGATTTTTGGTAGGTCAATTATAACCAGTTTTATTATCATGATCACTTGTTAGTCTAGGAAGTGCTCTATTTAAATAGAAGACATCATTAAGGACTCTATCATCAGTTGTTCATTCAAGCGAAGGAGCAGATCAGAAAACTTTTGAAATATTTTTTGGAAATTTATTGATTCGCGGAATTAAATTTATAGAATCTCAATGTTGACCTCATCTTTGGTTTCATCTATTCCAGTAGTTTGACCCTTCATTTACTATCGATTTAGCATCATGAGGAGTAGCAATTCCTGCATAAGGCATTATATGTCCTGGTGTAGCATAAGGTGAATTAAGAACAAATGAATAAGTTGAAGCTGGACTGGTTATATCTGGATTTTTAAATTGCAATGAAATTGGCAAATTGACAACTTTTCCTGCTGGATATCAAAGTGGTTTAGCACTTCTAAATTTTTCAGGTAGATCAAAGGTTCCTAAATGAGAATTGATTCTTCAATAAAGAGTGACATATTTTATTCCAAAGCCCGCATCAGTCTTTGTCCTAATCGCAACCGGTTCTTCAGGAACTTCAATATCTTGAACAGGTCCTCCAACATCTCAGTTTGGGCTATTAAAAATTTGAGTATCAGGGGCGCCAATATTTTTATTACTAATTGAATGGCTAGGAGCCTTATTAATAATAACTTTCAGCCAATCTTGTTCATTATAAGGCGTTAAATGCGGGAATTCCCCAAAAGGATTGTAATCTTTCCCAGTTTTTTGAATTAAATCAAGTGGATCATAAATTGCATAACTAAATCCCATTAGCCCTGGGTTCATATAGTCAACATTAGTTGGAGTTACAATCGCCGCACTAGACTGGAGTCTAAATGTTATGGATTGAGGTTGAGCTTGAGGTTGTTGACCGGTAGTACCAGATTGAGTGGTTTGAGTATTATTATACATTAGTATTATCATCCTGACTAGGATCAAGATGATAGTTATTTATATCTTTAATTGTGATTTGAATTTGTGCGCCAACAATTGATTTTAAAGATTTTGGCTGCAACTTAAATGTTGCTGTTAGTCTTTGAGGATCTCATTTTAAGTCTGATAAGGTAACGTCGGTAGGAAAACTACCTTTTTGTTGTTGTTGGTAATTACTTGCCGTTGATAAATCTTTTTCAACTGGTTGTTGGTTTTGGACATTAGTATTACCGTGAGTTCTATGAGGAATTAACTGAACTTTAAGATTTTTCTTTAGCCAATCCATTGTTATTGCAGTTCCGGCTTGCTCGTTAAATCGAACATAGACTTGCTCACCTTCATAATAGTCATATCTTAGCGGGTGAGATCAAGCTGCCTCAAGGCTAACAGGTACGTTTAGAGGGGCAAAATAAATTGTATCTTGTTTACCGCTACTTCCACTTCCATTATTTTTAACCGGCAAGCCTTCAACATCTTTAAGATATTTTAGCAGTTGCTCACTATGTTCAAAGTTTTCAATTTTATGACTATCTTTAATTGTTTGATCATAAGGAATAATTTCGGTTACTTTATAAATTGCTCCTGGTTCAAGATTTGAAATATTAAAAGTTAAAGTTTGAGTTTTTGTATCAATTAAAACTGGATTTGAACTTAAATTGTCTATACCAAGATCTTCGCCTTGATATCCAGGAAAGACTTTTTTGTATAATAGCGAAAAAGGAACATCAGCAATCGAATCAGCTTGTTTTTTAGTTTTTAGTTTAACACTAAGATTTAAATTAGTAGAAAAAATTAAGTTATAAAAGCTTACTAAGAATAAATTAATAAACTTTTTAGATATTAGAATTAAGGAGAATTAATAATGTTTTTAGCCATAATAAAATCAAATAATTCAAATTTTGAACTATGTTTTTGAATATGATGCAACACCTTAAAATTAACCGTTTGCAAAAAAAAAAAAAAAATGCTTGGTCTAAGAAAAAAATATGTTATAATCAATTTCGCCAAGAATGAATTAATAAATTTTTAGAATTGAATTAAGGGGATTAGTTATGTTTTTTGTCACAATAAAATCAAATAATGCATATTTTGAACTATGTTCAAAATATGGTTCAGTGCATTAAAATTAACCTTTTGCGAAAAAAAAAAAAAAAAAATGTTTGGTCTAAAAAAAATTTCTGTTATAATTAGACTCACTAAGAAGAATTAATAAATTTTGATATTGAATTAAGGAGGAATTAGTTATGTTTTTTGTCTAAAAACTCAGAAAATGCGAATTTTCCGTCATATTTTTAAATATGATGCAATGCCTTGAATTTAACCGTTTAGAAATCTTCAAATTTAAGGCTTTTTCTTATGGCTCTTTCAAAACTTCACATATTTTTTAGGCTCAATTTAAGTAAAAACGAGTTTACTATTTAAATTGAGTTTAAATAGTAGTTGTATTTTTTGGTTTTTGTTATTCCATCCATAAATTGATTTTTGCGAGTATTTTAAACTAAAAAAGCAGTTTAGAAATTCCATAATTTTGCTTTTTAAGCTAAAATTTTAGCTTTTTTAGTTTGCCTTATTTGATTAATAAGTAGATTTTTCTTTCCTAATGTTTAGATTTAAAATTTAGTGTTTTTGCTTTGATAGTTATTTTTTTGACTTTGCCAAAAAAGTTAAAAAATCCCCAAAATAAACCAGGAGAAAACCAACCTTAGTGTTAATTTTTTATCCTGGTTTAATTTCAGAAATTGTAGAATGTGTTAATGAGTCTTCGGAGGAAATATAGTATGAATTTGATTAGTTTGTTTTCAGGAGCTGGGGGGTTAGATTTAGGCTTTGAAAAAGCTGGATTTAATGTAATAGCTGCAAATGAATATGATAAAACCATTTGGGAAACATATGAAAAAAATCATGATACAATACTTATAAAAGGAGATATTTGTGATATTCCTTCAGATATGTTTCCTAAATGTGATGGTATTATAGGTGGACCGCCATGCCAATCATGGAGTGAAGCTGGTTCATTAAAAGGAATAGAAGATCCTCGTGGGCAATTGTTTTATCAATATATACGCATTTTAAAGGATAAACAACCAAAATTTTTCCTTGCCGAAAATGTTAAAGGAATGATGGCTAAAAGGCATAATGATGCTGTTGAGAATATAGTTTCTCAATTTGAAGAGGCTGGTTATGATGTCTTTATTCATTTGTTAAATGCAAGTGACTATGGTGTTCCACAAGATAGAAAAAGAGTTTTTTATGTAGGGTTTAGGAAGGATTTGAAAATTAAATTTGAACCGCCAAAATCCTATGAAACTAAATTAACTTTTAAAGATACAATTTTCGATTTGAAAGACTCTGCAATACCGGCATTAGAAGGAAATAAAACTAATGGAGATAATTGCAAAGTTTTGAATCATGAGTATTTCATTGGCTCATACTCACCTATTTTTATGAGTAGAAATAGAGTGAGACAGTGGGGTGAACAGGCATTTACAGTTCAAGCTTCAGGAAGGCAATGTCAGTTACATCCGCAGGCACCAGTAATGCCTAAAGTAGAAAAAAATAAAAATATATTTGCACCAGGAAAAGAAACACTTTACAGGAGACTAACTGTGCGAGAATGTGCAAGAATTCAAGGGTTTCCGGACAATTTTAAATTTTACTATACGAACTTAAATGATGCCTATAAAATGATTGGTAATGCTGTGCCAGTAAATCTTGCATTTGAAATGGCTAAAGCAATTCTATCTGCTTTGGATGATTCAAGTCTAAATAGTAATCTATTAAAAACTGGAACAGATAATTAATTGCGGGTTAGTCATGACCAATAAAAGTAATAATCAAGGAAGAGCGTATGAGTTTGCTTACCTGATTACATTATTTGAAGAAATATCTAAAATAAGACCAGCAAAGATAGAAGAAAATAGTAGTTACTTTGCTGCAGAAAGAGCGTGGAATACTTTAACTGACTCTGAAAAAACAATATATAAAGTTAGTGCCTTGGCAGCAGTTAAGACTATATTTGATCTTGAACCTTTGATTTTAGATGATGGGGATGATGATCTTGAACTAAAAATTCAATCAGATGATAAAGGGAAAGAGGGTGATGTGAGAGATATCTTGATTATTAAACGAGGGATTGAATGGGAAATAGGTTTAAGTGTTAAGCATAATCATTTTGCGGTTAAGCATAGTGGGCTATCTAAGAACTTAGATTTTGGTAGAAAATGGTATGGGGTAGATTGTTCTCAACAATATTGGGAAGATATTAAGCCTATATTTGAATATTTTGATGTTGAGAAACAAAAGGACTCTAAGTGGAGTGATTTGCCTAATAAAGAAGGTGATGTATATATTCCATTGTTAAATGCTTTTAAAGCTGAATTGGAAAGACAAAATCATTTGTTTGGGAAAGACATACCAAAACTTATGGTGGAGTATTTACTTGGAGAATTTGATTTTTATAAAGTTATTGGAATTGATAGCAAACGAATAACTCAAATTCAAAGTTATAACTTAAGAGGTGCTCTAAACAATCAAGGAAACAACCTTAAAAGAAGCATTGAATTACCAATATCAACACTTCCAACACGAATTGTAAGTTTAGGATATAAACCAGAGAGTAAAAATACCTTGGAATTATATCTTGATGGCGGTTGGCAATTCAGCTTTAGAATTCACAATACATCTACAAAGGTCGAACCGAGCCTGAAGTTTGATATACAAATAATAGGTATGCCAACAACTATCATTTCGATAGATTGCAGATGGAAATAGGAATGCAGGATCTGATAGCTTTATCAAATAGTTAAGTAGTGTGCTAATTTCAGACGCATTCAAAAAGGTGTGTCAAAATGAAACAATACAAATTCATAATTGAAGCAAATTTAAATACATTAAAATTGCCGAATCTAATGGGTTAAAAAAGGCAATTTTGCATTTTGCAGAAGAATTTAGAGAAATTTACAAAAACAGATCAAAAAGTAAAAATGCGCATAAAGAATTAAATTAGTAGAAAAAAATTATCAAAGATTCAATTTAACACTTTAGATCAGTAAATGATATTTAAAAATCGCACTGGTGTTTCTAGAGAGCCTAATATTTAAAATAGCAATTAACTTTTTCCAAAAAATCAAAAAATCACCAAAAACCCGAGACCTTTTCAAAAATATCTCATCAAACTGCCAAACTCGAAAAAAAAAAAAAAAAATTCTTGGTCTAAGAAAAAAATATGTTATAATAAATCTTACTAAGAATAATTAATAAATTTTGATATTGAATAAAGGAGGAATTAGTTATGTTTTTGTCATAAAAAAATCAGAAAATGCGAATTTTCCATTATATTTTTAAATATGATGGAATGCCTTAAATTTGACCGTTTAGAAATCTACAAATTTATGGCTTTTATTTATGGCTCTTTCAAAACTTCACATATTTTTTAGGCTCAATTTAAATAAAAATGAGTTTTCTATTTAAATTGAGTTTAAACAGTAGTTGTATTTTTTTTGTGATTTTGCCAGTGTTTTAAACTAAAAAAGTAGTTTAAAAATTTCATATTTTGCTTTTCAAGTTAAAATTTTATCTTTTTTAGTTTGCTTTATTTGACTGTTAAGTAGATTTTTCTTTCGGAGTGTTAGATTTAAAATTTAGTGTTTTTGCTTTGATAGTTATTTTTCCTGGGAAACCCAGAAAAATCAACCCAATTCACAAATTTATTAGAATTCAAAAATTTTTTACTAAAAAATTTTTTTTGTGCTACAATTATCATGAATAACAAAAAATCATTAATGAATTTTTAGATATATTGTTCATTCAAAACTTACCCTTTGCTAATCATTTATTCTTAGGAGCCGTTCTTTTGAACTTTTATTTCCTTTAATTTAGAAGTTTAAAAATTTGAATCTAAATTAATAGTAATCCTTTTTTGTTGTATAATTATAGTGTAAATCTATGTTACTTTGGATCAGTACTCAAGAGGCTTAAGAGGATATGTTGGAAACGTATTAGGGGTTCAAAAAAACCCGCGCAGGTTCAAATCCTGTCTGATCCGCCATATAAGCTCTCGTGGTGAAATTGGTATACACGTTAGATTGAGGTTCTAATCCGGAAACGGGTGCAAGTTCAAGTCTTGTCGAGAGCACCATATAATTAATTTAAATTTAAAAAACCACTTAAACAGTGGTTTTTTAAATTTAAATAGAATTTACTTACTATTTTCTAAAAATTTCAAATTAATTATCAATAATCACTAGACGGTCTATAAGTTCGCTAATGAGTCCTTGAGTTAAATCGATTAATGAAATAATAGCGCCAGCATTTGAAAGAACACTTGAAGCTAATAATGCTGGTCTAACAGTTGTTTGTATTTTTCTAACACTATTTGCAAGAGTTAAAACTCCTCGAAGTCATTTGTTAACGCTACCTGCAATACCAATTGCATTTGCATGGCTCGCCATTTGTCCTTTGATTTTATCGCTAATATCAAAAGGAGCTTTTTGTAGTTGATCATAAAGTTCTTTGTATTTTGCTGAAAGATAACTAAGCATTGAGCCTGCCGCACCGGCTGAAACAGCAGCAACAAAATTAAGAGCAAAACCATAAGCCACAGCAAGTCCAAAATTTATTGCTGCAAATGAAGCAGTTTTTACATGTGACCTTCATACTCCGGCTGAATATCTATTATAAGTATCATTGTTTTGTGGAACTCCGGAGGCTGGAACTCTGCGAAAGCTTATTTTTCTAGGATCTCAAGGGAATGGAACATTACCCATAGATCAACGGTTTTGTGGTTTGTATTTGTATGAAAATGTTACTGCTGGCATTTTGACTTTGTATTGATATTGTTTTTTTAATTGGTCATAATTAATGCCTCTTGTAGCTAAAGTGTCTTTTGCAAGTTTTTCAAGATTTGCCCTTGGATTTGCTTTTACTTTATTAATAAAATTATTGAAATCTTTTTTAAATCTACCAAGATTGCCAATTTTTCGCGCTTCCTGGTCAACATCTTGAACATTTAAAAAATTAACGCTAGAATTTTGCTCCAATTGGCTAATAACGTTATTAGCTTCTGAATCTAAAAAATTGTTAAATTCTTCATTATAAGCTAGACTTGTTGAATCTTTTTGATGCCAATTTTTCTGGGAAATAACTGAAATTAGTGGAACACTAATTAACAAACTAGCAAATGTTAAATTGGTTAATGGACTTAGACCAATAATTTTTTTAATATTTTTGTTATTTATTTTCATAAATCACCCCATTTCTTTGAAGTAAAAAAATTACTATATACCCTTATTATATAATAAATTTTTGCTTTAAAATTTTTTTCTTTGTTTCTTTTTTCCCGAGTTTGACAGTTTGATTGCTAAAATTCACTTTTTAGTGAATATAAATATGCAAAAATACCCGTAAATCCGCGATTTTTGAGGTTAAAATCTTAATTTTATTATTTTAAAATAAGCTTTTGCAAAAAAAAAAAAAAATGTTTGGTTTAAAATAAAATTATGTTATAATAACCATCACTAAGAATAAATTAATAAATTTTGATATTGAATTAGGGAGGAATCAAGTATGTTTTTGTCATAAAAAAATCAGAAAATGCGAATTATCCATTATATTTTTAAATATGATGGAATGCCTTAAATTTACCCGTTTAGAAATCTATAAATTTGAGGCTTTTAATTATGGCTCTTTCAAAACTTCACATATTTTTTAAACTCAATTTAAATAAAAAAGAGTTTTCTATTTGCATTGAGTTTAAATAGCAGTTGTATTTTTTTATGATTTTTGTAAGTGTTTTAAACTAAAAAAGCGACCGAAACTAAACCAGAACAAAAAAATTAACAGTTTAATATTATTTTAACATCATAGCATAAAATAAAGGAAGATGAATAAATGGCATTTACAATAGATGTAGATGAAGGTAAATGGAGCGAAAAAGTTCTTAAAACCCTTCTGATTGATAGAACAACAAATAGAAATATAATTTGAGGAACTGATGATTATATTTCACTAGGGGAAAAATATAATTCACACTATCAAATTTTATTTGAATCTATAACCGGACAAAATTTAGGTGTGATTAAACCTAGGGTATTAAAGACAAAAGAAAAACAAAATAATAGAACAAAGGGTAAAGCTGAAGTTTTTACACCTAGCTGGGTTTGTAATGTGCAAAATAATCTTGTGGATAATGCTTGATTTGAGAGCGAAAATATATTTAATAGAGAAATTGAAAAAAGTTGAGAAACTAATATAGAAAAAATCAAATTTCCAGATAAAAAAAATAAAACTTGGCAAAATTATGTTGACGAGAGAAGACTTGAGATTACTTGTGGAGAAGCCCCCTATTTAGTTAGTAGATATGATACAGTTACTGGAAAAGCATTTGAGTTGAAGGATAGAATAGGTATGCTAGATAGGAAAATGAGAATTGTAGGTGAAAATACCTCTAGTGAGGAAGAATGGCTTAAATGATCTGAAAGAGCATTCCAAAGTATATATGGATTTGAATTTCAAGGAGATAGCCTTCTTATCGCAAGAGAAAATCTACTTATTTCATATTGTGAGTATATGAAAGAAAGTCTAAATAGACAACCAACCGAAAAAGAACTAATCAATATTGCAAAAATAATTTCGTGGAATATATGGCAGATGGATGGTCTCACTTTTAAAATTCCTTATGAAGAAGCTACGGAACAATTTCAGCAGTTAGAAATATTTGATGTAGGAGAAAAAACAAAGAAAAGCTTATGTGTCATTAAAGATTGGAGAGCAAAAAAAATTCATACATTCCAAGATTTAGTAAACAAAGGTCGCAAAAAATGGAAAAAACAAAAATAGAAGCAATCGATGTGCTTGATAGAATTATAATAGGACGTGTAGATCCACATATATATGCTTTTACAACAAACACAGTGCCAAATTATTTAAAGGTTGGTGACACATATAGACCAGTATCACAAAGATTAAACGAGTGAAGAGTATTTTTCCCCGATCTTGAAAAACAATATGAAAATAAAACTATTATTGATGGAGAAACTTATTTTAGAGATTATGCTATTCATCAATACCTTGAAAATGATTTAAATAAGAAAAGACTAAAACCAGAAGAATTGGAAGATGGACTTTATTACAGTAGAGAATTTTTTAAGGAGACAGAAATAAATGATATTAATAATGCTATTAAAGATATAAAAGAAAACTATCACGCAAATTCAAGTAAATATGAATATTATAGTTCGAAGAATAGGCTTCCACAGACTTTTCATTATCAAAGAGGAGAAAACTGGACTTTAAGACCAAATCAACAATCAGCTGTAGATAGCTTTATTAGGGCTGTAAAGAATGGTAGAAGAAACCTGCTTATGTATGCCGTTATGCGTTTTGGAAAGTCTTTTACTTCTCTTTGCTGTGCATTAGAAATCTCTGCAAATATCGTTTTGGTAGTATCGGCAAAAGCTGATGTAAAAGATGAATGGAAAAAAACTGTTGAAGGAGCAGGCAACTTTTGGGAGTATGTGTTCCTAGAAGCTTATGATCTAGATTCAAGTGAAAATGCCATTAAGGCAAACAGGGAAGAAAATAAAAAAGTTGTAATATTTTTAACCTTGCAGGATTTACAGGGTAATGCAATTAAAGATAAGCATAAAGAACTTTTTAGTGAACAGATTGATTTGCTTATTATTGATGAAACTCATTTCGGAGCAAGAGCAGAATCTTTTGGAAAAATTTTAGAAAATGCAGGGTATGAAAAATCTGACAAGACCAATATTAATAAACTTGATGATGAGAATATTGATGTAAATGTAGCAGAGGAAGAACTAAAACAAATAAATGCAAGAATTAGACTACATCTATCTGGAACACCTTATCGTATTTCAATGGGAAGCGAGTTTGAAAAAGAGGATATTATTTCGTTTGTACAATTCTCAGATATAGTCAAAGAACAAGAAGAATGGGATAAAAATAATCTTAATAAGGATGATATAAACGAATGGGACAATCCATATTATGGTTTTCCTCAAATGGTTAGATTTGCATTTAATCCCAATAAGTCTTCCCGTGATAAAATGGAAGCTCTTAAAAGAAGTGGAGTTACATTTGCTTTTTCCAAACTATTTGAGCCCGAGTCAATAAAAAAAGATACAGTAAATAATGGACATAAGAAATTCATAAACGAGACTGAAATATTAGATTTGCTTCAGGTTATAGATGGCAGCAAAGAAGATGAGAATTTACTTGGTTTTTTAGATTATGACAAAATCAAAAAAGGTAAGATGTGCCGTCACATGGTAATGGTGCTTCCATATTGTGCCTCTTGCGATGCTATGGAAGAGCTTTTAAGTACTAAAAAAGATATCTTTAAAAATCTTGGTGACTACGAAATCATAAATATCTCAGGAGTTGATGCAGGAAAGATATACAAAAAACCAAGTGATATAAAAAATAAAATAAAGCAATGTGAAGATTTAAATAAAAAGACAATAACTCTAACAGTTAACAGAATGCTTACTGGTTCTACTGTTGAGCAATGGGATACAATGCTTTATTTTAAAGATACATCTTCTCCACAAGAATATGATCAGGCTATTTTTAGACTACAAAATCAATATGTTAGAACATTGTCTAGTGCCAGTGGTGTTATAAAAGAAAATCTAAAACCCCAAACTCTACTCGTTGATTTTGATCCAGACAGGTTGTTTAGAATGCAGGAACAAAAATCACTGATTTATAACGTAAATACAGAAGAAAATGGAAATAGCAAATTAAAAGAAAGAATTGCCGAAGAGCTTAGAATATCTCCGGTTATTATGATGAATCATAATAAAATTAAAAAGGTGGATGCGACTAATATATTAGAGGCAATCAGCGAATATAACAATCAAAGAAGTGTATTAGATGAAGTTTTGGATATACCAATAGATTTTTCAATTTTAAAAGATTATGATATTAGAAAAGCCATTGAACAGCAAGCTGAATTTAATTCTAAGCAAGGTCTGACAATAGTTCCAAACCAAGGTCAAGGTGATGAACTTGATATTGATGAAGCTGCTGAAAAAGCCGAAAAATCTGAACAAAAACAAGATAAACCAGAGAATAATAATTATACCGAAGAAAAAAGCGATAAAGAATTAGCCAAATTAGAAGCCCAGATTAAAACATATTACCAGAGGATTTTGTTCTTTTCTTTTTTAACTAAGGATAGAGTAGCTTCACTTGATGATATTTTAAGCTTGCTTGAAAAAGATGAAAATATTAGCTTATCTAAAAATTTGTTTTTGGATAAAGCTATCATTCAAAAGATAAGCAAGTCAATGGATCCGTTTAAGCGTAGCAGACTTGATTATAAAATACAAAATATATCAATGCTTGCTTGTGATGAAACGGTTCCGCCTCTGACAAGAGCGCTGAGATCTATCAAAAAATTTAGTAGAATGTCTGAATCAGAGGTTATTACACCATCTAATGTGTGTGATGAAATGGTTGGTTTATTACCTGAAGAATCTTTAAAAGAGATTGTATCTAATCAAGATAAGCTTTTAGATATTGCAAGCAAATCTGGAGAATACGCGGTTGCTTTATATAAGAGATTGACATCCGAACTTGGGTATTTGCATGAAGATGTAAAAGATATTATTTGCTCTATTCCAACATCATCTATTGCATACGAATTTACAAGAAGATTTTATGAAATTTTGGACTTAAACGCTGAAAATATAGCAACAAAGTTTAATGCCTATGATTTGATTAAGGTAAAAAATGACAAAGATGAAGTTGATTATGAGAAAATAAGTGGGATATTAAAACAAAATAAAAAATTTAGCAACATAACATTACAAGATGAAGTAAAGGCAGGTGATAAAAAAGTGGATTTTGGATCAGTAATAGGAAATCCTCCATATCAAGAAAATAATTCTTTGAGAAATAGAGATGATTCAATATACAATTTGTTTATGGAAATGGGGTATTCTATTTCCGATATATGTATTTTTGTTACCCCTGCAAGATTTCTGAATAATGTCGGTTCTACGCCTACTATTTGGAATAATAAAATGTTGAACGATCAGCATTTTAAGGTGGAAAGATATGCTGCTAAATCGACAGATATTTTTGAACATGTTGATATAAAAGGTGGTGTTGCTATAACATCTCGAAATCAAAACCTTATTTATGAACCAATAGAAATGTTTGTCTCAAGTAATATTCTGAGAGAAATATATGAGAAAGTCAAAATAAAAAGCAACAATTTTGAGGATAATATTAGTTCTCTTATGTATGTTCAAAATAAATTTAATCTTAAAAATGTTTTTGGTGATTTTCCTAAATTAGAGAATATTATAAAAAAAGAAAAGAGAATTACATCATCAGCATTTAAAGATTATAATGAATTATTCAAAGAACATAGATTTAATAATTCAGTTCAAATATATGGAAGAGTTTCTAATAAAAGAACATATATGTGGATGCATAAAAAATATCTTGAACCACATGATAATTTTGAATTTTATAAGGTTTTTGTTCCCGCGGCAAATGGAAGTGGTGCATTAGGAGAAGTTTTATCTACACCAGTAATCGGCTACCCCGTAATCGGCTACACCCAAACATTTATTTCGCTAGGTAAATTTAAAACAGAACAAGAAGCAGAGGCATTATTGAAATATATAAAATCAAAATTTGCAAGATTAATGTTAGGGTTAAAAAAGACAACTCAAAATAATAAAACAAAAGAAACTTGGTCTAAGATTCCAATGCAAGATTTTACAGAAAAATCAGATATAGATTGGACAAAATCTATTGTAGAAATCGATGAACAACTTTTTGATAAATATAACTTGTCAATAGAAGAAAGACAACATATAAAAAAATCAATTAAGGATATGTAAGAGGAGAAATTGAATGCTGAACAGAGATAATGATATATTGAAATCATTATGCTTGATTGAAGTTCAAACATAACACAAATTAAGGTAAAAATTAATTGTGCGGCCTGAACCATGACAAAAAAAGCTAACACTAAGGTGTTGGCTTTTTTGTTTGAATTTATTTTTTAATTTTCTTTATTTTTTAGAGCAAAAATCTAAAAAAATTAGTTAGATCAGCCTAAATTTTTAACTCCTGAGTTTGACAGTTTGATGGCAAAAATTCACTTTTAGTGAATGTAAATATGCAAAAATACCCGTAAATCCGGGTTTTTTGAGGCTAAAACCTTAATTTTTATAGTTTTGAAATTAACCTTTTGAAAAAAAAAAAAAAAAATGTTTGGTCTAAAATAAAATTATGTTATAATAAACCTCACTAAGAATAATTAATAAATTTGATATTGAATTAAGGGGGGGAATTAATTATGTTTTTTGCCATACAAAAGTAGAAAATGCGATTTATCCATTATATTTTTTAAATATGATGGGATGCCTTAAATTTACCCGTTTAGAAATCTTTAAATTTATGGCTTTTTGTTTTTGTTCTTTCAAAACTTCATATGTTTTTTTAGGCTCAATGCAAATAAAAACGAGTTTTCTATTTGCATTGAGTTTAAGTAGTAGTTGTATTTTTTTATGGTTTTTGCCGTCGTTTTAAACTAAAAAAGTGCCCAAAAAATCGGACACTTTTTAAAGTTATTTCATCAAACGGGGAACCTCAGGAAAATTTTAGAGTTGTTCATTGAAGGCGATCATAAATTCCTTTGGCAGATCAATGCTAAATTCAAGTTCTTTTCCGTCAATATGTCTAAAAATTAATTTGTAAGCATGCAATCTTTGGCCTAAATTATCGACTTTGGTTCCATAAATTGGATCACCATAAACAGGAAAACCTATATGAGCAAGATGTAAGCGAATTTGGTGAGTTCTACCAGTCTCAAGTTGGCATTTTATTAGGCTAAAATTTTGGTTTTTGTAAACAAAATGCTTAATTAATTCAACATTAGTTATTGCTTGTTTAGAATTAAAATAACTAACCGTCTTTTTTAAGGGATTTTTAGGATCACGAGCAATTGGTAAATTTATTTTAATAAATTTATGAGGTATTTTCCCAACCACTATTGCTTTATAAAATCTTTGAATTTGTCTTTTTGCCAATTGATTGGCAAAATATGAATGGGATTTTGCATTTTTAGCTACTAAAATAAGGCCACTTGTATCTTTATCAAGTCGATGGATAATTCCTGGTCGAACTTTATCAAGATCACTGAGATTATTTTTTAAAAAATTAATAATCCCATTTACAAGTGTTCCGTCTCAATTACCAACACCAGGATGAACAACTAAATTTTTTGGCTTATTGATTAAAAGAATATCTTCATCTTCAAAAATAATTTCAAAATCAATTTTAGCAGCTTTTAATGATGGTTGTGGACTTGTATAATCATTTATGATCATAATACTTTGACCAGATTTTACAAGTAAATTTTTTTTAGAAGTTACAATATTATCAATTAAAACTTTTTTATTTGAAATTAAATTTTGAGCAATAGCCCGGGAAGAATTAGTTAATTTAGCAACTAAAACATCAATTCTTATTGGTTCTGAATCATAAATAAGATTAATTATTTGATTTTTGTGCATGAATTATTCAAAGTTCTTTATGATAATAAAGAACTAGTTCATCAATTAACGGGAAAATTAAATGTTGAATTTCAAAATTTGACTCGTCTTGTTGGATATTTTTGCAAACTTCAAGAATTAGCTTGATTTGTTTGCCAATTTTTTCAAGAGCTATTTCAGAAGTTCAAATTTTTGAATTAAATATTTCTAAATCTGAATTTTGACTAATTTCATCAAAACTTGAAATTGCAACTTGTCCTAATGAACGGATTTTTTCAGCTACTTGGTCAATAAATTCAATTGTTTTTTTTGCTAATTTGTCTGTATATTTATGAATAACTAAAAAATCTACATCTTGTAGGTTTCAATGAAAATTTTTTAAATTAGTATACAAAACAGTTAGATTTGCTTGTAATTTATTTAATTTTGTAATCATATTTAAAATTATTGACTATTTTTTTACAGGATTTTTTTGCGCTTTTGCTGCCATTCGACGAAATCTTTCAATTCTTCCGGTAGTTCGACTAAGTGATCTATCACCAGTAAACTGAGGATGGCAACCAGAACAAATATCGATTGTAAATTTATCAACTACTGTTTTGATAGTAAATTCTGAATTACAAGTTGAACAAGTTAGAGCTAAATCGTGTTGAACAGGATGGATATTTTTTTTCATGTTAGTCCTTATAATTTTTTTAAATCAATTATAAAATTATACTTGTTTTTCTATATTTTAAAAATTTTGTGCTAATTTTTTAATTTCATCACGATGTTGTTCAACAAAATCGCTAATTGATAGTTGATTTGCTGGCGCAACTTTTGTTCCAGCAAGAACAAAAGGGCTTGAGACAATTTTAGCACCTAAAAATTCAAAAATTTGTTTAATTAAGGCAGTATGATTTCCAAATGGATATCAACCAATTGGGGCTCCTTGGGCTGTAAGAATTTGTACATTTTTTATATTATCTAATAATCCGTGATACTCGCCAGTTTCTTTATTAAGACTAAAGGTTTGATTTGGGATTGTAATTGCATCAAAAAAGTTTTTGGTTGTGGCTGAATAGTTAAAATTTGTCATTGAAGTTGAAAAAACAACTTTATCTACTTTTTTTAATTTATCAATTCAAAACTCTGCTTGTGCATTTTGGTAAAAACTACCATCTGAAAAATTTTTTTCTGTTAAATTAATGTTTGCAATCTCAAATTTATTTAGATCAAGAACTTCAATTTGAGATTGCGGATTAAATTCGCGGTAAAATTTAACAAAAAGATCTGAAAGAGTCGAAGAATAAGATCCTTTTCTTTCATTAACTGATGACTTTAAAACTAGAATATTCATAATTTTCCTATTTTTATTTATTTTAAAAACTTTTAGCTGTCTCTTTGATTTGACTTACGAGAGTCTCATCAAAGCCATTTTCTTTATATTTATAAGACTGTTCAATAATAAGGGGATTACTAATTTTTTTAGCACCAAGAAAATTAAAAGTACCAATGATTGTCTCAGCTGGATTTGGACTTGGTAGTTCTTCTTGTTTTGAATGTGAGCTTAGTATAATTTGGACATTTTCAATATTATCAAGAAGACCAATTGCTCCACCTTTTTTTGAATATTTATAAGAAAATGTACGATCAGCAAGACAAACTGCATCAAAAAAATTTTTAATTTGGGCTGAATAGCCTCAATTTATTATCGGTGATGAAATAATTACTTTTTTGGCTTGTTTTAGCTTTTCAATTCAAAAATCAGCATCAACATCTTTTCAAAAACTTGAAAAATTTTCTGAATTTAGGGAAATTTGTCCGACTTTATAATCATTAAGATCAAATTCACTAATAATTGCATCAGGATTTTGCTCTTTATAATGTTCAATAAAAAGTTTTGCAACATTGTTAGAAGTTGAATTTTGGTTTAAATGTGACTTTATATATAAAACCTCTGTCATTTTAGCCTCCATTTTATTTTATTTGCTATTTAATTAAGTAAATTTTACCTTAAAAAACAATTAAAAAAAGAAAAAAAATTATTACCAAGTTTTAAATTTTTCTGGTATAATATCAATACTTAATTATCTTGCCAGATTAAAGATGAAACAGATTAAGAATTAAAATTAGTTTTATTCCTGGCATGCCTTGTTTTTTACTCATGTAAAATTCATTTTTTTAATTTTAGTTCAATAGCTTTTATTTTTTGCATTAAATTTTAAAAAATATTTTAAAATTTAAGTTTTGTATTATAATTTAGCCTTTAATGTAAAAGTTAAAATATATTATAAAAACTAGTTGAACTAGCAGTTACAGGAGTAATTATGTCATTAAGTTTTTTTTCAAAGGCAAAAAAAGTTGAAAGACAAACACAAGCCTTAAAAATAATTAAAGAAACTGAATCAGAAAATTTATCAGCTAAGCAATTAAAATTAATTCGCTGAGCAAACGATACTCCACGAGTTAAAGTTGGTAAAATTCAAGACGCTAACTTACCTGGTTCGATAATAGATTTTAAAAATGTATCAAAATATTATCTTTTTGGCTCTGTTGTTACAAAAGTTTTTTCAGATATTAGTTTTAGTATCGCCGAGGGTGATTTTGCTATTTTAAATGGTAAATCCGGATCAGGAAAGTCAACAATATTGAATTTAATGTCAGGTCTTGATAGGGCAACTGAGGGGGATATAGTTGTTGATTCGGTTAATTTAGCCTACCTTAAAAATTCAGAGCTTACAAAATTCCGTCGTCAAAAAGTTTCATTTATTTTCCAATCATATAATCTTCTAGGGAATATAAATGGGTATGATAATGTTCAAGTTGGTGCTTATCTTCAAGGTGATAAAACAAAACTTTTGGATATCCAGGATTTATTTACTGAATTTGAACTAGATGATATAAAATTTAAATTCCCATCACAAATGTCCGGTGGTCAACAACAGCGAATTTCAATATTAAGGGCACTTGTTAAAAATGCAAAAATAATTTTCGCTGATGAACCAACCGGTGCTCTTGATGAAAATAACACAAATATAGTTTTAAGAATTCTTAAATACATTAATAAAAAATATAAAACAACAATTGTCATGGTTTCTCATGATCCCCAAATGGAACCTTTGGCTGATTTAATTATCAAAATAAATAACGGAAAACTGACAACAAAACGGCAAAAATCACTCTCTTTTGAAGAATTTCTGCAAGCAAAACAAAAAACTACCTAATTTTTAGCTATTAATTTTACAACCAAAGGAAAAAAATGAAAATATCGAAAATTTCAGTCGCCGAATCTGTTGGAAAAGGTCATCCTGATAAAATTTGTGACCAAATTGCTGACTCAATTCTTGATAAACTTTTAGCTCAAGATGAAAACTCGCGGGTGGCAATTGAAGTGATGGCTTCAAATCGACTTATTATTATCGGCGGTGAAATTTCGACAACTGGCTATGTTGATTTTGTCAAAACTGCTTGGGAAATTTTATTTGAAATTGGCTATACCGAAAATGATTTTACAATAATTTCGAATGTAAATAACCAGTCAAAAGAAATTTCTAGTCTTGTAAATCGTTCGCAAAATAGCCTTGGTGCTGGTGATCAGTCGATTGTTTATGGTTTTGCCACTAATGAGACTAAAAATTTTATGCCTCTTGGTCAAAGTCTTGCACACACTTTGGTTCAAAAAGCTGAATTTTACCGTAAAAATGGCCAGTTTTTAGAAGCCCTTGCTGACATGAAATCGCAAGTCGAAGTTGTCTATGATCAAAACAGCCAACCAAAAATAACTAAAATGTTAATGTCAATTCAGCACTTGAAAAATTATGACCAAAGCCACTTTCGCGATTTTGTATTAAATAAAATTATGATACCTACCGCCAAAGAATATGGTCTAAATTCTGATTTTAAAACTTTCATTAATCAAGCTGGAGAATTTACAATCGGCGGTCCAATTGGTGATAGTGGTCTGACTGGGCGAAAAATAATTATTGACTCCTACGGCGATGCAGCTCATCATGGCGGTGGAGCTTTTAGTGGAAAAGACTATACAAAAGTTGATCGAAGTGGAGCTTATATTGCCCGTTATATTGCAAAAAATCTAGTTGCCGCTAATTTAGCAGATGAAATTGAAATTCAACTCTCATACCAAATTGGTTCTGAATTTCCTGATTTAGTTAATATTACTTATGTTAAAAACCCTAAATTTAGCACTGATCAAATTAGTCAAATTATTAGAGATGTTTTTGATCTTCGACTTGCTAATTTAGTTAGTCAACTTGGCCTGTGAAAGCCAATTTACAAAAATCTTGCAGTTTATGGACATTTTGGCCGCGATGATCTTGATCTTAGCTTTGAAAAGACTGACTGTGTTGAAAAAATTCACCAATATTTATCAAAGCAAGACTGAAAAAATTAACCCTATTTTTTTAAGATTTTTTACTACCACTTTTTTATAATTTATATTATAATTTAAGTGAATAAGCTAAACATAAAATAAGTAAAACAAAGTAATTTGCAAAAGGAGATATCATGGTACTGTATTTATCAAAAAGAAAAAAAATAATTGCCCTTTCATTGCTTGGAATTTCGGTTGCCACTGCAGCTTATATTCCGAATGTTTTTTCGGGTAGTATTTTTGATCCTTTAGAAGTTTCCTATTCAACATCATCCCCTTCAATAGTTTTGAAAAACACCCCAAATGATGTTAATTTTTCTCCTGTGGCAAATACAAATTTTATCAATCCACCAAAAAAACAAAATCTTCCTGAAGCGCCAGTTCCAAGCCCAGGCCCAAAAATAGTTGTCCCAAAACCAGTTGAAACTGTCCAACCCCCAACTCTTAAGAAAATCGACAACCCAGTTCCTCAGACAACACCAAGAGCAAAACCAAGACCAATCTCACCAATCGTTACCCCAATTCGAACCATCGCCCGCCCAACTCCTCGCCCGGTCCAAAGAGTAAGAACAATTCAAACAGTTACTACTCCAGCAGTCCAAAGCCGACCGGTAACTCCTACTTTTACCCCGCCCGCTCCTACTCCTGCAGCTTCTTATCAGCAAGTTGATACAGGAAAATATGGTCAAGCTCTCCAAAACCTTCAATTTCGGGCTTCAACTAATGTAACTACTGCTAATTCAAATATTTCAAGAATCACTGCTGAAATTCAAGAATTACAAAGACAGCAAAATCAGAAGCACGAGTCAGTTTACTGATCAGGTTCAAAAGAGGTAGGCACAGAAGAATATAACCACCGTCTTAAGGTTTGAGATGAAAGTTATAACTACCAAATTAACCAAAAAAGATACGAACTTGAACGCCAACAATACGATTTAAAGTACCACTCTGAACGTAGAGCCCGTTTTCAGCAAGGACGCTTGACTAAAGAAGAAATTGGTCTGCTTGAAAAAGGTTATACTCCCGATAGAGATACTGATGGATGAGAACCTAGAAATAACATCGTTAAAAAAGCAATTAAAGCTGATAATGCAAGAGGAATTGCGCCTTATGATAGCCCATGGCCAAATCAAGACTCAACAGTTTTAAGTAGCCTATCTCGCCAAGGTTGATCTGGCGGACTAAATGATCCTAGTTCACATGTAAATGATTCAAGTTTTACTTCAGCTCTCTCAAGTGCCGGTATTACTAATGGCACCAATGCTATTCGCCTTATTCAATACAAGAAAAATCCTGGTAACACTGCCGGAAATAACGGTCTAACCCAATTCAAATCACTCTATCTAGATTCTTCAGATCCAACTGCCTTAGCAAAATTTGATAGTATACTTCAGACTCTAGCTACATCTCAAACTGACCTAAAAGAAGTTGTCCTTCAAAATGTCAAAGGTGACTATACCAAAACAATTGAACAAATTATCTCAAAACTGCCGGCATCAATTACTTCCTTGCGTCTTTTTGTTGAAGACAACAAAGGACTTGAGGCGCTTTCAAAATTAGAAAATCATAAACTTAGTGAACTCTCACTCTATTCAAATACACAAAAAGAAACCGGAACTTGAGCTATTAATCCTAATGGGCTTAAAAATGTTGACTTTATTAAATGAGACTTTGTTGATAAGGCAAGTATAAATCTTTATAATCCTAGCGCAAAACTGCCTGGTTCAATTCGTTTTGACACTCTAAGTTGAACAAAAGATCTAGGAAGCACTGAAAAAATTAACGAAGGACTAAAAATTGCCTTTGGATCAAAAATTAATCAGCGAGTATTCCAAGGAGTTTTTGGTGGCCGTGGTGGCTATCCACCTAACCTTGATTTTTCTAAAACCGATATAAAAACCTTTAGTGGTATTAAATTTGACGAGGCTAACCAAGAATTTAACCGTCAGATTTCAACATGAGAAACTGACACTGGTATCAAAGAACAAGCTAACTTTTACTTAAAATTCCGTGATATTTCCTTTGGAATTGACTCTAGTGGCGATTCTACTTCAGGATCAAACACCTACACCGTTGAGCTCGATAAATTTGATGGCCAATTCCAAAAAAGACTAAATTTTGGACCTGTTGAGTTTTCAAACATTTATATTAAAGACAAAGACGGAAAACAAGTTCAGGGCGCAACTTTAGTTCTTAAAGGAAGTTTTTCTGCAAATGCCAAAGCTGATTTAGAACATTTCCTAAAAGCGGCAAACCGGGTAAATTCTTTCAGTAAAATTCAAGCTGATTCTTCATTAGCTTCCCAACTTGGTGGCTCAATTGAAGGAATACCTGTTGAAACTAAAACATCCTAAAAATTCTTAAAAATTTTTAAATATAAAAAAATCCACCTTTTACTATTCAAAGGCGGATTTTTTTTATTATAATTTAGAATATTCCTGAGTTTGCCAGTTTGATGGCAAAAATTCACTTTTTAGTGAATTTAAATATGAAAAAACACCTGTAAATCCGTGCTTTTTTGACCTAAAATCTTAATTTTTATTATTTTAAAATTAACCTTTTGCAAAAAAAAAAAAAAAAATGCTTGGTCTAAAAAAAATTTCTGTTATAATAAGACTCACTAAGAATAATTAATAAATTTTGATATTGAATTAAGGAGGAATTAGTTATGTTTTTTGTTTAAAAAATCAGACAGTGCGAATTATCCATTATGTTTTTAAATATAATGGAATGCCTTAAATTTACCCGTTTAGAAATCTTTAAATTTATGGCTTTTGGTTATTGTTCTTTCAAAACTTCATATATTTTTTAGGCTCAATGTAAGTAAAAATGAGTTTTCTATTTACATTGAGTTTAAATAGCAGTTGTATTTTTTTGTGATTTTTGTTGTTTTATCATAAATTGATTTTTGCCAGTGTTTTAACTAAAAAAGCTAGTTTAAAAATTTCATATTTTGCTTTTTAAGTTAAAAAACCATGAAAAACCAGACACTTTTTAAGATTATCTCATCAAACTGTGAAACTCGGAAGGATTGCCGATTGAGACTGAAACGCCCCAAAAAATCCTTAAAAATTTTTTTGGACAAAAAGTTTTGTTTTTTTAAAAAATCATTTATAATAATTTTTAAATCTATCTAAAAACAAAATTAGCTAAAATTTAAATTCAAAATTTACCTAATTTTGTTTTTTTGTTTTTAGGAGGTTAAAATGCAAATTTTTTATGTCTCAAAGCGCAAAAAATATCTAATAGGAGCAGCAGCAAGCGCTATTGCCGTTAGCTTTTCCTTTGCATTAAATGAAGTAGTAAATAATTTTAACTGGGAATCTCCTTTGGTTGCTTATTCGCCAGAAGCACCATCAATAATTCTTAAAAATATCCCAAATGACACCGCTTTTAATTCGCCAGTTACAAATTCTAAATTTATACCAATCCAAAAACCAGAACCTAAAAAAATTGAATCAGATACCCCAGTAGTCCAGCCACAAAAAGTTGAAAAAATCCCACCAAAAGTTGAAATTCCAAAACAAGTTAAAAAAATTGCTATTGCCACTCCTAAGCCTCAGCCTGCTCCAAAAATAACAAGAAGAGTAATTAGTCGAGTTGAATCAACCGTCCCAATTCCAGCTCCAAGTGTTTCAAGAACCGCTAGCTCGCCAGTTCGTAGCACTGCAACCACTACCCAAAGAGTCCAAACTTCGCCAAGACAATCCCAATCAGTTAATGTTTCACCCGGAGCAGTTGAGCAAGCAAAAGCTAACTGGCGTTTAGGTCTTGCCGCTTCAACACGAAGAACTGAGGCAAATATTGCCGCACGAGTAGCTGAAATTGCCGAACTAGAGCGTCAGTTAAAACATGAATTTAACCGTTATTACCCTAATGGTACCGAAGAACAAAAAAAAGTATTTGAAGAAAGTCTAAGGTACCAAATTTGAGTAGCAAATAATTATAAAACTAGAGAAGATAATTACTTAAAATTTTTAAAACAACAAGAAAAAGAAGGACCAAAATTTACTGATGTTGAATACAAATTAATTGAGCGTGGAATGACTGTTGATACTAACGATCATCACGGTTGAGTTTTTGTAAATCCTGATGACAATCCAATTACAGGAAAAAATGGACTTTATCGTCAACGAAACCAAAATCGTCTTTTAAGTAATGAAGGTTGAGTTCAACGTAACCCACACGGAATTGCTAATCAAAACTATGATGGATGAGATAAAGCCGATATTTCTTCTAATAGTGAGTGAAAAACCGAAATTGACAAAGTTGCTGGTTCAGGTTCTGGATCAATAAAAGTTTACCAATACACTCAAAACGCCCAAAATAAACATAAAGCTGTAAAATCCCAAATTATTGCCGTTTCAATTGATGCAAATGACAAAAATGCTTTTGAAAAATTCCAAGAATTTTTGAAATCAAATGTTGGTAATAAAATTGATGCTGTTGTTCTTAAAAATGTTGGCACAAAAAATAAAGACCAAAATATTGACAAAATTTTAGCTGCCTTACCAAATAATGTCCAAAAACTAACTTTATTTTTAGATGACCAAAAAGCAATAAATGGTCTTTCAGCACTTCGAGGCAAAAAACTTAAAGAATTAGAACTCTATTCTAACGAAAAAGCAATAGCTGATAACTGAGCAATTAATCCAAATGCCGTTGCCGATGTTGATTTTATTAGTTTTGATTATAATAATGCCGCTGATTTTCATAAAAACACACCAGACGAGCAAATTCCTGGATCAATTTTATTTGACACACTCCGTTGAGATAAAGGAGATGATGCAACTAAAATCACCGAAGGTTTAAAATTAGCTTTTGGATCAAAAATTTACCAACGTCCATTTCAAGGTCGCCATGGTGGTAAAGGTGGTTATCCGCCAAAACTAGATTTTTCTGAAACAAATATTAAAACAATTAAAAACCTTAAATTTGACGAGGTTGACCAAATTTTTAATGATAACATTAAAAACTGAAAAGAAGATAAATATGCATCTCAAGACTATGAAGGATTTAAAAAACTAAGATTTACCGATATTTATTTTGCCGCCGATAGTAATTCTGCATCTAGCACTAATTCAGGTCCAACTTTTTCAGCCAATGTTTCAGACTTTGAAGGCTCAAAATACACTGACAAATTAAGTGGAATTTCTGAGCGTTATGGCAATCCTTCTGGGCGAATTTATTTTCGTGATCAAACTGGTCAAAATCAGCAAAATGTTACATTTAATATAAGCGGAAATCCAAACGAAGATGCAAAAGAACAACTCAAAGCCTTTGTTGAATCAGTAAATAATGCCTATCCTTTTAGTAAAATTGTTGTTGATTCAGAACAAATTAAACAAGATTTAATTAAGTTCTATCAAGAAAAAACTAAAGACCCAAGACAAAAAGAAGCATCAAAAGGTAAATTTGCCTTGCGTGAAATAAGCGTTAAATCCTCTTCATCTTAATTTAGATTGCTAAAAATTTTTAAACAAAAAAATCCAACTTTTACTATTTAAAGGTGGATTTTTTATTATAATTTAGAATATCTAAAGGATCAATTAATGAATAAAAAGCCAAATATACCCCTAGTTAAATTCAAAAACTTCAACACAGTTTGAATCAGTGATCAAGTTAAAAATTTATTCGAGATTTCCCGTGGCCAATCACTAACCAAAAACCAAATAAAAACTAAACCTGTAGAGAGAGAGAGAGAGAGAGAGAGAGAGCGGCTACATCTACCCGGTTTATTCATCGCAAACAGAAAATCAGGGGATTTTAGGCTATTATAACGAGTTTTTAGCTGAAAATGTAATAACTTGGACTACCGCCGGTGCAAAGGCTGGAGCTGTTAATTTTCGAAAAGTCAAATTTTTTGCAACAGGTTCTTGTGGAATACTTTCTTCAAAAAAATATCCTGAAAACGAATTTTTTACCATTGCAATTGGATTGCAAACCAAAAAAAATGTCACAAATGGCATTATTCCTTCGCTAAAAATTATCGATATGGCTCAAATCGAGCTAAATTTCACTACTGATATTAGCGAGCAGCAAAAAATTTCCCAATTTTTTGAGACTTTTGAAAACCTAGCTAACAAACTTGAAGAAAAAATTAACCTTTTAAAAGATCTTAAAAACAGTCTAACTAAAAAAATGTTTACTGATCTAAGTTCAGATTTTCCTTTAATTAGATTTAAAGGCTTTAGTAAGTTATGAAAAACTGAGCAAATTAGCGATCTTTTTCAAAGTTATAAAAATAAAAATTCAAATAATTTAAAGCTTATAAGTTATTCAGTTTCAAATAAACTTGGATTTGTAAGTCAAAAACAACTTTTTAAAAAGGGTGGAAAAGCTGTTTTTGCAAATAAAGACAACTCACAAATAATTACAAAAAATTCTTTTGCATTTAATCCATCAAGAATTCAAGTTGGTTCGCTAGCGTTATATAAAAATTCTATACCTGGTTTAATCAGCCCGATGTATGAAGTTTTTAGGCTCAAAAAAGACTATAATTCTGATTATTTTTTGATCTGATTTAAGACTAAGATTTTTAAAAAATTAATGCTAAAAAGTACAAACAAATCTGTTAGACATATTTTTCGGCTTAATGAAATTGAAAATTATTTTATAAAAGTTGCTGATACTTTTGAGCAAGAGAAAATTTGGAAACTTTTTGAAACTTTTGACTCACTAATTGCCGCTTATGAACAAAAAGCCCAATATTTTAAAAATTTAAAAACAAGTTTTATCACTAAAATGTTTGTTTATTAACTAATTTAAGGGATTTGTTTACTTTTTTTTTTTTTTTTTGTTAAAATTTTTTATTGAACACATAGGAGGAAAGGTGACGAAAAGTACAATCACTAAAAAACTACTAACTAAAAAAAATATTTTTCTTTTAGGGCTAAGTACTATTGCTGGTGGAGTAATTATTGCCACTCCGCTACTCGTTTTTGCAAATTTAGAACTAAAAAACCCCCGAATTGATGTGCAAAACCAAGCAAAATCAATTTCTTTCATTAGCATAAAGGATAAATATTTAAATGCTAATTCAGACTATTTAGATCTAAAAAAGAAACTTTTGAACGACGATAACACCAAAAAAACTGACATTAATTTAACAGATTTTTTTGATTTTTACCAGACTAATAACTCTAGCATTCCCGTTAATTTTTCAACCGATCATAATTGAAAACCTTTCAAACTGGAAATTTTTGATATCAAACCTGATGATAATGAGCAAACATTTGAGGTTTTTTGACGAGTTTTACAAAAATTAGACGATGGTAAAACAGCAACTTCTGACTTATTTAAACAAAAAGTTGCTTATAATTATGTTCCAGATTATTCGCTTTCTAATTTTTCAACTTACTCAGAAGACCAACTCAAGAAATTAAGACCTTACACAAATAGTGAGGTTAATTTTTCATTTAAAAAAGAATTGACAAAGCTAATTTCAGTTGAAGATTTCCAAAAGGAAGTTAATAGCGCAAAAAATGACACTGAAGCTAGAGAAATTATTAGCAAATATTTTAACCTTGATGAGATAATTTCGCAAATTTTTAGCAATAAAAGCTTTTACTTTGAGTCTGACAGTGGTATTAAAAAACCTCGCTATGATATAAATTTGGTAAAAGATCAAATTATAACTGATCGATATTTAGTAAAAACAGCAACGCCTGGGATTTATAAATTGACCTTTGTTGCCCAGTTTTCTTCTGATTTTTCAAAGGAAATTGCTGCTGATTTTAACAAGGATTCCAAATTTTTCGTTACAACTCAGCTCAATTTAAGTAATTCTTTCCTTGATAAGTCAATTAGTGATGATATTGTTTTAAGTGAATTTTCTGACAGTGATTATTTTGCAATAGATAATTTCAGTCAAAATAATTCAACTTTAATTACAGGGTGAGATTTTCTAAATTATTATAATAATGAAATTTTTGCAACCAAAGAAAAACGCGCCGATTTTCTTAATTCACTTATTGAAAAAATTGTTAAAACACCACTAATATCAAAAATTAGATTTCAAAATAACCTAGCAAATTTAAATTTTAACCAAATTTCAAAATTTTTAGATGTTCAAATCAAACTAGATACTGAACAAGTTAATTTAGATTTTAAAGATAACAATGTTGTTGCTCGAATTAACGGTGACATTGTTATAAAAGATAAAAGAAACGATAAAATTGTTGCTACAAAAAAATTCTCACAAAGTATTAAAAATTTTGAAATATTAGCTCAAAATGATCCTGATTTTGCAGCTTCAGTTAATAAAAGCAGTTTGACTATTGAACCAAAAGTCCAAGAATTTGTTAGAAAAGAAAATCAACAAGGAATTCCAAAAGACGAATTATTAGCACTAATTCAGGCAAATAATTTCGATAAATTAAAGAAAGTTCTTCAAAATTCCCGTTATTATGGTTTTAGATTTGACGAAACCCAATTAAAATCAATGGTTGATAGTTATAATTTACCAACTGTCGAAGATTTAATTAAAAACTCAAATGTTGACGATGCCGCCTCTAAAGGTATAACATCAATTTATTCTAATTATTTTAATAGCGACGAGAAGATTTCACAATTTTTGTCATTTTTATCAAAAAAGGACATTAGTTTTGTTGCAAAATATTGGTTTGATTATCTTAAACATTTTGGATTAATAAAATCTGAAACAAATTGACCAGAAAATTCTAATAGTAATGAATTATTTAAAAAATTAAGTGAAATTAAAATTAAGCCTACAAAACAACCGCGTGGTCAAACAACTGAAGAAATTGGGGAGCCAACAGTTTGACTTTTTTCATTTAATTATGGCTTTTTAAATACTGATAAACCTCTTGAAAATGGTTTTTACATTAATAATGAGCTTAAAAATACCCTTAATTTGATGAAAACAAATTCATCTTTTAGTCCTGAATATTTTATAAAACAGATCGAATTACATGCAAAACAAATCAGTAATGATGATTTTGTACAGCAAGACAATAAAAATAATATTGAAAATCTTACCGATTTTCTTGCAGCTTTTTATTCATTAGCTTATTTAAAACAAATGAATCAAAAACTTTTTACAGGTAATTTCGGTAAAGATTTTAATTATAAAATTCAATTTAGCCTGGAACCTAATTTAACAAATGTTGATGCCTTAGAAAAACAAAATGACCAAAATTTAAAAGTAAAATATTGATATAATATTGGTCCAGTTGATAAAAACGGTGATCTAGTTAGTGTTATTTATCAAACAAAAAAATCAGAAATTGAACTAAAAATCAACCCTACAAACAAGCTTTTAAGTGATGAAGTTGATAAATTAGATGAAATTGCCTCAACTTTTTCACCAAATTCACAAATAGTTATATTAAGCAAACAAGATCTTGAGGATTTAAAATCTCAAATCAATCTCGCTATCTCAACAAAGGAAGGCGAGCCAGTATCTGTTGATAAACAAGTCGAAAAACTACCTTTTAGCAGTTATTTAACATTTGAACACAAAGATTTAGGCTTTTATGCAATAAAAAAAGCTAAAGAAAATCAAACAACAGCCACAACATCACAAACTAACGGTACTGACATTAGCGGCGTACTTGAGAAAATTACTAACACTGGAAACCGGGTTCAATACAATTTATTTTTATATCTTTATGATAAAAATAATCCTAAAATTCTCTCAAGCCAACCTATCCGCGTTATTATCTTGGAGCATACAAGTTCTCTATTATTAAAAAAGTAAACTTATAAAGGAAATTATTATGAAAAAGCTTAAATTAAATCATATAATTTTTGCAATTATTGGAGTCAGCGCGGTCGTTAGTATTTCTGCCAGTGTTCCGTATTTAGTCTCCTTACAGTCAAAAAATTATAATTCAAAATTATCCGAATTTGACGAAAAACTAGCAAATGCTACAAATTTAAATGTTAATTCAGAGTTTAACACGACTGAATTTGATAGCTTAGTTGCTAATTTAAAACTTAAGTCAAAATTTGCTAAAAAATTAAGTGCTTCTGATGCGCTAAATTTGCATTTTGATAAAGCATATAATTTTGACTTAAATAATACAATTGACTTTAGTCAAATTAGTCAAAAATATCCAGATTTAAATTTTAGATTGGTTGTTCCTAGGAGTCAACCAGAAGTAAAAATTGAGTCAAATAAAATAAAAAATCTTGCCGTTAATATTTCAAATTCAAGTAAAAGTATAAACTATACCGCAAGTTTTGACTTAGATTTTTCAGATCATGATATAGCCTTGAATTTTTCAGCCCAAAATTTGAGTGCATCAATTAGCCTTCTAAATCAACATTTTTTAGAAGGAAAAACCGCAACTGAAATTGCTATTTTGTTTTACAATGAATTTAAGGAAAATTTTGAAAAAACAAAAAATTCAAGTTCAGCACTGTTTGCAACATTTTCTAAATTTGGTGGAATTTCCTTCAACATAAATTCTGAGCCGGTTTTTGTTTTTCCTTCGAATTTTGAAATAAAACCTGAATTGCAGCAAGAAAAATTAATGTTTACAAACATTGATGATGTTAATAATAAAATTGATTTAGCATTAAGTTTAGTTGATAAAAAAACACAAAAAAGTAGCAAATTAACACTTAATTTTGTTGATGTACCTAAGAAAACTGACCAAAAAAAATCTTCTGAATTATTAAAAATCTTTAAGAAAAATTATAAATTTAACTCAGTAATTTCTAAACATTTAGCACAAAATAATCTTAGTGTATCAGAATATTTTGCCCAAAATCCTCAAAGTTTAGATCTTGAGCAATTTAGTTCTTGATTTAGTTCAAATTCAACTGAAAAAGACAATGAAAATAAAACATTTCTCGAAGAAATTAAAGATTTAATCCCTAATTTTAGCCCAAAAAGTGTCACTTTTTCAGTAAAAGAAAACAAAAATAATCCTAAAAATTCTAATATTGTCAATGTTGGACTAAATATTGAAGGTAATTTTACTGAAGAAACATTACTTCCTTTAGGTCTAAATCTTGGTGAAAATAATACTTATACTTTCAATTTTGAACTAGAATTTGATGCAAACGAAGAAATTTATGGCGCATATTTTGCAAATGCAATCGAAAGTTTTGACAAACAAGGTTCACAAGATATTGACAATTTAAGCTTTGAAATAAAGAAAGACTTGCCAATTACAGTTTTTGCTTCGACAATTGATGATAAAATCCAACCTTTTTTAAATAAACCTTACGATATAAAAAATATAACAACACAACTAACTCCTTTTTTCGATGCTCTTAATTTTTTTGCAACAAAAAGTAATAAAATTAATCCAACTCCAATGGTTTCAATGCCTGAAAAGCCCGCTGATCAGGCCACTGAAGAGACCGCTGAAGGTTCAGAAGCTTCTGCAACTGTTGCTGAAAATGTTAGCGCTTTAACGACCTTATTCCAAGATACAGAAGAATCAAGTTCTTCTTCAGATTCAGATTCAGCTTCTCCTTCGCCAAGTCCATCCCCAACTCCTCCAACCCCAGCTCCAGATACAACCACCCCTTCAAGTCAGCAATTTTTAGGAGATTACCTAAAAAAACTTCTTGAAGGTCTTGAAAAATCTGATCTTCCTGAAGGAACTTCTATTTCTTTTTCTAGAGAACATCAAGATGAGACCTATGAAATAAATCTTAAGATTAAAACACCTAATGGAGTTGAAAGAAACCTAAAAATTGAACTTGATAATGTAAATGAAGAAAATAAACTTTATAAATCTTTTTCTGACACCGTAAAAACTCACATATTTTTAGATTGAAAGACTAATGTTGAAACAGAAGAACAATCTTTAAATGGTCAAAAACAGCAAGTTGTAAAATCGATTTCAGCTATTAATAATCCAAATTTTAAATTTAACGCAAATCCAGGTCCTTCAGAAAAATTCAAAACAAAAGTCCATGTTGATGAACAAGAACAAGGTATTTATCTAGCCGAAGGTGGAATTTCTTTAGAGAATGATCCAAATACCGACAAAGATCTAAAATTTGAAAACGGTACTTCCTTGCTTTATGCTTTTAAACCAAGTAAATTGCCTCAGACAGATGCACTCCAATATTTTTTACTAAAAACTGGTGAAGAAGAAAATGATTTTAACTTAGTTATTGAAAAGGAATTATTTGTCCCGGGTGTTTTTAAAATTGGTGCTGAATTTGCTGCTAAACCTAAATCTAAGACCGGGCATGGTATAAATTTTGATATCAATAAAGCAGGATTTCAAAGAACATATAATGGTGAATTTAAATTTGAAGCTAAATTTAAAGATGGAGAAAATCAGTCAACTCTGGAAATCATACCAAAAAATCCTCTTTCATCTCTTCAAGATTTTCTTAATAATTCTAGATCCACTATTATTTTACGTGTAGACATTGGGAAAAAAGATAGCAAATCAGTTATGAATATGAAGTTTTATTCTAGTGAATCTGATGATGCTAAAGAACCGATTTTCACTTGAAGTCGCGATATACCAGAAAATGCAAAATTAAATTTTAAAAAAGGCTTTACCTTTGGTACCACCAAATCAGAAAATCAAAAGAGTCTCAACGAAAAGGAAAGATCTGAAACTGGAATCACCTTTAAAGGTTTTGTTTTATTTGACACACCTCAAAGTGAAGAAGAATATAATAAACTTTTTGAAAAATTTAGATCCGAATATCTCTAATCACAAATTTTAATTATAAAAAAGCCTCGTTTTTACGAGGTTTTTTTATAATTAAGCAGCCAAATTTAGACCAAAACAAAATAAATTGTTAGAAAGAATTAACAAAACTGGTACAATCAAAATCATAGATAAAAATTAGTTGTCTAAATTTTTTCTGCTAATTTTAAAAAAAGAAAAAAATGTTTGGTCTAGAAAAAAAATATGTTATAATAAATCTCACAAAGAATAATTAATAAATTTTGATATTGAATTAAGGGGGTGGATTAATTATGTTTTTGCCGTAAAAAAATCAGACAGTGCCAATTATCCATTATATTTTTAAATATGATGGAATGCCTTAAATTTACCCGTTTAGAAATCTACAAATTTAGGGCTTTTAGTTATTGTTCTTTCAAAACTTCATATATTTTTTTAGGCTCAATTTAAGTAAAAACGAGTTTTCTATTTGCATTGAGTTTAAATAGTAGTTGTATTTTTTTATGATTTTTGTTATTTTGTCAATAAATTGATTTTTGCCAAAAAAGTTAAAAAAGCACGAAAAATTGGACATTTTTTTAAGATTATCGCATCAAACTAGGAAACTCGGGAATATATATCGCTTAGAAATATTGAAAGGATATGTCAAGAATTAAATTGTAAAATTGAAGATGTATTAAAATTATTTAAAATGGAGGAAAAAACAATTATGAGATATGAAGATTTAGAATTTAAAATACCTATAGAGTCTGAGGAATATGAAAAAGATTCAAAATTTGTTATTGAACAAATAATAAATATATTGCAAGAACGAAAAAATTCTGGCGATGATAAGATTATAATAAATACAAATTTAAAATTAGGACTACCATTAGAAAATATTAATAAGATTGCAGGTCCTATGATTGAAGCTTGGGCAACTGAGGTTTTTACCGGCATTAGAAATGTTCAAAATAATAAATATAATTTAATAAATGTAGAAGCGCAAGAAAGATTAGGAATGGCAGATATTATACTTGAGTTTAAGAAAGATAATGTTAAAGTTCTTACAGGAAATATTGATGTAAAAGCGACTGCAAATGATATTGCTGATAGTGGAAAAGGTCCTAATATTACTTCTTTTTCTAGGATTAGGACAGCTTATGTAGTTGATCCTAATTATATGTTTATAGTATTGTCGATTAAGCATAAAGTTTATTCAGAAAGAAATAAACGAACACAATTGATGGATGGTGTTATGCAAGTTCTTGAATTTAATGCGTATGACTTAAAATTTATAGGAGATAATGACATAAGCTATAATCCGGCTCTAGGCACTGGTCAAATACAAATAAAAGATATTCATTATGTTAGTTTTAAAAGAAGAACTACTTGGGAAATGTGTCAATTATTAGATAAAAAATACTTGAATAGTAGCAGAAGAACAATTGAAGATTTCTATAGAGAGGCAATTAAAAATAAATGGATAAAACTTTAAAAATAATTTGTGGAAATGCAATTGAAGAACTTAAAAAAATTGAATCTAAAAGTATTAATTTAATTGTCACAGATCCGCCATATAATTTGAATAAAGATTATGGAAATAATAAAGATAATTTGGAATTTGAAGAGTATTTAGAATTTTCAAGACAGTGGCTTACCGAAGCAAAAAGAGTGCTAAAAGATGATGGAACTATATATATTTTTATGGGTATGAGATATATATCATATATCTATAGCATACTTGAAAAAGAATTGAATATGCACTTTAATTCTTGGATAACCTGGTTTTATACACAAGGGGTAGGGAAGACAAAAGGGTTTTCTCCTAGACACGATGATATACTAATGTTTACCAAGCATAAAAGTAAATTCACCTTTAACTTAGATGATATAAGAGTTCCACAAAAATTTTACCGTTCAATAAATAATATGAGGGGTTCAAATCCGGGAAATGTATGGCAATTTTCTCATATGCATTATTGTAATAAGAATAGAAAAAAACATCCCACACAAAAACCAGAAGCTTTATATGAAAGAATGATTTTAGCATCATCGAATGAAAATGATATTGTACTTGACCCATTTGTTGGTAGCGGAACAATGCTTAGAGTTTGCCAGCAAACTAATAGACGAGGTATAGGTATAGAAATTAATGAAGAGTATGTTCGAATGTGTAAGGAAAGATTAGAAGAAGATTTTACAGGTTTTGATAGTGGAGATGAAAGAATTAAAAGAGTGCCTAACGATTTAAATGATTCTAGTATTAGAAAAGAATATATTGAAAATCACAAAAAATGGTTTTTAAAAAACCATCAAAACTTAATAAAGAAATTTGAAGATGAAGTAAATAAAAAATACTTTCATAAAAAAGACGATCAGATAAAAATCTAGCCGTCTTTTCACAAATTAAAAATAAAAATGTAACACACAGATATTTTTAAAATCGCCATTTGGCGATTTTTTTAAGTGTTAAATCTAAGTTAGTATAATCCTGAGTTTGACAGTTTGATGGCAAAAATTCAATTTTTAGTGAATATAAATACGCAAAAATACCGATAAATCGCTGTTTTTTGACCTAAAATCTTAATCTTTATTATTTTAAAATTAACCTTTTGTAAAAAAAAAAAAAAATGCTTGGTCAAAAATAAAATTATGTTATAATAACTCTCACTAAGAATGAATTAATAAATTTTGATATTGAATTAGGGGGGACTTAATTATGTTTTTTGTTTAAAAAAAATCAGAAAATGCGAATTATCCATTATATTTTTAAATATGATGGAATGCCTTAAATTTAACCGTTTAGAAATCTATAAATTTAAGGCTTTTAATTATGGCTCTTTCAAAACTTCACATATTTTTTTTAGGCTCAATGTAAATAAAAACGAGTTTTCTATTTGCATTGAGTTTAAATAGTAGTTGTATTTTTTTATGATTTTTGTTGTTTTATCCATAAATTGATTTTGCCAGTGTTTTAAAATAGGTAATTAACTTTTGCCAAAAAAGTTAAAAAAGTGCCCAAAACGGACACTTTTTAAGATTATCTCATCAAACTGGCAAACTTGGGAAAAATGTTTAAATACAATTAGCTGTTGGAATTTTTTTGGATAATTTTGTTTATTTTTGCTTCAAGACTTTTTGTTTCAAAAGGTTTTTTTGCTAATGTTTTGTCTTTTTCAAGAGCCCCAAATTTTGATTTTGCACTTATTTGTAAAATCAAAATTAAAAAGCTAAAAATTAGACTTATTCACATTTTTGTATAATTAGGAAAATCAGAAAAAATTGAATCTGTGACGGTGGTTTCGCCAATTTTTACATTAACATTTTGCTCAACTTGAGCCGGTTGAAGGGCGACAATAAAGAAACTTAAAATAAAAATAATTATAGATAAAGTAAAAATAAATTTATAAAATCCTTTAAGATCGCCAAATTGTTTTCATAAATAAATATGTTGGGCTAAAATTAAGAAAAAAAGAATAAAACCAAAAACAATAACAAGTGAAATTAGACTAATAAAAATCGGTCAAAGTGGCAATGAAGTTGATTTGCTTCTAGCAATTTCAGTAATTTCTTGAGTCGTTAAATTAGAAAAACTACCCTTTGAAACAAAATCAATTTCCCAATCAATTCGTTCAAGAAACTGTCAAATTTGGACAAAAGAGAAAATTATAATTATTAAAAGCAAAATTTTACTTATTAATTGTAAAACTTTCCGAGTAAAATAGGGTGCAATAAAAAAGTAAATTTTGGCGCTTCGTGATTCTAAATTAGTTATCAAGATCAATTCGCTCCTTTGTTATTGCATCAAAAATGTGAATTCGTTCTAAATTAAAGCTAACTTTAACTTTTTGATCTAAAATGTATTCAAAAATATTGTTCTGGTTGGAAATTAATTCAAGTTGATCGCTAACTTTAATTGCAACAAGTTGATCTTTACCAATTAGCTCAACATTAGTAATAATACCGTCAAATTGGGCCTGATCTTGATTTAGATAAATATCTTCAGACCGAAAACCGACTTGTAATTCTTGATTTTGACTTAATAAATTTGCCAATTTTTTGTCAACTTCAAATCAAATTGGCGCTTTTTTTGCCTTTATTTGGTTGTTTTCAACAACACAATCAAATAAATTCATTGTTGGCGAACCGATAAATGTGGCAACAAAAGTGTTTTTAGGCTTAAAATATAATTCTTTTCCTGTTCCATTTTGCTGAATTTTTCCGTCATTAAAAACTACAATTTGGTTTCCCATCGTCATTGCCTCAAGTTGATCGTGGGTTACATAAATACTTGTAGTTTTGAGCATTCGGTGAATATTTACAATTTCACGGCGCATTGATTCACGTAATTTTGCATCTAAATTTGAAAGTGGCTCGTCCATTAAAAAAACTTGCGGTGCACGAGCAATTGCCCGTCCAATTGCAACCCTTTGACGTTGACCACCAGAAAGATCGCGCGGTTTTGAGTATAAATAGTCACTGATTTTTAAAATTTGAGCAACATTTTTTACTTTTGAGTCAATAATGTCACGTCTTTCTTTTGCAATTTTGAGTCCAAAAGAAATATTATCATAAACATTCAAGTGCGGATAAAGGGCATAAGACTGGAAAACCATTGCAATATTTCGCTGATGGGGCGGGAGGTTATTATACCGTTTACCATTAAAAATTAAATCACCTTGAGTAATTGAATTTAGGCCGGCAATCATTCTTAAAAGCGTTGTTTTTCCTGAACCTGAAGGACCTAAAAAGATGCAAAAATTACCACTTTCAATTGTAAGATCAATTGCCTCGAGTGTATATTTGTCATTACCTTCATATTTTTTTGAGACATTATTAAGAACAATTTTGGCACCTTTTGTTTCTTCTTGTTGTTGGCCAATTTTTGCAACCATTTTATTTAAATCAATTTGATTTAAATCCAAATTAAGATCGTCAAGTTCAAAAAGTTTTTTATTTTTTTCCATAATTAACCTTTAACCGCTCCTTCAGAAAGTCCGCCAATTATGTATTTTTGTAAATACATAAATAAACCAAGCGCAGGAAGAGCTGCAAGTAAAGCCCCAGCTGCATAAGCACCAGCATTGACATGTTTTGGCTCAACATTAATAAAAGTTTCAAGCCCGACTGCAAGAGTTAAGTCTTGAATATTGAAAAGCACAAATCTTGGTAAAATAACATCAGTAAATGGTGTTAAAAAAGATCAAAGGGCAACCATAATTATTGCAGGTCGTAAAACCGGTAATAAAATTTTGAAAAAAACACCAAAATTCGAACAGCCATCAATTTTTGCTGAATCATCAAGTTCGCGGGAAATACTATCTAAATAAGCTTTGAGCATAAAAGTATTTCCAGAAACAGCCCCACCTGAGTAAATAATTACTAACATAAATATCGGTGAAATTCCGCCGATTTGCCCAATTTGGACTAAAATATAAAGAAAAATTAACGAAGAAGTTGCCGGAATCATTTGCAATAACATAATTATTGTCAAAGAATGTTTTGAACCTTTAAAGCGAAAACGTGAATAAGCATAACTATTTAGTGCAACGGCGGTAGTTGAAATAACCATCGTTAAAAGTGCAATTGTTAGCGTATTTCCGTACCAAGAGAAAAAATAAGACCGTTCAGAAGTAAATAAATAAGTGAAATTATCAAAACCAAAAACAAACGGTGTAATTGTAATAAGTCGAGTATTAGCAACATTAAAAGTGGCAATAACTAGCGAAACTATTGGAAATAAAACAACAACAGACCAAGAAATTAAAATTAAATAATTAAGAAAAATTCAAAGTAACTCAATTGGCTTAATATCGCGTTCATCACTTAAATTTAGACGTTTTTTTGGACTAGCATTTTTGGCAACAAACTCATAACTAGCAATTTTTGACACTAATAAGTTCATAATTTTATCTCCTTTGCATTGATTTTATAAAACCACGAAGGGCAAAACTAATACTAATTAGCGCTGCCAGTGTTGAAAGTGCGGCGGCAAAAGCTTGGTGTCCATCAATTTTTATTCCTTGAGTTGTTAGTTTAAACACTCAAGAAATAATAATGTCAGTTGAGGCCTCACCAAATGGGGAGGCATTTGCATAAGCTGGCCCACCGCCTGTGAAAATCGAAATTGTTGTAAAGTTATTAAAGGCACCGACAAATTGTCCAATTAACATTGGTGCAATTCCCAGAAGTAGTTGGGGAAGCGTTAGTTTTCAGAAAATTTGTGACTTTGAAGCCCCATCAACGGCGCCAGCTTCGTAAATTTCACCCGAAATTGCCTGCAGATTTCCGGTAACAAGCATAAAAATAAAGGCATAACTAATTCAAGTCTGGACAACAATCAGTAAAACTCGGGCCGTACCAATTTGGTTTAGTCAAGAAATCCCGTCTTTAATAAGTCCTAAATTAATTAAAATTAAATTAATATAACCTTGTGAATCAGCGGCAAACATTGAACGAATAAAAGACAAAGAAACAAACGCCGGCACTGCTCAGGGTAAAATAAATATTAAGCGAAAAATCTTTTTACCTTTAATTCGGGAAGAATTTGTTAAAATTGCAATTAAAATTCCTAAACCAATGGGAAATAGCGTTGATAAAACTGTCCAAATTGCTGTTCAACCAAGAACTGAAGCTAGCGATTGAAACAGTCCAAGTTGGCGATAATCTCACCATTTTCCTCATTGTTTAAGTCCAACTCAATTAACAGTCTGACCTGGGGCAGCATGATTGTAGCCATAATCAGTAAAAGAAATTAAAACTGAAGTAATTATTGGCGCTGCAACGATAAAAATCATTAAAGCATGACCAATTAGTGAAATCATTCACGGAAATCCGGTAGTCTGTAGTCACTGTTTTGAATAGAGTCATTTTCCCGGAACAACGCCAGCTTCCATTGCTTTTGCAATTCTTCAGGCCGAAATTGCCCCAATTAGAAAGTAAATTAGCACAAAAGCCATTAAAATTACCGACAAAACACCACCAAAAAGATAAAACCGTGCATCAGTAAAAATACCATCCCGAGGCGAGTGTAAATTTGCACCTAAGTCAGCAAAGCCCGGAATTCCACCCATTTTTGACCAGTAAGCCCCAAATGAAAAAGGAATTATAAAAGCATAAGAAATTATACTAACAACTGAAAGTAAAGATCCTTTGATAAACTGACGAAATACAAATAATTCAGCAAGTCCTGGGAAGATTAAATTCAAGAAAAAGCTAATAAAACGGACGTTTTTTATTGTCTCAACAGGATAAGACTTTAGTGCTTCATTTGCTTTTGATTCATAAATTTTTTTGTTAACTTTTAGTTCGTTAAAATAACGGTAATTATTTGTTTTGAGAATTTGTTTGAATTTTGTTATTTTTGAGCTCAAAAACAGCGTTCTTTTTTGGTCAGTTTTTGCAATTTTTGCTTGTTTTTGCAAGTTTTTAAAGGCTGTTTTGGCAATTTCGTTTTGCTGGAATCTTTTTTTATTTTTTGCGACACTCTCAACATAATTTTGCTTAATTTCACTGATTTTTATTTTAATTTCTTCTTGCTGAGTTTTAAAATCTGGACTTGATTTTAAAACTTTTAGCTCGTATTTTGCAAGAATTTTTTCATTTATAAACTTTATCCGTGTCTTAAAGTCTTCGATTGTTTTTTCTCTGGTTGCCCAACCTAGATCCTGAAGATAATGCCCTTTGTATGAATATTGTTTTAAATATTTAGCTTTTTGGAGCAAAATTTGCCATTTTAGGCTTGATTTTGCCAGTTTTTTTATTAAAAAACTACCATAAAAACCAAAATAGTGACTTTTAATTAAATCAAAAAGTTGTGCATTTTCATCTTTTAATTTATGGAAAAAATCTAGCTTATCTTTTAAAATTTGACTGTGATTTTCTAAGGAAATATCTAAATCTGGAATTTCAAAATTTTGATTTTTTTGAATGGCATAAAATAATTTAATTGCCTGATCAAGGAAATTTATTTTTGTTTGGGACAAACTAAAGGCAAGATATTTTTGTTTTTGAGCACTAATTTTGCTAATTTGGGAATTAATTTCGTGCTTAAATTCATTTAGTTTGCTAATATTTTTGGACTCAAAAGCGATAATTTCTTGCTTTTTTTCGCTAATTAATTCCTTTTGGGCTGCATTTTGCTGATTTGCTTGCTGTTTTAGGAAATCAATTGCATTTTTATAACTATATTCCAAAGAAATTATTTTCTGTTTTGCTTTGAGTTCTAAATTTGCTTTTCTTTTTTTATATAAGTCAGTTTGTAACTGTTTGGTTTCAGTGTAATTTTTTTTAGCCAAAGCCGATTTTTTTAAAAGTTCTTCTTGTTTTTGTTTGATTTGCTGATAAAAATTGACAAAAAAATCACTTTTTAGTTTGGATTGAACTAAGAATTTTTTGCCGTCTTTATCAAGCAATTGGTTAATTTTGTTTAGATCAAAGTCAAAATCTTGGTATTTTCTAACATAATTTAGGCAGACTTGGAAAATGAAGTGCTTTTTTATTAAGTCAACTTCAGATTCTAAGGTTGATTTTTTTGTTCTTTCAAATAATTCAACTTTAACCTGCAGGCTATCTTCTGTTTGGTTGAGTGATTTTGAAAAATCCTTAAATCAACTGCGAAGATTTTTAAGCTCTTTTTGGATTTTTTTAATTTCAAAGCTGAGCAATTTTTCAACTGAAACTGCAAAATTAAGCTTAATATAAGCGTCTTTGAGAACTTTTAGCTCATTTTTAAAGGCGATTTTTTGACTATGCAATTCGCGCTTTAGATTGTCGCGAATTGTTTGCCTGGCCCGTAAAAATAGCTCTTTTTCAATGTTTTCTTGAATTTTGATCTTATCTAAAAATCTTGAGTGAGTAATTTTTGCACTATGATAATAAGATTTTAGCGTTTTAGCCTCAATATCAATAATCGTGTCAAATTTCTTGCCATAATAATTATAGAGTTGTAATTTATGCATTAAAACCGCCATTTGCTAATTTGTATTTTGTAATAATTCGTTTAAGTCGGTAAATGTAGACTGAATAAATCAACACAAGAACAATCAACCCACAAAAAATAGAGATAAAAATTCCGCTTATTAATTCAGCACTATTTAATTTTTCAGCTCCTTGAAAATAAGGATAGCCGGCCATTGAACCAAAGATAAAAATCCAAAAAAAGTAGAATAAATAGCCAATTTTTACTTTTGAATAAGCCAAAAAAAGGTAGACTCCAAAGAAAATCACAAATAAATTTGTCCCAATATAAGCACTTAATTTTCCGGCTGCTAAATTTGAGGCTAAAATTTCACGCTGATCTTCCAGATTTGTTTTATTTATTTGGTCTAAATGTGTCCCAAAAACAAAAGGGATTAAAATTCAACTAATAAGTGCAATTGACAAAAAAGCACTTAAACTAATTAGCAAATAAAAATGTGACTTTGGGATGTTGATCTTAAATTTAAAAACAGGCCCCATTTTTAACTAAAATTTACAATAACCCTGCTAGTTCCTTGGTTTGCAAGAAGAATTTTTTTGTAGTATTCAATTGCAACTTTGTCAAAAAATATTTTGGCAAAATCTTCTTCGTTTTTAATTTTGCCCAAAACACTTTTGTGGAAAACTTCTGAACCAAAAGTTTGATCATTTCAAGCACCCCAAACTGTTGAACTAAATTGTGGATTTGAGCGATCAAAACGGGAATTATCGGTATTAAGAATTCCAACACCTTGATTTTGAATTGTCTTATCTGAGTCAATTACGTTAAGAATTTTGTCAAAACTTTTTGATTTTAAGTATTCACTAATAATTTTTTCAGCATCACCTAGGGTGTATTTGTCAACAGTTTGGCCTGATTTTGTGGTAGTTTTTTGTGCTTTTGTTTGCTTAATTGTCTCAGGACTAACAAATGAGCGAATTAGGGCAGCACTAACATAATTATTTAAATAAGCACGCGCAATTTTTTCAATTGTTGCATCATCGGCTGGAGTTTTGGCAATTAATTTTGCTTTTTCTTGAATTTCTTTAATTTCAGCAGCAATACTTGCCTCAAGTTTTGTCAGATCGTGATTATTGTCAAGAATTAATTTACTGTATTTTTCAATTTTTTGGTCTTTTTCAGATTGTTCATCACCATTTGCGCCAAAAAGGAAAGCCTCAACTTTACGAACATGAGCGGTAGTATCACTTTGGGAAATATCAAGATCATATTTTCCAGCTTTTGCATCTTTAATTCCAACTTTGAAAAAACTTTGGTCAATTTGTCAGCTCTCACCATTTCCGGTGAATTTAGATAAATCTGTTTGACCAAAAATTGTTGCCAAAGTGTTACGGATTGCTGCAAATTTTTGGTATTTTTCAATTAATTGATTAATTTTATTAGCACTCTCAACTAGGCTTGGATCAAGATTTTCTGTTTCAATTCTTGCCCCAAAAGTGAGATAATTTTCTTCTGAGCTAGCATCTGGATTCGTTGTTTTGTCTCAATTTGACTCAACTGTTTGGTTAATATATTTTGGATTTGCTGTTTTTTGAATTTGGGCATTTATTGCATTTTCAATTTCAGTGTCGTCTGTATATCCTAAGTCTTTTTTAAGTGTTTCAAATTTCACACTAAGAGGTTGATTAATTTTTTCAACTTCCTGTTTGATTTGATTTGTTAGCGCTTTTACAAACGGAATTTTTGAATCATCTTGGAAATAAGCAGTGTTTGTTTTAGCCGAAAACATTATTTTAAAAAGATCATTTAGGGCTTGTTTTCGTTCAGGAGATGATGAATTATTTCTTGAATTGATCAAAAAAGATCATGAACCTAAGGCTTGTTTAAAATCAGTTTCATTTGTTGCTTTTGTAATGTTAAAAAAAGACTTGGCATTTGCAGATTTTTCTGAGTTTTGTACATCTCAAGTTCCAATAATTGCAAATTTTAGTTTCTTTTCTTTCATTAGCCGAAAAATTGTATTTTGGGTAACATTCATATCAGATTTAATAATTTGTGCTAAATCTGCCTGTGAAATTCCCTTTTTCGACCAAATTGAATTTTTATAATCAACTTCACTTTCATAAGCAGCCTTAAAAACTGGGTAGTAAATTTTTGCCACTGATTTAAAAGCTTCACGGAAATACTGCTGGTATTCATTGTTTTCTGGTTTTAAATTAGAATCAACAACCGGATCAATATCGCTGTGAAGAAGACCAGAAGTAAACTGATTATTTTTAGTATATAATAATTTTGACATTAAATTCAACGGTTTTCCGTCTTCGTCTTTTAGATTTTCGCGCTGAGCAATTTTTTCAAGGGCACCGGCAAGAACACCATTTCCGTACCAAAAGTCTTGGATTCTAAACAGACCTTCGCCTTTTTCAACAAGTTCAGCAAGTGAATCTGTGTCTGGATTTTGCAAAATTGTCCGGGTTTGGTCTTCATTTTCTGTTGAGGCTAGCACAATTCCTTCTTTGTTATGTTGAATTCCAACAAATTCTGAATGGACTCTGTTATCTTTTAGACCAAATACAGTCCCGAAATTTCTCATATTTTCTTTTTCAGTTGCTGTGGCACCAATTTGGGCTGTAATTTCATCAAATAAATTAGGTAAAAAATCATTAAGATAAGAAACTGCCCCACCTTGGACTAAATCGGTAATTCGGTCTTGAGGTGCATAAAAAATATCGGGCGTATTGTTTGTGTCTGTGTGTCCAACTGTTGAAAAATCTAGTGCTGAAAAGACATTTTTGGAAATAGTTCTAATTTTAAAGCCGTTTTTTGTTGCTGAATCAGTTTTGTTAAATTCTTCAATATTTTGTTTTCAATAATTTGTCTGGGCTGGGTCAACGGCGACAATAATTTCTTTATTATGTGCAAATTCGTTTACAGGACCCCCACAAGCTATTAAGGCAATTGGGCTAAAAGAAACCATTCCAAAAATTGATTTTGTTATTTTCTTCATGATAATTCCTTTCAAAAAAAACACTTTTACATCTATTTAAAAACAATTTTGTGTTTATAAAAGCCAAAAACTGAAATAATTAAGCTAAAAAAGCTAAAAAAGGGAAAAACATTAGTAAAAATTGACAAAAATACTACCCATTTATAATCTTCAGTTTTTGAAAGAATGTAAATCAAGTGAATACATAAGAAAATATTGACAACTCAAGCTGTTATGCTAATAGATATTATGAATTTTCAAAAATAACTACTAAATTCGTTAGATAAAATTAGACTTCAATTTTCGGAAATTTTCCATTCATATTTTCCAAAAGCTAATAAAACTAATACTCAAAAAGTAGAAATTACAAAATTTCCAATAAATAAATAGAAGTATTCGATGATTTTAGGACGGTACTTTCGTTCAAGAGGCAGTTTTCCTAAAAAAATATACCGAAACCTTGTTTTTAACGTTGGTTTTGAATTTGTCATATGTCTATACGTACTCTTTTCTAATTTTATCAAAAAAAATAATTTTTTATTAAAAAATTAAAAAAATATAAAAAAATTCTTATAAAATTATTTTTTTGTGAAAAATCAATATTTTTCTTTATTTTTTGCAAAATTAATGTATAATTATTTCATCTATTAAAACCAGTTTTCCCGAGTTTCCTAGCTTGATGTCAAAAATTCATTTTTTATTAAATACAAATATGCAAAAAAACACCCGTAAATCGGTGTTTTTGGTGGTAAAACCTTAATTTTTATAATTTTGAAATTAACCTTTTGCAAAAAAAAAAAAAAAATGCTTGGTCTAAGAAAAAATTATGTTATAATAAACTTCACTAAGAATAATTAATAAATGAATATTAGAATTAAGGAGAAATAGTTATGTTTTTTGTCTAATAAAATCACAAAATGCGAATTTTCCGTCATATTTTTAAATATGATGCAATGCCTTAAATTTAACCGTTTAGAAATCTATAAATTTAAGGCTTTTAATTATGGCTCTTTCAAAACTTCACATATTTTTTTAGGCTCAATGCAAATAAAAATGAGTTTTCTATTTGCATTGAGTTTAAATAGTAGTTGTATTTTTTTATGATTTTGTTGCTTTATCCGTAAATTGATTTTTGCCAGTGTTTTAAACTAAAAAAGTAGTTTAAAAATTTCAAATTTTGCTTTTTAAGTTAAAATTTTAACTTTTTTAGTTTAGTTTATTTGATTATCTAAAGAATGGTATTTTCTAGGCCAGCTTAGAAGGTGACTAAAAAAAAATATCTCATCCAATCATTATTTAGAGACAGTCTGAAAAAATAATTAAAAAAAAATAAAAAGAATTTTTTTATGCTAAAATAGTAGAATGCAATTTTTTTATTATTTAAATATAAAAATTTAAATTTTGCATTTATTTTTCGGCAAGTTATATTAAATTATTTAAATTTTTGCCAATAATTTGCCAAATTTTTTTATTATTTAGGTGTAAACATGCTTTTTGACTATGAAAAAAGTCTAATTCGCAAAAATTCGCGCGGAAAAATATACCTAGGACCGCTTGGCTTGTTTTTGAAGGATGAAAAGTTTCATTTTTATTTTTGATCTCCTGATGCAATTTCAGTTGAATTTTTAATTTATAAACATTTTGAAGATTCAACCCCTTTTAAAACAATAAAAATGAAAAAAACAAAAGGAGCCTGGTTTTGCAAAATTAGCAAAAATTTTGAATCATATTCATATAATTTGAAGGTTGAACACTCTAATTCAACAACAACTTTCGCACTTGATCCATATGCATTCAGCCTTGCTCCTTTTGATTGAACTAAAAATGAAACTCCTAAAGCCTTTTTAATTGATATTTTTTCAGAAAAAACCGGCCAAATGCCTTCAGATATTAACTTATTTGAGGCTGATCCCAAAATTGATGCCCAGATTTACGAGCTCCATGTTCGTGATTTTAGTTCGCTTTCAAAAAAAGTCCAATATCCTGGAACTTTTATTGGAGCGATTGATAATGGTATTTTTTCTTACTTAAATAAGCTGAATTTAAACTTTTTACAATTACTTCCACTCCATTCTTGCTATACTTTTGCCCAAAAAAGTGTTCCTATTCTCCATCAAGGCGACGGAAAAGGCCATTATAGTGCTTATAACTGGGGTTATGACCCAATTAATTTTTTTTCACTTAATTCTAGTTTTTCAACAAATCCACAAGACCCTTATGCAAAAATTGTAGAATTCCGTAATTTTGTTGATCAGGCTCACAAAAACAATATTGGAATAATTCTCGATGTTGTTTATAATCACACTTTTGAAAATTCAGTTTTTGAAAATGTTGCCCCAGGTCACTTTTATCGCGAAAATGCTGAAATTTTTCCAGTTGGTTTCGCGCCTTTAGACTCCCAAAAACCGATGGCTTTTAGGCTAATTTTAGACTCACTGATTTTTTTTGTTAAATATTATAAAGTTGATGGATTTCGTTTTGACTTAGCTTCATTTTTAGATAAAAAATCACTTAAAATTATCGATACAGAACTAAGAAAAATTAATCCTAACATTTTATTATACGGAGAAGCTTGAGATTTTAGTGACTTACCTTTTACTAAAAGATTAACGAAAGGAAAAGAAGGTAATAATTTTAATTTTGGATATTTTAATGACACAATTCGAAACGCAGTTCGAGGTAGTGACTCGCCAAATGACAAAGGCCTTATTTTATCAAAAAATGCTGTAAAATTCGGCGCTTATGTCTCTTCAATTCCAGGAAATATTGCTGATTATGATTTTAAAGATTTTTACCACTCTAAAAAACGCTATGATCTTTTTGCTAATGAAATTAGCTTAAATTTAGCATATTTGACCTGTCATGATGGGCCGACTTTAGCTGATAAAATTTTGTCTTCATCACCAAAAATCGGAAAAAAACAATTTATTGAAACTTACCGGCAAGCCTTAATGCTAGTTTCTTTTGTCCAAGGGAAAGTGCTTTTTAGCTCCGGAAGTGAGTTTTGTTTTTCAAAAGTTTGTGATTTTTCTGGCGCAACTTATCAAGCTTGCCATCCAAATTTAAATCAAAAAAATCCACCTTTTGAGTTTTTAAATGCAGATTTTTTTGATTTTAATTCTTATAAGACAACAGATTTTACTAACGGTTTAAAATTTGATATTTTAAAAAATAAGCAAATTGAAGAACAAATTTTTAATTTTTTTGCCAAAATTAACGAATTTCGGCAAAAAACAGGGTTTTTTAGACTAAAAACAAATCAGCAAATTAAAGATTGTCTAAATTTTGAAACTGTTGACAAAAACAAAGGATTAATTATTTTTCAAATTGACTTAGAAGGTCAGTCTGTCAAAATTATTCACAATTTTTCAAACAATCAGTATGACTATAATTTTGATGACTTTGAGATACTTTTTAATTCAAAATTGAATAATATTAACAATTTAATTCAACCTCATCAGTCTATTTTGCTAACAAAAAAGGATTAATTTTTACTAAAATGAAAACAAATTTAAAAGATAAAGTAGTATACCAAATTTTTGTCAGATCATTTTATGATGCAAATAATGACGGAAATGGCGATATTCTTGGAATTTATAATAAACTTGAATATCTTAGCGATTTAGGAATTGACGCAATTTGACTAACCCCATTTTATGAGACTAATTTTGTTGATGCGGGTTATGATGTTCTTGATTATAAGTCAATTTGGTCTAAATTTGGTAGTCTTAATGACTTTGCTAAACTGACAAAAAAAGCCCGTGAATTAAATATAGATATAATAATTGACGTGGTTTTAAATCATGTCTCAAGTCAGCATTCCTGATTTCAAAAGGCAATTGAATCGCCTGAAAACAAAGAGCATAATTATTTTATTTGAAGAGAAAAATTAAGCCCTGAAGAACAAAAAGCAACTTCAATTTTTGGCGGTTCTGCCTGAGAATGACAGCCGAATGTTCAAAAATATTATTTTCACCTTTTTAGCACTGACCAAGTTGATTTAAATTGAGCCCACCCCGATACACAAGCTGCTTTTGTTGACATTATTAATTTTTGGTATGACCTTGGAGTACGCGGTTTTCGTCTTGATGCCATCAAACATGTTGCTAAAAATTTTGAAAATGTTGAACAAAATCCGTATTTTTCCTGGTGCAAAGGCGCTCAAGAATATCTTGAAAAATTTAACGAACTTGCCTTTAAAAATAAGCCTGATGCCTACACTTTTGGCGAGGCAAGCGGCATAACTGTTGAAGAATTAATAAAATACGGGGCTGGAAAATCACCTTTGGCCAATAATTTTTTTAACTTTTCATGATGATGAATCGGCTGGTCAAATAAAACTGGCAGAAATGGATTTAATGCAAATTGAGACTATCAAGATTTTATTAATGCCCAAATCCCTTTTCAACATAATGAAGAAATTAGTCCGAGTTTAATGAGCAATTTCCTTTCAAATCATGATACCTCCAGGGCAATTTCGCGTTGAGGAGGCTATCCATTTTTCTGAAAAGAATCAGCAAAATCGCTAGCTCTTTTACTTTTTTCAATGCGTGGAATTCCGATAATTTACTATGGCGAAGAAATTGGAATGACAAATTCCTATTTTGAAAAAAGACAAGATTTTGTTGACATTGATATGAAAAATGCTTTTGCTTCACTTGTTGATACAGAAAAAATTTATTCTGAATCAGAAATGTTAATTTATGCAAATATTAACAGTCGCGATTCAGGAAGAGGTCCTTTGCGCTGAAATTTAGAAAAAAACAACGGATTTTCAAGCCAAAAAGCCTGAATTAACACAAGCCTTGATGACCCGCGAATGAATGTTGAGACTCAAACTTTGGACAAAAATTCAATCTTAAATTTTTATAAAAAATTAATTTTTCTTTACAAAAACGACTTAAAAGATTTGCTTGTTGACGGTAAGGCAAAATTAGAAATAACCAAAGACGGAATTTGCAAAATTAGCCGTGAATTTAAAGGTGAAAAATTAATTTTTTACTTAAATTTAACAAAAAAAGAATTACCACTTACCGAAAAAATTCAGCAAAAACCCTTACTTTCTTCATATCAAGATCTCAAAAAACCTGAGGATTTTTTCCGCCCGTTTGAGTCAATTTTAATTAAGGAATAAAATGAAAACTAACCAATTTTTAACCTATGATAATTTAAAAAAACTAGTTATTCAAAATGGCTTTGACCGAAGATTTACAGGAAAAACTGAATCAATTTTTGCCTTAACAAATGGATATTTAGGTCTCAGAAGTAGTGACGAAGAACCTGATTATTATAATAAACCAGGATTTTTTGTAAGTGGTGTTTTTAACAAAGATGTACAACATGAAGTTCCGGAAATTTGTAATTTGGCTGACTTAATTACAACCCCAATGTTTATAAATGAACAGCCCTTAATTCTTGATTCTGATGACCAATATCAAAAAGTTTTTGACATAAAAAATGGATCACTATCGCGCTCAGTTAAACTCAGCCGCCAAAAAAATGCTATAAAAATCGACACTTTTCGTTTTGTTTCACATCAGAACCTCAATTTTTATGCCCAAAAAATTGATGTTGAAATTCTTGAAGTTAGCCCTGAAAACGAATATGTTCAAATTGAATTTCGCCCACAAATTAACGCCCAAAATACAAACACAGGAACTCAACATTTTGCCGAAGGTGAAAAATTTCGCCCTTTTGAAAATGCTCTGCAGTTAAAACAACGTTCAACTAGCTCAAATTTGTTAGTTATTCACAATTTAGTTTGCCATTTTGAAGTCAACGGCCAAAGAATAAAACCTGGAGATGACAATTTTCAAGTTGATGCCTCAAGACGACTAATACTGTTTCGAATCAAAGGAAAATTCAAAAAAGGAACAAAAATAAGTCTGATAAAATTAATGTCAGTTCATACTTCCATCGATGACTCCGAAAATTTAATTGAGGATTTTGAGCTTGAAAAACAAGCAAATTTAACACTAAAAACTTTACTAGATGCCGATTTTCATGAGTCTTTTTTAGAATCAACTCGGGCCTTAGACAAAAATTTGTGACAAAAATTTCTTGTCAAAATTGACTCAAATTCCCAATTTGACCAGCTAGGAGTTGATTTTGGCCTTTATCATCTAAATGGACTTTTTCGCAAAAATTCGACCGAAATTAACGCAGGAGCAAAAGGCCTAACTGGCGAAGGATATCAAGGCCATACCTATTGAGATTCAGAATTTTTTATTAATCCTAATTATCTTTTTGTTGAACCTAGTGTTGTCAGAAATTTATTAATTTATCGTTATAAAGGCTTAGATGCCGCCCGAAAAAAAGCCGCTTCTGTTAAAGTCAGACCGCAAGAATCTAACCTTGAAGGAGCCCAATTCCCCTGAGAGATGGCCCTTCCAAAAGATGGTGAAGTCTGTCCAATTTGAGGTCAGGTTGATATAATTTCTGGAAAACAAGTCCCAATCGCTTCTGCCCGTCAAGAAATTCACGTTTCAGCTGATATTGCATATGCAATTCAACAATATTTTGTTGTTACTTTGGATCAAGATTTCATGGAAAAATACGGCTATGAAATAATTTTTGATACTGCTTGATTTTACACTAACCGGGCTGAAAAAACTACTGACGGAAAATTTGAAATTAATGATGTAATGGGTCCAAATGAGTACAAAGGTAATATTAACAATTCGGCCTATATTAACGCAATGGCAAAATATAACCTTGATCTAGCGCTTTTTTATTTTGAAAAAATAAAAAATACTCCAGTATTTACTGAAATTCTAGCAAAAATTCCTTATAAAATTGATTTTGAAAAAATCAAAATTGTTGGACAGAATTTAGTCCAACAAAAACCAAATTCTGAGCTAATTATCGCCGAAAATGACAGCTTTTTAGAGCTAGAACGAAACGATATTAGCGAATTTAAAATGCTTGGTGATGCAGGAAAAAAACTTTTTTCACTTGTAAAAGGGCAAAAAATTCTTGCATCTCAACTAGTTAAACAAGCTGATGTTGTCTTACTTTTATACCTTTTTCCTGAGCTTTATTCTAAAGAAATTAGAGCAAAAAACTTTGATTTTTACGAACAAATTACAACACATGACTCCTCACTTTCGGCGGCAACTTATGCAATTGAAGCAATAAGACTTAACAAAATTGATAAAGCTTATCAACTTTTTCAGTACGGAATTAACATTGACTTAGGCCAAAACATGAAAAGTTCCGATGCTGGAATTCATGCCGGATCGCTTGCTGCAATTTGACAAATGGTTGTTTTTGGCTTTGGTGGTCTAACTTATTTTGATCATAAAATTCATTTAAAACCTAATTTACCAAAAGAGTGAAATTCATTAATTTATAACTTTAGTTTTCAAGGTGCAAATTTACAAGTAAGAATTGATCACTCGACTTTTAGGGTTGAAAATTTTAATAAAAAACCTGTAAAAATTTGAATAAATAATCAAGAAGAACTTATAGAAAGCGTGCATTTTTTTGCAATAAACCATGAAAATTAAAGGACTGATATTCGATCTGGATGGAATAATAACAGATACTGCCCAACTACACTTTTTAGCCTGAAAACAATCACTTTTAGCAGAAAATATTGACTTTAGTGAGTCTGAAAATGCCCAATTAAAAGGGCTTTCAAGAAAAGAAACACTAAAAGCAATTTTAAAACTAAAAAAACTGACCTGAGATGAACAAAAAATTGATACTGTCTGTTTTAAAAAAAATGAAATTTACTTAAAATTACTTGAAAATCTAAATAAAGACCATCTCTTGCCAGGAATATTAGATTTACTAACAAGCACAAAAAGTAAAAAATTGAAAATTGCACTTGCCTCAAGTAGTCTTAATGCCCCTTTAATTTTAGAAAAACTTGGAATTATTGCTTTTTTTGACTATATTGCTGATCCTAAAAAAATCAAAAAACCTAAGCCAGCACCTGATATTTTTCTATTGGCTTCAGAAGGATTGTCTCTAAATCCCGAAAATTGCATTGGCTTTGAGGATTCTCTCTCAGGGTTTTTATCAATAAAAAGCGCAAAAATGAGATCAGTTGTTGTTTCTTTGGATCAATTCAGTGAATTTAATCAAGCTGATTTTTGATTTTCATCAACAGATCAGCTTAAAATTGACCATATTTTAACAGTTTTAAATAGCTAGCCAAAAAAATCTTTTTAAATAACAAATTGTTAAAAAAATTCAGACACAAATAATTAACCAGCATTCCGTATTTCTAACAACATTTTTCATTTTTATTAATAAATCCCACTATGATTTTTCAGAAAGACCCTTAATTTTCTATTTCTTTTTTGGCTTAGTGGGATTTATTTTCATAGATTTATCAAACTTTTTTCCAATTTCTTATTAAAGCGTTTCTTAAAAATGCAAAATTGACTCTTTGTATCAATTTTGCATTTTTCTTTTTTATAAATTTGTCTAAATTCTTCCGAAAATGCAAAATTGCAATCTTTAACCTTTAGATTTGCCAATTTTAATGTTCTTAAATTTGTCTTGAACTGTAATCTATATTGTTTCACTTTGTTGCGCCTTCTTGGAGGAGCCTAAAATTAGCGTGCTAATTTGTATTAATTTATTCTTTTTAAATGAAATTTTCACTAAAATTCTCAAATACATGTTATAATTTTATATTAAAGAATTTTAATAGTAAGGAGAAAAAATGAAGAAAAAACTAAAACTTTTTAAGTTTATCACTAATATTATTGCTTTTTCATCATTAAGTCTAAGTGTTTTTGGGCCGCTTTGACATTTTCAAAATACAAAAAGCTATTCAGATTTTAAACTTGAAACTCGTGATATAGATTTATCAAATTCAAAAAAACCGGTAAATTTTGATGATTTAGTCCAAATTGTTTCAGCCAAAAACCAACAAAATTCGCTTGTCATCAATGCAAATATTAAAAATGCCAAAACACATCTAAACAAAACAAGTACTAATTCAGACTCTCCTAATCTAGATGATATTGAAATTCAAATTAATCAAGAAGGTGAGGTAATTTTAAATAGTTCTTCACTTGAATTAGTTAACAAAAAAGCTGAACTCTATTTTGAAGAAGGTGTGCCAAAACTAAAATTAGAAGGGCATGTTTTTGACTTTAGAGAGCTTCAAAATCAAACTCGGGTTGAAAAAACCTTCTTTTTCCTTTTACCTTTTATTCCATTTATTTCAAATGCTGTCGCAGCTGCCATTGCCGCAGTAGCAGTTTCGACAGCTGCTGCGGTAGCTGTGGAAACTTTTCCAAAGGTTGTTAATGATGTAGGCAGATGATTTGGGAACCGTGAAAGTTACTATTCGTCAGCTGATTATAGCCCTGTTCCTGTACCAGTTGATAATAATCCTATTACTCGAAGAACTGAAAGCTCAATTGTGGTTGACTTAGATAAATTGCCAAAAGCAAAAGGTGAGCCTAGTATTAAAGAAATAGCAAATACAGCGGCTTTAGAACTTTCTATTGTAAAAGCAAAAGATAAGGAAAAATTAAGACAATACACTGGAATCCATCCTGCCTGATTTTTTAATTTTCACAATAAAGACTTAGAACCTTATTTTGTTATTAGTGAACAAGCAATTCCAGAACCTGCAGCCTGACTTTGAGCGGTTGGAAGTTTGCTAGCCCAATCAGAATTAACCAAAATTATTATTAATAACTTGCTGCCTAGTTCAGTAAAAGATAAAATGAATAAAAATAAAGGAGACCGTAAAAATATGGATAAAAAACTAAATTCACCTATTGATTTTTATTCATATAATGGATCAGTTATGAAAAATTTGGCTAAAAAAACAAAATATACAGCAAATTTGATAGTGGGAAATAGATGGCCAAGAGATCCAAATAATAATTTAAATAAAGATATCGGTTTTACTAAAGATCACTTTGTTGTTGGAGAAGGTCTAGCTAGTGATGCTATTGATTGAACTGACCCTAAAAATGAGTTTGATATTGATGATCCAAATAAAAATAAAAATAAAAATACAAATAAAAATACAAATACAAATACAAATAAAAATAAAAATAAAAATATACCATCATACGTAAAAATATATTTTCCCAGTTATCATGTAAGGAGAGCAAGAATGATAGAAGGAAAATTCGAAGAGAAGGAATTTATACCAAGAGAAAAAATGTTAAATGTTGAAAAGGTGCATTTTTTATATGGAAAAGCAATTAGATTTAGTAACCAAGGCAAAAAAACAATTAATTAAACTAAAATATATAGAAATTAATATTAAAAGTCGTTGTTCAATTCGAAACATGATTGTGAATGATGTTAAATTATCGCTTGATTGTAAATATGATGATGATGATTTTCCATTTCCAATTTTTTTATACAATTACCTTTACGAGCGCTTCAATCCTAATCCAATTGAAAGAATTATTAGCTTAAATTATAAACAAGAAGATTATGTTTATAATTTAAAACTAGAAGATATCCCAAAAAGTGCGTTTTTTTCCAAAAAACTCAATAAATTTGGTTTTTATGATGATATTAGGTGTTTAATTGGCGGTTGAGCAAACAATGAATATTGTGATAAAAATGGAAAAGAAAATCTTGATCTTATCTCTGAACTTTATTCTTCATATGCTTTACACGATGGTAAAGGTTTTGAAGAAGTTGTTGTTGTCTTTGAAAACTTTGATGATATTGAAAAATGCGAATTTTCAATCTCTTATCCGGCTATTTTTTGAAAAATATTTAAATCAAAAAGCAAATTAAGAGAAATTGAAGCTTTAATTATTAAGGAAATTCAGGAAAGTGTTCCTTATGCAAAGCCAAAAAATTTAGCAAATTATCACGAAAAAATCTTTGATTTTTTATCAAATAGATATGAATATAACTCAGAATATGTAGATATAAACAAACCATATTTAGGACAAAATGTAGAAAATATCTACAATTTGTTATTAAAAGAGAATTATAATTTTGACGAAAAAACCCAAATCGAACCAATTCAAAATGTATTTACTTTTGAAACTTATGAAAATTTGCTTAAAAAATTTGAAAAATACGGGATTAAAAAGCTTAATTTAAACATTGAAAATCGCGATAAATTTATTCTTAGTTGATTTGATAAATTTGGTCCAGAATATCGAAAGTATTGCATCGAACTTTTTGGTAAAGACGGCCAAACTTATTATGATCATGCGAATAATTGGACAAATAAAATCGAATTAATCTATTTGTTGCAAATTTTATTTGGTCCTAAATATTGAATTGAAGATCTAGATTTTTATCCCGATAAACCTGATTTTTTTATTCTGCCAAGTTGAGCAAAATTAAAACTTGAAAATTTCGAAATTTTTTACTTTGGCGGGCAAGAATACGGACTTTTTGATGAAATAATTTCCCAATTTGACTCAAAAAAGCCAGTTTTTTGATTTCAACCATATTACTACTCCGCCTATGGAGCTGGCGAAGCATGAATTTTGCCAATTGCATTAAAAAATTTCATTTTATTGTATGTTGATGGTCAAAAAATTTATTACTGATTTGGACATTCAAATTTATATGATGATATTTATCAAGGTAAATACGAAATTTTAAAATATTATTTCAAACAAAAATTGGTCAAACTTGAACAAGATATTTTTCTGCGTGATGGCAAGGATCCGGCGTTCTTTGTTTCTAGATCACCAAGGCAAAATAATTTAACTAAAAATGTGATTGGATCATCTATGGAAGAATTAATTTTATATCGGGATGCGTTGAATAAATTTCTAAAAGGAACAGACCATGAATTTGGGTATTTTACAGACTTTCTAGAAAATACTAATTTATATAGCCAACAAGAAAAAGAATTAATTTTAGAAGAACACGCTCTCTTTTCTTGAGATAATGATGATAGAACTGAATATTATGATGAAATTGCAAGAGTAGATTTTCGTGGTTATAAAAGCAAAAAATTTATTGAGATAGAAGGGAAATAGTAGATCTTTTTGTTAATTAATGAATTTAAAGACAAAAGATTTAAGTTTATTTTTAAAATTCTTAACTTTCATTTTTATCTATTTAAAAATAGCAATTTTGTTAGTTGAATTTATGTTTACTTGCAAAAATGCTGCTTTGAAGTGTTAAATTCAACCCTCTGTCTTAATTTTTGCTAGTGTTTTAACTAAGAAAGATAAAATTTTAACTTAAAAAGCAAAATTATGAAATTTTTAAACTACTTTTTTAGTTTAAAACACTCACAAAATCTAACCGATAATCGCCAATCATACATAAAAATATATTTTCCCAGTTATCATGTAAGGAGAGTAAGAATGATAAAAGGAAAATTCAAAAAGAAGGAATTTATACCAAGAGAAAAAATGTTAAATGTTGAAAAGGTGCATTTTTTATATGGAGATGCAATTAGATTTAGTAACTAAGGCAAAAAAACAGTTAATTAAACTAAAATATATAGAAATTAATATTAAAAGTCGTTGTTCAATTGGTAACATGACTGGGGATGATGTTGATTCAACGTTTGATTGTAATTGTTATTATAAGGATTATCCATTTCCAAATTTTTTATACAATTACCTTTATGACGACTTCAATCCTAATCCAATTGAAAGAATTATTAGTTTAAATTATAAACAAGAAGATTATGTTTATAATTTAAAACTAGAAGATATCCCAAAAAGTGCGTTTTTTTCCAAAAAACTCAAAGATTTCCATTTTTATAATGATATTAGGTGTTTAATTGGCGACTGAGACGACGATGAATATTGTGAAAAAAATGGAAAAGAAAATGTTGATTCTATCTCTGAACTTTATTCTTCGTATGCTTTACACGATGGTAAAGCTTTTAAAAAAGTTGTTGTTGTCTTTGAAAACTTTGATGATATTGAAAAATGCGAATTTTCAATTTCTTATCCGGCTATTTTTTGAAAAATATTTAAATCAAAAAGCAAATTAAGAGAAATTGAAGCTTTAATTATTAAGGAAATTCAGGAAAGTGTTCCTTATGCAAAGCCAAAAAATTTAGCAAATTACCACGAAAAAATCTTTGATTTTTTATCAAATAGATATGAATATAATTCAAAGTTTGTAGATATAAATAAAGCATATTTAGGACAAAATGTAGAAAATATCTACAATTTGTTATTAAAAGAGAATTATAATTTTGGCGAAAAAACCCAAATTCAACCAATTCAAAATGTATTTACTTTTGAAACTTATGAAAATTTGCTTAAAAAATTTGAAAAATACGGGATTAAAAAGCTTAATTTAAACATTGAAAATCGCGATAAATTTATTCTTAGTTGATTTGATAAATTTGGTCCAGAATATCGAAAGTATTGCATCGAACTTTTTGGTGAAGACGGCAAAAATTATTATGATAATGTGAATAATTGGACAAATAAAATCGAATTAATCTATTTGTTGCAAATTTTATTTGGTCCTAAATATTGAATTGAAGATCTAGATTTTTACCCTGATGAACCTGATTTTTTTATTCTACCAAGTTGGGCAAAATTAAAACTTGAAAATTTCGAAATTTTTTACTTTGGCGGGCAAGAATATGGACTTTTTGATGAAATAATTTCCCAATTTGACTCAAAAAAGCCAGTTTTTTGATTTAAACCATATTACTACTCCGCCTATGGAGCTGGCGAAGCATGAATTTTGCCAATTGCATTAAAAAATTTCATTTTATTGAATGTTGATGGTCAAAAAATTTATTACTGATTTGGCCATTCAAATTTATATAATAATATTTATCAAGGTAAATACGAAATTTTAAAATATTATTTCAAACAAAAATTAGTTAAACTTGAACAAGATATTTTTCTACGTGATGGTAAGGATCCGGCGTTCTTTGTTTCTAGACCGCCAAGGCAAAATAATTTAATTAAAAATGTGATTGGATCATCTATGGAAGAATTAATTTTATATCGGGATGCCTTGAATAAATTTCTAAAAGAAACAGACCATGAATTTGGGTATTTTAGACACTTTCTAGAAAATACTAATTTATATAGCCAGCAAGAAAAAGAATTAATTTTACAACAACACCTTCTCTTTTCTTGAGATTCTGATGATTGAACTGAATATTATGATGAAATTGCAAGAGTAGATTTTCGCGGTTATAAAAGCAAAAAATTTCTTGAGATAGAAGGAGAATCGTAGATCTTTTTGTTAATTAATAAATTTAATGATAAAAGATTTAAGTTTATTTTTAAAATTTTTAACTTGTTTTTCATTTTTATCTATTTAAAAATAACAATTTTGTTAGAAAAATTTTGTTTATTTGCAAAAGTTGCCTGAATTTTTTATCAATTTTTTAAGACCTGAATTTTTAACGAAATTTTCCCTAAAAAGTTTTAATGTATGCTATAATTTAAACACTAGGAATTTGAATATAGTACATAAATAGGGAGAAAAAATGAAGAAAAAACTAAAACTTTTTAAGTTTATAACTAATATTATTGCTTTTTCATCATTAAGTCTAAGTGTTTTTGGCCCGCTTTGACATTTTCAAAATAAAAAAACCTATTCAGATTTTAAACTCACAACCCGTAATTTAGATTTATTAAATTCAAAAAAATCGCTAAATTTTGCTGATTTAGCTCAAATTTTTTCAACCAAAAACCAAGAAAATTGCTTGTTATTAATGCTAATATTAAAAAAGCCCAAACAAATCTAAACAAAGCAAGCACTAATTCAGCCCCTCCTAATCAGATGATATTGAAATTCAAATTAATCAATATGGTTAGCTAATTTTAAATAGTTATTTACTTAAATTTGTTAGTAAAAAAGTTTAGCTCTATTTTGAAAAAGGCGTACCAAAACTAAAATTTAAAGGTGATGTTGTTTAATTTAGAGAATTTCAAAATCAAGCATGGGTTGAAAAACCTTCTTTTTTATAAATCAGTATAGTAATAATAAAAATGTTAAATATTGAAAAGGTAGATTTTTATATGGAAAACCAATTAGATTTGAAGTCTAAATCAAAAAAACAATTAAAAGAACTAAAATATTTAGAAATTGATTTTAAAACTTATTGCTCAGTTATACGCATATTTTCTGATAGAGATTTTCCCTGTGATCGTGATGAAAAATATCGAACAATTCCAGACTTTTTATGAGTTTATGTTATGGATTCTTGCGCGGTTGTAGATAATCCGATTGAAACTATTATTGGCATAGATTACAAACGTGATGATTATGTTTATAATTTAAGACTAGAAGATATCCCAAAAACAGTCTTTTTTTTGAAAAAACTGAATGACTTTGATTTTTATGATGAAATTAGGTGTTTGTCCCGTAGATGAACTGATGAGGATTATTGTCGAAACAAAGAAAATCTAAGTGATGAGTATAAATGAGAACCCTATTTTTCGGACACTCCCTATGAGACTAAAGATTTTAGAACAGTAATCGTTGCTTTTGAAAATTTTGATGACAAAGAAAAATGTGAATTTTCAATTTCCTTTCCTGCAGTTTTTCAAAAAATGTTCAAATCAAAAGATGAACTAAAAAAAATTGAAAATCTGATAATTAAGGAAATCAAAGAAAGTGTTCCTTATGCAAAGCCAAAAAATTTAGCAAATTATCACGAAAAAATCTTTGATTTTTTATCAAAAAGATATGAATATAATTCAAAATTTGTAGATATAAACAAACCATATTTAGGACAAAATGTAGAAAATATCTACAATTTGTTGCTAAAACAGGGTTATAATTTTGGCGAAAAAACCCAAATTCAACCAATTCAAAATGTATTTACTTTTGAAACTTATGAAAATTTGCTTAAAAAATTTGAAAAATACGGGATTAAAAAGCTTGATTTAAACATTGAAAACCGGGATAAATTTATTCTTAGTTGATTTGATAAATTCGGTCCTGAATATCGAAAATTTTGCATCAACCTTTTTGGTAAAAAAGGCCAATTTTATTATGATAATTTAAATAAATGAACAAATAAAATTGAATTTATCTATTTGTTGCAAATTTTATTTGGCCCTAGATATCATTTTCACACTGAGAATGTCTATCTTGATGAACCAGATTATTTTATTTTACCAAGTTGAGCTAAACTTAAACTAGAAAATTTCCAAATTTTTTACTTTGGTGGGCAAGAATACGGACTTTTTGATGAAATAATTTCCCAATTTGACTCAAAAAAACCAGTTTTTTGATTTAAACCGTATTATCGTTCAGCTTATAGCACCAACACTGGGTGAATTTCGCCAATTTCCTTAAAAAATTTTATTTTATTGTATGTTGACGGGCAAAAAATTTATTACTGACTTGCCCATTCAAATTTATATGATGATATTTATCAAGGTAAATACGAAATTTTAAAATATTATTTTAAACAAAAATTAGTCAAACTTGAACAAGATATTTTTCTGCGAAATAACCAAGATCCGCAGTTTGTTTTTTCTTCTCCATCAAAATCAAATTATTTAAATAAAAATGTAATTGAATCTTCTATGGAAGAACTAATTTTATATCGTGATGCAATTAAAAAATATCAAGAAGAAACAACTCATGAATTTAAGTATTTTGACGATTTTATAGAGAATTCGGATTTATATACCCAACAAGAAAAGAAATTGATTTTAGAAGAGCATTTTGATTTTTCTTTAAGTTGTAGAGACAAAAATAACTTTTTTGAAGAGATTGATAAAACAGATTTTCGCGGTGAATATAGCGAGAAAGCTCGTGATGATGAGAAAATGTTTGCTGATCTTTTCGATGGCGAAAAACTTCGAAGCTAAAAATTTTAAATTCTTTTTTTTAAATTTTTAGTTTTTTTATTTTTGCTTATTCAAAAATAAATATTTTGTTAGAAAAATTTTGTTTATTTGCAAAAGTTGCTGAATTTTTTGTACCAATTTATTTTTTTAAGAGCTGAGTAAATAATTTAGCCGATATAAAAACCCCCGAGTTTGACAGTTTGAAGGCAAAAATTCACTTTTTAGTGAATACAAATACACAAAAATGCCCGTAAATCGGGTTTTTTGAGCTAAAATCTTAATTTTTATTATTTTAAAATTAACCCTTTGCAAAAAAAAAAAAAAATGCTTGGTCAAAAATAAAATTATGTTATAATAAGTCTCACTTAAGAATAATTAATAAATTTGGATTTTAGAATTAAGGGGGAATTAGTTATGTTTTTGCCATAAAAAAATCAGAAAATGCGAATTATCCATTATATTTTTAAATATGATGGAATGCCTTAAATTTGACCGTTTAGAAATCTACAAATTTAAGGCTTTTAATTATTGTTCTTTCAAAACTTCATATGTTTTTTTAGGCTCAATGCAAATAAAAATGAGTTTTCTTTTTGCGTTGAGTTTAAATAGTAGTTATATTTTCTATGATTTTTGTTGTTTTATCATAAATTGATTTTTGCCATTGTTTTATAATAGGTAATTAACTTTTGCCAAAAAGTTAACAAAGGCGAAAAACAAGACATTTTTTAAGATTAGCTCATCAAATCGTGAAACTCGGAAAAAAATTAGAAAATTTATGATCAGCAATTTTTGCATCATGATTTTAATGCAAAAATTGGGCTTAATTTTTTAAATTAATATAGATTTAATTTTACTTTGGGGTATAATTATATGATTATGAGTAAACCTAAACAAAAATCACTATTTAATGTTTTGAGAAAAAATATTTTGTCAAAAACGGGAATAGCAGTTAGTCTTTTTGGAATTGGGGTTTTCACAGCTACCGCTGTTTTAACTACTCGGATTTCTTATTCGGGTAATCCGCGAGAAAATGTTCAAAATTTTGCCAAAAAAATTAACTTAGTCTCATTTAAATTAGGCGATTTATCTGCTAATGATGATTATTATAGTATAAAAAACATAATTTTTGATGAAAATGGAAACAAACAAAAGGATCTCAATCTTAGTCGTCTTGTTGATGTTTTTCAAAAAACAAATGATCTAAACCAAAAAATTGATCTCACTGATGAAGTTGATATTCATAAACCGCACTTAAAATTTGTTGATATTACAGCAAATGATGATAGTCGAAGTTTTGAAATCAAATATCAAGTTAAACAAAAGCTACCTGACCAAAGTTTTGTGCAGTCAGATATTTATTCTCAAGAAATTAGTTTTTTGCAAAAATCACAGTTTTTACGCTCAAATTTTAGCTCTAAGTTACAAAAAATTATCGAACTTTTTCAGACTAAATTTTCTAGTCTAAAAGATAAAAACTCAACCAAAGAATTCTCAGCTGATTCGGGAAATAACCAGGCGACTTTAAATGACAACATTTTTCTAAAGCGAGCTGAGGATATATCAAGTTTTTTGAATTTAGCCCGTACTTCAAAGGAACTTGAAAATAAAATAAGTAAATTATTACCGCAAATCAAGCATATTTTATTTGATCTATATAATAGTGAGGAAAATTTAATCCCTGATTCTAATAATAAAATCTTTAATTTTTCCTTTGAAAAAAATCAGTTAACAAATGAATATGCCTTTGTTGATGGTAGAGGTTTTTTAAATCTATTTTTAAAAGCTGAATTTAGTTTAGAAGCTCAAAAACTACTTGATTTTCCTGAAGTTAAAAGTTGAATTGAACCAGTTAGAATTGTTGACAATGAAGGAAACTCATTATTTACAACTTCAAAATCTTTAATAGAAAGTATCGAGTTATCAAATACTGAATCTAAAAAATTAGTCAATATCAGTGTTCTAGATTTTCTAAATTTATTACAGACAAAATTTACCCTATCGAACTTTGACATAAAAAACGAAAAAATAAATAAAGAAATCGTTCAAATAATCAATCAAGTTTTAGAAAAACCTTTGAATATTGGATTAAAAAATTCATCAAATAAATTACCTAATCAAGGCGTTAATTTAGTTTTTGATCCTTTTAATGTTGAAATTTCTAAAAATGACAGTAAATTTGACTTAAAATTACCTTATAAAATTCAAATTTCTGAGAAATTTTACGGTAAAGAATCATCGGAAATAGTTGAAGAAAAATTAGGTGTTCTTAACCTAGAAAACTTTAGCATTATTGATGAAAATAGCGACCAAAAAATTGACGATGGACGCTATTTGCTTTTTTTAAATCAAAATTTTGATTTAAAAATGCTCAAAAAAGATGAAACTGCTAAAGATAAAAAAGAGCTGCCTGAAGTTAAAAAAACTCAAGAAATTGAAGGATCGGAGGAAAAACAAGTTGCTGTGCAAGAAGATACTGTTTCCACCGAAAGCCAAACTACAACAACAGATCAAACTACAACAGCATCAACCCAACCTGCAGCAACAGACGCAACAGACACAACTTCCCAATCTAACACAACAGCTCAAACCGAATCTACTACCCAAGCCGAAGGTAATACTCATACCAAAAAACAACCAAAATACAAATACTTTTTACTAGATTCTAACAATCCTTATAGTAAAAAAGAAATTGATCAACTAATTCAAGATAATGATTTTGAAAAATTAAGTCGTCATCTTCAAAGTATAAGTGGTTATAATTACAATTATTCAAATCATGAAAGTCTAATCAAAGCTTGAACTGGAACATTAATTTTCCCATTTGACTATGCAAATAGTTTTAAGGCTGATACTTCACTACATGCTCAAAAAACTGGTACAATTTCATTAGATTCCACCGAGTTTTTGCAAAATCCTAATGAAACTGGTGCTTTCTATTCATTTTTAGCAAAACAAAATCCTAGAATTGTAGTTCAAGCATTTGTTGATTTTTTAAAAACATCAGGTTTAATTTTTAATTTTGTTGATCTTGATAGAGATTATAATTTTGACTGAAATAAAATTTTTGAAAGCGCAAGACGAGTTAGACTTAATTCAAGCAATTTTAAGAAATTTAGCTTTAACAATCAATATAGTAACCTTGAAAATTCAGGATTTGTATCAACATTATTTTTACCTAAAGATGTTAAGTCCAAGATTTCAACTTTAAAAAATGATGAAAAAATTCTTGAATCTTTAACAAGCCTAAACCTTTTTGCCCAAAAAAGTGATGAAATTGCAAAATTTGAAAAAATTGACGAAAATATCGCTAATTTTGAAACTTTAGCAGATGTAATTAGTGCTTTTTATTACAAAGCAGGCCTTCTAAATAATTATCAAAATTGGTCAGAAATTGCTCTTCTAGATTCAGAAATTGTTTTCGAACCAAATGATGAAATTTCACTGAGCGATCTTGAAGAAATTAAAAAACAAAACTCTTCTGGCCAAAGCGAAGATATTTCAAAAAAATATAAAGCTATTAACTATTATTATAAATTAGGAATAAGGGATGAATTTGGAAGAATTAGTGATCCACTTTTTGAAAGTCCAAAAACCACACTAATACTCAAAACAATTGACGAAAAAACTGCAAAAATCAACGAAGTTACTAAAAAACTCGACCAAATAATCGATGCAATTCCCGTTTCTTACCAAACAATTCACCTTAGTGAGGAAGATTTTCAAAAATTAACCGAACAAAATGGCGGGACAACAAGTGGCTCAGGTGCAGTTGCGGTTCAAGCAGCTTTGGTTTCTAGTCTTTCTTCGCAAATTTTAGAATCAAAATCGCTTGCAAAACCTTTTAGTGATACTGAGAAAACTGAACAAGTTCAAGAAACTCAACAAGGTGAACAAGCTGGGCAAGTTCAACAAGGGCAAGAAGTTCAAGCCGAACAACAAACTCAAGAAGGCGGAGGAGAACAACAAGCTCAAGAATCTGAAACTGAACAAAAAACTGAAGAATCTCAGTCAACAGAAGGCGATACCGAGACTCAAACCCCTGTTGAACCTAAACAAGAACAAGACGAACTTACACAAAAATTACCAAAATTTGGTGCAGAAATTAGCCAAATTCTTAACAAAAGTTTTACTAGTTTATTTACCTCAACAGAAAAAGATAGTCCTAAATTAAAAATTAACATTGAAATTAAGGATGATATTTTAAATGATCCAAATAAAAAACTTATCACAATTCAAGTAGGAATTCCAGAATCTTATCTAGATCAACTTACTGCCGAAGAAAAAACCGATCAAGAAGCAAAAAAAGACGATGAAACAAGTTCAGATCAAACTGAAACTGAGCAAGAACAAAAAAATAATGAAGCCGGGCCAGATCAAACCCAAACTGATCAAGGACAAAGTGATAATGGAACCGCTTCAAATCAAGGTCAAACTGGTCAAGAAGGAAATAGTGGATCAACCAATTCTGAAACTGTTCAAACAAGTGAAGTTTTAACTTCTGAAAGTCCAGCGTCTCCATCCCCTGCTCCAGCGACACCAGCTCCTGCGTCGCCTCCAGCAACTCCACCAACCGAAGCCCCAGCACCTGCTTCAGAAGCATCTCCAGCTTCCCCAACTTCTCCAGCGCCAATCGAACAACCAAAAGAAGAAAAATATCGTTATTCAAAAAAATTCAATATTACTGTAATTAAACAAGTTAGCCCGAGTCAAACTCCAAGCGAATCAACCTCATCAACCACAGATCAAAGTTAAAATAAGGAATTAAAATGATTGCAAAAAAGCATATTAAAATAATAACAATTGGCTTAGGAACGACAATTTTTGCTTCAACAGTTGTCGGTATTGCCCTTGGATTTAATAGTTATAATAAATCATATTTTGAAAAAGTTGCTGAAAAACCTAAAGATTTCAAACTTGATTCTGCTAGTTCAATTGATAAACAACAAGTTTTTGGACTGCTAGATAAGGTCAAAATTCAAACTAATTTTAGTGATTTATCAGCAAAATCAGCGCTTGAATTAGCGACAAATCCTTTATATAGTTTGGATTTAGCAACAGTTTTTAACTTTGATGAGCTAAAAAATAACGGTTTTGAAATTAGTTTTGACCTAAAAGACGTAAAAGTTGAAAATAACGCAATTAATGATGTTTTAGTTTTTGTCAGCGATCCTAAAACTAATGCAACTGTCACTAAAAAAATTAATTTGACCGGATTTAGCACAAAATCCGACTCAAATCAGCTCGAAAATTTTGATATTGACACAAAAAAATCTTCACTAATATTAAAATCCAGAAAATTAGTGAGCCCAAGTGAACTAAAAGCAAAAATTCAAGACTCCTATTCAAAATTCTTGAAAAATTTAAGTCCAGCTCGGGCACTTGAACGTGCTTTTATTGAAAACAATATCGGACTAAACCTAATTAACGGACAAAATTTGCCTACTTTTTTAAATTCAAAGCAAATTATCACTCCTGTTTTAAAAGACAAAAATCTTAGTTTTTCAGCACTTGATGATTCAAAGGCAACTTTAAGTCTAAATTTAGAAATTCAAAATTTAGACACTAAAACAAAAACAAATTTTGAACTTCCAATTCAAGGACTGTCCAATTTGTCCCAAATTTTTGAAGAATTATCAGTTTTTATCGCCCAAAGTGGTCAAGAAATTTTCAAACTAAAACCGCAAGTTCAAGCTGATTTAATTAATAAAGATCAATCCTTAGCAGAAGTTTTATACCAAAAAGCAAATAGCGACTTTAATTTTAGTTCATTTTTTGAATCTAATTTCCTAAAATCTTTTAAATTCCGTGCAGCTGATAATGACATTTGGGATATAGAAATCCAACCTTCTTTGAAAAAAGTTGACGATTCCGAAAAAGATGAACTTTTAAAGAGCCAACAAGTTCGCTTTTTAGTTAAGGTTAGTCCAACAAAAAATCAAAATTTAGCAATAAAAGTGCCAAATTTTGACTTAGAAATAGACTTCCAACCTGACTTAAGACCTCTTGAGCGAAAAATTGCAAAAGCCCAAGGAAGTCTTGCAACATCAACTAATTTTTCATTTCAAAAAGCTGAAAATAGCCCAACAATAACAGTGACCCAAATTAATTTATATGTTAGCCAAATTTTTGATATAATTAAAAATAATTCTGAAACTGAAGATGACAAAATTATTGAAAAAGTTGCTGCTAATACTTACTTTTTAGAAAACGGAAAAACTGGAACTCCCGAAGAAATCGAGCAATTTACCAAAGATTTACAAGAGCAAATCAAAAAAGATGCCGAAATTAAGCCCCAAAATCCTGATTCTGAAAACAGTCAACAAACTGAAAATCAAGGCAGCCAAAAAACTTTTGGACTAGGAGTTTCAATCCTAAAAACACTGCTTTTAGCAAAAAACAATGCCCAAAATGTTGAATTAGAATTAAATTCAACCCCCTTATCAAAAGCATTAGAGTTAAATTTTAGTCTTATTGATAAACAAACCGGCCAAAACCTAGCTGATTCAAAAATAGTTATTTCCAATATTTTTAGTGAAAAAACTGCTTATGATATTACTCGCGAATTTAATCCTTTAGTTTTTATTGACGGTAAAAATGATGTTGTTGTCCAAGAAGATGGCGAGTCAATTCTTAGTGATTTTGGTCGTCCCGAACTGAAATTTAAAGGGAAAATAACTAAAGAAAACGATGGATATTCAATTACTAAAACAATAAAATTCCAACCAAGTCAAACTAGTGCGACACCTGATTCGGGGGCTTCAGGAGTTCAAGGATCAGCGGGATCTCAAGGTACTCAAGGTTCACAAACCACCACACAAAATCCAACTAATATTGACAAGGGTTCATTCTTTTTGGCTTTTAAAATTAGCGGAATTAACGATTTTAACAAGCATTACCTAGTTTCTTCAAAAGAAGGTAAAGGAATTTTTGTCCAAAGAGTAAAAAACACTCGGTCAAGAGGATCTTTTTTAAGACAAACCGATACTGGAACTGACAGCGGAACAACCACACCAACCGTTTCTGAAGCCCAAGAAATCAAAAATGCAAATCCACAATTTGCATATATTTTAGGAATTGATTATGACTTTAAATTTAGTTTTGCAAGTGGCGGCGGTGAAGAAGCCAAACCCGTCAGATCCCAACAAGCCCTGATTTTACCACCTGAAGTTCTAAAAGAAATTAAGCCCGATCAGTTTGCCGAACTAACAAGACAAAGCAGCGATGAGACAACAATTACTTTGCAAAATCGATCACTACTTTACCGTAAATTTAACCAAAAAAATAACTTTGAATCAGACACCCAGTTTATTCAAGACGGATCAACAATTGTTGTTGAGATTTCGATGAACAAAGAAGCTGATGGATCTGGAACCTTAGAGGTAAATGGATATTCATCTTCAAGTCAAAGACCTAAATTTGATAAAGTTTATTCAAAAACTATTTTTAACAAAGATGAACAAGGAAAATCTTCACAAAATAAATTTAATACCTATAATCTTGATTATTTCCAAATCGGCCCTAATCCTGATGTGAGTGCAGAACAAAAACCCAGTGATTCACAACTTCCAAAACCAGTTTTCCCAGATTCAAAAGCAAAAGTTTTGATTAAGGCTTTTTCGGTTGTAAGAAATTCTGATTTTGGCGATGATGAAAATGCTGTTAAAATCGCTCGTGACAAAACATTAGAATCTTTTGTAGATGCTTATTTAGACTAGTAAATTTAAATAATTTTGAAAAAAGCTTAATTGAATTTAATTAAACAAATAAATTACCCTTTGAGTTTCAACCGAAGGGGATTTTTATTATTTTAAAATTAAGCATTTTGCAAAAAAAAAAAAAAAATGCTTGGTTTAAAATAAAATTATGTTATAATAAATCTCACTTAAGAATAATTAATAAATTTGATATTGAATTAAGGAGGATAAGATATGTTTTTTGGTGCGATAAAATAAGATATTGCGAATTTTCCATTATATTTTTAAATATGATGGTATGCCTTAAATTTAACCGTTTAGAAATCTATATAAATTTAGGGCTTTTAGTTATTGTTCTTTCAAAACTTCATATATTTTTTTAGGCTCAATTTAAATAAAATGAGTTTTCTATTTGCATTGAGTTTAAATAGTAGTTGTATTTTTTTTATGATTTTTGATGATATTAAAATTAAAATCAACCAAGATGATCGACTAATTTTAAATAGTTTTTCACTCGAATTTGATAAGAAAAAAATCGGATTTAGTACTTTTACTCAATTTTTTTACTGGTTATGCTAATTTATTGAGAACTTTGACAAACAATAAGTTCTAGTTACATTAGTAATCCCAGAAAATAATGACCGCATTATTAACTTTTATATCACAAAATAGTTTTGTTAGGATAAGAAGAATAATAAATTTAAGCGTTTTTTATTGTTTAACTTTATCTTTTTGGGCTTTGATAAATTCCGAAACTACGTCATAATGGATGTATTTTTTGATTTTTTTCTTGTTATCATCAGTATTAGCTAAATTTTTTATTTTGATAATATTTTCTTTTACTTCTTCATTTAGCCTGCCTTCAACTAACCTCTCGATTCGGTCGTTGTGATCAACAGTGTTATTATCATTAATATAATTCTTAAGTTTTTTACTATCAATATTCATTTGTTCAGCGAATTTATTTATTTCATTATCAGAATTTTCACTCCGTTTTTCATCAACGCAAATATTAATATCAATTCCTCGATTACCCTTATACATTTCAATAAAACAATCTCTAGCAAATGGCTGGTCAACTTTAAGAAATTTTGTAATTTCGCTTTGAACTTGTGCTAAAAATTCCTCTAAAGTTAGTTTTTTATTGGATTCATAAAACAAACTTTGAATATATGAAGAATCGATTTTTTCTCTTAAAACACTTGGTTGAAGATTGTCCAATTCATTAAAAACCTCATCATATTCTTTGCTTGGATTAGTGTTGTTATATTCAACTCGAACATCTTCAATTCTCACGTTTATCTTCTTTCACTGATCTTTATTTAATAAGATTTTCTCGTTATCTTTATTTTTTTTCCAGTTAAATCCGAGAATTTCGGCACAAATTAAATTTTTTTTGATTTTTATAAAACATTCTACAAACTTTTTAGCTTCATTTGGGTCGATAGATTCAGGTACATTCTCAAAATTCGGATACTTTCATTTGCTAAAAAGTTCCTCTAAACTTCTAAAATTTTTGTTAATTTCCTCATAAAATACTTCAATTTTCTTTGGATCTGCCATTTTTGGATCAGCATAAGCATAAGCTTTTAAAGCTTCAGTAAGCTTTTCATATAAAAAAATTGGACGGTGATAAAAAACAATATTTCCAAAAGGTTTATTTTCGTTGTTTTCAATGCGGTTTGTTCTTGAAATTGCCTGAATTAAATGTTCATATTTAAGAAGTCGATCAAAATAAACCGTGTTTATGTATTTTGAGTCATAACCTGTTAAAAGTTGGTCAACAACAATTAACAAATCTAATTGACCTTCAAAACTTCCGTTTTCTAACTTAGTTAAATTATCCCTCTTTAATCTGTCTTGAATATCTTTTTTAAACTTTTTATGGGTATTATAATCAAAAGACTGAAGAAAATCTTTGTTGTATTGTTGCAAAATTTTTTCAATATCCTCTTTTTTGTCCAATCCTCGCGATTTATTTGATGAATCAACAGATGAATCAATTGAAGGATCAAAAAGCACTGTAACTTTTAAATTTAGATTTTGTCCTTCAATTTGTTTGTTAAAAATTTCAAAATATTTAATAGCACTATCGATTGATTCAACAGTTAGCATTGCCGAATAAAAATATTTATTACTTCGATTAGGTCATAATTCTAAAATATTTTTAACAACCTCTTCTTTATATTGTTTTTCATGAGTTGTACCGTATTTCTTGAAAATTTCCTCTTCGAGATCAATAATTTGTTTATCATTTTTACCAAATTTAGAAAGGTACTCAGTAATTCCGATTTTATTTTTAAGGTTTTCTTGAACTAAATCTAGTGTTGTAGAAGTCAAGTGCTCCATAAAACTGTATTCTGAACTAAATGCTAGTACTTTTTTATCTTCCATAGCATTTTCCATTGTGTATTTGTGCAATCTTGGGCCAAAATTATCTTCGGTAGTTACCCCGAGATCATCAGAACTTACCCTATTTTTAGCGTTTATATCAATTATTGGTGTACCTGTGAAACCAAAAATAACTGAATTTGTCATGTTTTTGAGAATACTAGTAAACATATCGCCAAATGTTGTTCGATGTGCTTCGTCAAAAATGAATATTTTTTTCTTTTTTGTAATTTTGTTTAACTTTTTACTAAAATTTTCATTTGTTACCCGTGATTGTTTATGAATTGAAGTTATAATTAATTTTTGTCTTATAGAATCAGTAGAAAGATGATCAATTAAATTTTCTGTTGATTCTGCTTCAATAACATCGATTTTTCCTGAAGAATTAAAGTTATTAAACGATTTTAATGTCTGAGTGACAAGTTCAATTCGATCAGCAACAAAAATTACAATATCACTAAGCTCTTTTTCCAAAATGAGAGTAGCCAATTTAAAACTAGTCAGCGTTTTTCCTGATCCTGTTGAGTGCCAAACATACCCACCTTTTTGGCACTCATGCAAATTATTAGAAAAATTTAGATCCCTTTTCAATCGTCTACCAATTATTTCTTCAACCGCATGAACTTGATAACTTCTTAAAACCTTAAGATTTTTTTCCTTGTTGTCCGCGATTATATAGTCGCCAATCATTTTATGAGCCATTGGAATACTGAAAAATTTGTCCATTAATTCTAAATAATCATTTATAGGACGATTATTTTTGTCAGTTCATTTTAAAAAATTTTTTTCATTAATATTTTCAATATTATTTGTGTTTGGCAAATACAACATTTCACTAGGTTTCATTGCCACAACAATTTGCACTAATTTAAAGATTCTTTTATAAAATCCACTCTTGGCATAATTTTTAATTTGGGTTATAGCACTTTGAATTTTCTCAGATTGGTTTTTTAATTCGATATGAATTAAAGGCATCCCGTTAAATAAAAGCATTAAATCAGCACGCTTTTCATCATTCTTTGTTGTCTTAAATGTTACTTGACGCGCAATTTGGTAAATGTTATTTCCTATGCCGATATCTTTTTTTGAAAATATTTTTAGTTGTACTTCTTGGCCAATTTTTTCCGGGTCTAGCGATGGATTTGATCTTTTAATGGAAATATACTCATTAGTTAGTAGTATATTTGTTTCAACAAAGTTCGGGCAATTATCAATTTTTTCAATAACTTGTTCCATTTCTTCATTACTAAGACTAACATTATTAAGTACGTCTTTGTTGTTATGAAACAAAATGTCTTTCCAATTTTTTACTAAAATTTCTTCTGTGACATTTTCCAAAATGACACTATATCCATTTTTATGCCCAGATTCATCTCTAAAACCTTGCCAGCCATTTTTTGGGCTTGTTAATCTATCAACTATTGCTTGTTCAAATTCTTTTTCACTTTTAAAATTTTTCATATGCACCTAAATGAACATTTCATTTAATAAAGTTTTTTTAATTTTTTGAAAATAGGCAATTTTTTGCTCATATGCAAGAATTAGTGAGTCAAAAGTCTCAAAAAGTTGCGAAATTTTTTGCTGTTCGACAGTATCAGGAGTGAATTTTAGTTCAATTTGCCCCATATCAATAATTTTTAGAGAAGGAATAATACCATTTGTGACATTTCTTTTCGTTTGAAATCCAATTGCAATGGCAAAAAATTCGTTTTCAGGATATTTTTTTGAAGCAAGTATTCCACAAGAACCTGTTGCAAAAAATTTTCCTTTTCGAAAATTAACAACTCCAGCATAACCAGCGGCCGTTCATGTCAAGACATTTTCAGCCAAAAACTCTTTATAATAGCCTAAAATCCCGTGATTTTCTGTTTGTGATGAGTAAACCGGGTAGATGTATCTGCTCTCTCTCTCTCTCTCTCTCTCTCTCTGTGTGTGTGTGTGTGTGTCTACGGGTCTAGTTTTTATTTGGCTTTTGGTTAGTGATTCTCCTCGGGAAAGCTCAAATAAATTTTTGACTTGATCAGTAATTCACGGCGATTTGAAATTTTTGAATCTAATTGAAGGAAAATCTGAACTAAAATTAGCAAACATTTTATTAGTAAAACCTTTTTTAAGATTTTTCAGAATGCTCATTTTTTCTTCAACTTTATTAACTAAGTTTTCAAGTGTCTCAAAAAGTCGCGAAATTTTTTGCTGTTCAGGTCAGATTGGTTGAAAAAATGTAAAATTAACAAAAAGAGGAAGTCAATGCCTGCCATGATGTCTTACGTTGTATTTAATTTTTTGTAAAATTAAATAATGAAAGTGAAGATTATCTTTTGGATTTTTATTGATTAACAATTTAAGCGCAGAACTTCTAACTTTGAAATCAAAATTGATAAAGCGAGATTGAGTTGTAAAATCATCAAACAAAATTATTGGTGAATTTTCTGATGCTTTTTTAATATTTTTTGTGTCTTTTGCATAACCAAGCACAAAACTTTTTCCCGGAGTTAAAACGGGAATTCCATGATTAAAATATTTAGTTGATGACTCAATATATTTTCATGATTGCTCGTGTTTTAAAACATCTCCCAATCTTTTTTTAAATCAGGGCTGATTAAATCCTTCTATTCTAATTTTAGAAATATTGCTATTTTTGGACATTAATTTGCTTTCAAAATATTAGATAATTTTTTAATGGCTTCCATGTCTGCAGGACTTCCCTCAAGTTCATCTAAAAAAGTAGACATTTTTGTTTCCAAATCAGAAACTTTTTTTTGAATATCAACAAAAGTGTGTTTATATTTGTTTAATATTTCGGATATTCCTGAGATTTGCTCATCAACGAATTCTTCACTTTTTTCCTTAAAGTTTTGAATAAACTTTTCTCATCATTTTGAAATTAATAAATCATAAAAATCTTTTTCATTCAAATTCAAATATTGATTGTAGGAATTATTAGCTAAATCATTTTTTAGATTAGCTAAATCTTTTTTTAATTTTTCGATATCTGAATATTTTTCATTAATTTGAATTATTAAAGATTCAAAAGAATCTTTTTCTCTTGATTCTTTTGAATCTTTAAATGTTTTAGCTAATTTTTTAATGCCACTTTGAATTCAAGTGTTTTTCTCATCATTATAAATTTCATTAGTTTTATCTTCATCACTAATTATCTGGCATAGTTCTTTTATTTCAGATTCAAATTGGTCAATTTGATCTTGAACCTTATTTAATTGAGCAAATTCATTTGGGAAAAATTTTTGCTCAATTAAATCATTGCTAAAAAATCTAGATTTTCACGACTTAACTCTACGAAAATCTTTTTCTTTCTGGTTAATGCTATCAACTGATTCAATTTGATCATTTAAAAATTCTTTGATATCTAGGCTGCCGGAATTAGGAAAATTTTCCCGTAAAAGTTCTAAATCTTCCTTGACATTTTCAAAATTATCAATTATAATTTGGTAAACATCATAAGTATCAATTAATGGGAACTTTAAAGATGAAAAAATATACTCAGTTATATCTTTTTCTAATTCAATTAAGTTAATGTTCTTAATTGAATTAATATCAGATACCTTACTTTTGAAAAAATTAATAAAGTCACGCACTTTAGTTTCAAATGATTCTAGATAATTTTGAAAATCACTGTCATTATAAATAATATTTATATAATCTTGCGAAAGCAAATCGTAATAATCGCTGTTTTCTTGGTTTTCTTTAAACATTTTTTCCTTGATTTTAGGGAAATTAAGGAAAAAACTATCAAAACGCTTTAGTTCTTTTTTGCTAATTGAGCCAAAAACTAATGAAAATAGGTCGTGTTCTTGTTCTTTTTTTGTAGTTAGTTCAACATATCGTGAAATATTTAAATTAAAATTATTTTTTTCTATTTCTTCAAAACTAATTATTTTTGAAATTTCAGTTTCAAGGCGATTGTTAACAATATCAGCAATTTTTTTGATATGTGATTTAGCGAAGCGGTTATTTTTACCATCTTTAACAAATAAATTTGAGGCATCAACAAAAAGAATATCTCTTTCGTCACGCAGTTTTTTTAAAATGATAATAACAGTTTCAATTCCAGTTCCGTAAAACATATTTCCTGGAAGTCCAATTATAGCGTCAATTTGGCCTTTTTCAACTAGTTTTTTTCTAATTTGACCTTCGCTACCTCCGCGAAATAAAACTCCGTGAGGCAAAATAACTGCACCAATTCCGTCTTTTTTTATGTGATATAAATCATGTAATAAAAAAGCATAGTCTGCTTTGTTTTCAGGTGGTAATCCATATTCATCAAATCTTTCTGTATGACCAGCGTTTTTTGGTTCTCATCTTTGAGAATATGGTGGATTTGAAACAACAGCATCGACAGTTAACAAGCGATATGTGCTAGTGTCTTCATTTTCAAATAAAGGTCAATCATCTTCCAAAGTATCCCCTCTACGAACATGGATTGAATCAGAATTTATGTTTGACATAATTAAGTTCATTCTTGTTAAATTATAAGTTTCATTTTTAATTTCTTGAGCATAATAAGTGATTGCACTTTCACTATATTTTTTAAATTCTTGACCGATGTTTAACAGCAGACCGCCTGAACCACTTGTTGGATCATAAATACTAATTTTTTCTCGCTTTTGCAAATAAAATGCAACTATTCGCGAGATTAAGTCGCTTACCTCATGAGGTGTATAAAATTCCCCAGCTTTTTTTCCAGCAGTTGAGGCAAATTGAGCAATTAAATACTCATAAATAAAACCTAGAACATCGTATTGTTGTCTAGTAGTTGGAATTTCATTGATAGTGTCAATAAGTTGAGAAATGACTTCAGTTTGTTCTTTGGCATTTGGTGCGAGTTTTGCCAAATCAGTTTCAAATTTAGAAAATAAACCTTTAAATAATGAGGCATGAGAAGACTTTTTAGATTTATTAACTATTTCATTAACTCCATCACTAAAATCTTTAAATGCACCTTGAAAAGCTTTAATGTCAAATTTTTGTTTATTTTTGACTCAAGAATCAAATAAATTCCGATGCTGGATAAAAAATCCATTTTTGTCTTTCAATGATTCTATCTTTCCATCAACCGCTTCCCAACTTAATACCCCAGTATTTCCAAGGTCAATTTCACCGCGATCCAATTGATCATCCAAAAGATAGTGATCATCCTTATCAAATTCCTGACTAATTAAATATTCAGTCTGTTTTTGACATAAAAATTTATATAAAAGTAAACCTAAAATATAGTCCTTATATTCATAGGCTTCAAGATTTTTTCGCAACCTATTGACACCATGTCAAATTTTTGCGCCAAGTTGCTGTTTAGTTATTTTGCTCATAAAAACCACCTGTAAATTAAAAAAATTATAACATATTAAGGAATTTTCATAACTTTTTCCGCATAAAGTGTACAAATGTCTTTTTGCAAATTCTCTTTCTTTCTTTAATTTAAATCAAAAAGAAAGAAAGAAAGAAAGAAACACAGTAAAAATAAGCTAATTTACTGTTCCTTTGCAAGTCATTTTTATTTTTTTTATTTTTTTTTCTTCTTTTTAAAAAAGTTGTGATATAATTAATATTGATTTCATATATATTATGAGATTTTTAAGATAAGTAAAAATATTTTAAAAATGTTGGTTTAATTCCCATCTCATAATAATTCTAGCAACCGGTGCGCCGGTATGAAACCAAGCGTAAGTTTTAAATAAAAAAAACTTACGCTTTTTTTATTTTTTATTTACAACAATTTTCTCATTTTGAATTGGAGTAAACCCCTTCTTTTGATTAGAAGGGTAAAAATCCTTTATTAATTTTGTTAAATTAAAATCTTCAGTAACAAGAGGAATTCCACCTGATAATGAAATATTTGTGTTTAATTTGTCGTAATAATTTTTTTCTATTCGTGAATTATTATCGTAAAAATTGTTAATTAAACCAAATCCATTAATAAATTGGAGTTCACCTTTTTCGTTAAAAACTCCTGAGCCAGATGCGCCAGGTCCGTTGTTTGTATAAAAATACAATGATAAGCGTGAAAAATTTTGTTGAGGATCAGAAGCATAAACACCCTTGAAATTATTTTTCATAGGTTTTGACTTTGGTCAAAAAAGCCCTACATTAAAATCGTAGGTTGAATCGCCTTTTTTTCAAACTTTTTCTGAAATTTGAACAGGTTTTTCTTTTACCATTTTTTCTCAGAAATCAATAAAATTTTGATAAGTTGCTAGAAAATTTTCAAATTTTGATTCAATTGAATTATTTTTAGCACTATTAGGGTCAGGTATTGTTTGATTTTGTTGAATTTTTGCTAAGATATCGGTTTTATTATCTCTATAAAACTTAGCTAATTTTCTTAAATCATCAATAAACTTTTTGTATTTAAAATAAAAAAGTCCGACATCAAATTTTTGATTGTCAAAATCAGAAGGAATTTCAAAATAATCATTATAGAAATTCATTAGAAATTCTAAAATTTTAGCTTGATCAAAGGTGTCAATTTTTTTTTCGTAAACTTCTTTTACATAAAAAAGTAATGCAATATTATCCCTGTCGAGGCTATAAATTTTTCCATTTTGATATCATTCAAGAAAATTTCCACCTAAAGTATTCCAGAATCTTATTTTTTGGGTCTTAATTTCGAAATTTTCATCGTTGTATTTATAGCTTTCTAAGGGTCTTAAAACGTGATTATTTGTAATTAATAATGTTTTTTCATTATTAGAATCTAATATTGCGGCAGTTCCGGTCTTAAACTTTACGTTTTTTTGGTAAATTCAATCATATTCATTGGAATTATTTAAGGGCTGGGCATATGTCCCGATTTTATTAAGTTTAAATATTTGATTTCGCGCTTTTGAATCAAAAATTGTAAATTTTTGATTCAAAATATTAGCTTTAAAGTTATTATTTTCTTCAATTAAATTATCAACTAAAGGATAATTTAAGTCATAAACTAATAAATTATTATTTTTTGGGCCAAGAAAAGTCTCATCACTTTCTTTTGTGACAAAGTTATTTTCAGTATTAAATTTAAAGCACTCATAGCCTTCAGGAAAAATAACGTTATTTTTTGTTATTTTTTCAAGATCTAAAAGAGAAAGTTGTTCAAAAAAACTTTCTCTTTGTCCATATTCTTGAGTTAGATCTTGATTTTGATCACTAAAAAAATTATTAAATTGGTCAAGTTCAGCTAAATAATCTTTGCTAAATTTGTCTTCACTGTCAACTTTTTGGTCTTTGTCTGATTCAAGTAGTAAATCAATGCCACTAATTTTTTTTACAGGGGACGCCGGTTGATTTAAATAATTGTAGGTCAAAAAAGCAGTAACTGAAGCTGCGCTTACAAAAAATAAACCAAAAATTGAAAATAAAATCTTTCTTTTCCTTGTCATGGCTCCCTTTTATATTAATGGATAATTTAATAAATTATATATAAAAATACTAAAAAGACAAAAATAAAACATAGAATATAAGGCAAAATAAAACATCAAAATTCAAAATATGGTAAAATTTAGTTAATTTTTATTTTATTAATATATTATTAAGAGAAAGTATTTTAATGAAAAAAAGCATTTTTTTGACTTTTGTGGCTTTAGGTTTTTTAGTTTCTTGCGGGGATACTAAAATAGAATTTAGTCCTATTAATTCAAAACCAGGTTTTCAGGATGAAGTTAATCCTAAGAAAAATCCGTATCTTCTTGAACTTGTTGATGAAAATTATTCTTATTCAGACTTTAAAGCAAAATATCAGCAAATTTTTAAGCAAATTAAAAGCAAAAATGTTGATGAATTTCCTTTTGCTTGTGATAATGGTGCAAAAAATTGTCTAAAAGATCAAGAAATTAATTATCTTGTTATAAAACAATTAGTAAAAGAAAAAATTCTTAATTTTAGCTCTATTAGTGATTTGCCTTTGCCTGAAAGTATCCCTAAAATACAGGTTAGTTTTATTTCAATGATGTCAAAATTTTTTGATGAAGATAAAAAACTTACTTTACATCTCGAATTTGGCCACTTTCATTCAAGTCAACCACACATAATTCAAGATCAACATTTTACGCTAAACTTCAAAAAATAAATATTAAATTGTCCGTAATTTTAAAAGGAGAACAATGCAATCTAATAAAAAAATTCACGAATTTTTGCAAAAATTAGATATTAAACCAAATTCAATAGACATTTATATTCAATCATTAACACATAAAAGTTACAACTTTACAAATCCCTCAACACCGCATTATGAAATGTTAGAATTTTTGGGAGATTCGGTAATTAATTATGCTGTAACTCGGGCAATCTATGATAATTTTTATAAAAATGAAGGTAATTCAACTCAACTTCGCGCGGTACTTACCTCGACAAATTATTTAGCTAAAGTCTGCCAAGATTTAGGACTAATTGACCTTGTATTTTTAGGTAAAGGTGCATCAGAAATTCGTGAAAATAACAAGTTAAAAGCCGATGTTTTTGAAGCATTTTCAGCAGCAATTTTACTTGATCAAGGCTTTGAAAAGCTTAATGAATTTTTGGCAAAATATTTGTATAAAGGTGTAAATTTTGCATGCGAAAAAGAATACAAAGACCCAAAGTCAATTTTTCAAGAAAAAATCCAGTCTTTTTCTTCACTTAGCAAAATTAATTATTTACCAACTCGCCTTGCTGATGGAACTTTTCGCGTTGACCTAATTTGGGAAGAAAAAAAATACGGTATTGGCTACGGAAAATCTATTAAAGAAGCAGAATTTAATGCTGCAACTAACGCACTCAACATTTTTGCCGTTGACACAGATCAATAAAAACTTGAAGATACTCGTTACTAAAGAATGATTTTTTTTGCAAAAATAGGAGAAATATTTTGCTAATTTCGTTTGAAAGTATGCCTTCTAATTTTGCCGGATAGTTCAAAATTTCCTTATTTTCAAGGAATTCTTCCCGGTCAACAATATCAAAACTTTTTTTATTATAAATTTTAATATCGATATCAAAATCAACAAATTTGATTGTATTTTCTTCAAAAATAAAATCTGAAGCTAAATTTATATAGTAATGATAGCTAAAATGTTGACCTGGTTTAAAAGTAATAATTGCATTATGCATTGTTTTTTTTGGAAAAACAAAAATAGTCGGTTCAGAAAAGCGTCATGATTTTGTGCCATATTTTTTCACAATGCTGCCATTTAAACTAACAACAACATGAGTAAGTGAATTTGAAATTACTCTTGCATTTGATCACTGGCGATACAAAAAACCATTATATTTATAGGCTTGAATGTTGATTATTCTTTCTGGATAAAGTTCTTGAAACGAGTTTTTTTCTATCATTTTTTTAATCCTTTTTTTATTTTTAAATTATAATATTTTATACTAAATTTTTATTATAATTTACCATTAAAACAATGAATTTAACAACATTTAGAGCAAATATTAAAGAATTTTTCAGAGTCAACCATAAAATATTTCGATTTACAAGCTTTGAACTTGTAATTTCAGGATATTTAATGGCGATGTTTTTAGTTATTGCTTTTATATTTAAAACTAGTCTTCCACGTAGATTTAACATAGCATTTGAACTTCCATTTTACGTTTTGATAGGAATAATTTTAAGTTGGTTCAAAGGTGCGATAGTTGCTTTTACATTTGATTTTGGGAAACTTTTGCTTACAAGTCGCGTTTTTTTCTGAACCCCAGAATATGGAATTGTTCCGATTTTAGTTGCAATTTTCTCCTCGCTTGCTTTTAATTTTGCAAATAAAAATAAAAAAGTGTTAATTTTCTTATTAATTTTAACTTATTTAATAACTTTTTCAGTATTTATTTTTTATTTTTTTATGAGCGAGTCTGAAATTCAAAGAGTCGCAAAAGATTGAAAAAGACTTTTTAATAAAAAATTAGTGCTTTTATTAATAGGAATTTTTGGCGTTATTTTATTAGCATTTACAACATTTTTAGTAATTTTATATTGAAAAAAACCGACACAAAAATTTAAAAATGCAATAATAACGCTTTTTGTTCTTAGTATTTGCTTTCTCGTTTTTCGTTGATTATGGCATCCGTTTGCATTTGTGCAATATTATAATCGTTTCTTGAATCGAAGTGGAAGAGATAGACTTATTGAAAATTATTTTTTCTTTTATTTAACACCAATAATTTTAAAATCAACTATTTCTTTTCCAATTTATTCACTTTTTTTGATAAACATAGTGCCATTAATTCAATTTTTAAACGATAAACATAATTTTCGCTGAAAATTTGGCTATTAAGATTTTTTTCTCGGAAAAAAAGGTTTTTCAAGTTTTTCAAAAATAATATTGTCAAATTTGTCTAATTTTGTAATTAATTCAAAACTTGTGGTTTTTATTCCTAAAAAATCAATAATTTTTTTAACAGTTTTAGGCATAACACAGTTTAGACACGCTGAAATTGTGTAAATTCCATTTAAAACTAAAAGTAAACTTGCACCTAATTTATCTAAGTTTTTTTCATTTCATAATTGTTTGATATCAAAATAACCGTTTAAATTTTTTGCTAGCTCAATTACTAATTTAAAACCCTTTTCAAGCTGAAAATTTGACAAATTTTCGGAAAATGAGTCAAAAGTTAGCAAAATTTTTTCATAATAACTAATATCTGTTCAGTCTAAATCTTCAATTTTAAATTTCAAACCGTTGTCAAAATATTTCAAAACAAGCGCAATTGTTCGACTAATTAAATTTCCATATGTGTTGACAAAAAATGAATTATATAGACTTTCTAATAATTTTTTGTCAAAAATACTATCATTTTCAGTGCTTATTTGACTTACAAAATAAAATTTAATAATTTCAGCATCAAATTCATCAAGTAATTCAAGAGGATTAATTACATTTCCTTTTGATTTTGACATTTTTCCTTCAGGAGTTATGAGTCAGCCGTGAGTCAAAATTGTTGATGGCAATCTGAAATTTAATGATTTTAAAAAAATTGGCCAATAAATACAGTGAAAACGAGCTATTTCTTTCCCAACAACATGAACAATTTCTTCGGCCTGGTTTCAAAAATTTTGACTCTGTGGTGAGTCAAAATTAATTTGGTCGTCAAAAATTGATAAATAGCTAAAAAGTGCATCAAGTCAAACATAGATAGTCTGATCTTGAAATTTTTCAAGATTTATTCCTCATTTTAAATTTTTTCGGCTAACGGATAAGTCCTCTAAGCCTTTTTGGAAAAAATTTTGTCTTAGCTCGTTTGCGATTTTTTTGTCTGAAATAAAATTAGGATTAGCGTCTAAATAATTTTCTAGCCATTTTTGGAATTTACTGATGGCAAAAAAATAAGAATTTTCTTCGACTAATTCCATTTTTGCACCGCTAACTGGGTGGAAAAATTCGTTGTTTTTTTCGATACATTGAACTTGTGATAAAAATTCTTCGTCACTTACAGAATAAAGTCCTTGATATTGACCTTGAAAAATGTCGTTATTTTCATGCATTTTGTAAAAAATTTTTTTAACAAAATTTTTGTGAGCTTGACTAGTTGTTCTTAAAAAATAATCATAATCAATGCCAAATTTTTGTCATAAAATTTTAAATTTTTCAACGTTTTTATCAACAAAAGTCTGGGGATCTAAACCTGACTGATGGGCTAGGCGACTTATTTTGTGGCCGTGTTCATCAGATCCTGTTAGCATTAGTGCCTCAAAACCTTGCATTTTTTTAAAATTTCTGAGCGCTCATGCCAAAGTCGAACTATAAAGATGACCGATATGGAGATTTCCACTGGCATAGTAAATAGGAGTTGTGATGTAAAATTTTTTAGCCATTTTTAACCTTTCGGGCTACATAAAGTTTCTGAATTTCTTTGCGATAAACATGTTCATTTTTATTATTAGGGTGTAAATAGAGATTATGTAGGAATTGGGTTCCCCACTGAGCGTTAAAATCTGATTCAATCAGAACAAATTTGGGACTAGATCCCACTCTTACCATTACAAATTGAACACGCTTTGGCTCAAATCGACCCTGACGCAAAAATTCTATCACATCAATAAATCTCTCGATTGGTAAAACCAGTGACAGTCTTCCTTTGTCTTGAATAATTTTGCCTGCTCCGAGAATTAATTGCGATAAATTAAGGCTAAATTCATAAATTGCATTTTTAAACTCAGGACTAACATTGCGAATTTTTTTGGTTCCGACCTTAAAATAAGGAGGATTAGCAAAAATTAAGTCGTATTTTCGTGACTGTTTTTTATTATGTTCAACTCAAAACTGATTAAAATCAGCACAAATTAGATTAATTTGACTTTCTTTTTTATTGATTTCAACGTTTTTTTTAGCTAAATTAATGGCTTTTTCATTAATTTCGATTGCATCAATAATTAAGTCTTTTTTTCGATGAGCAACAAAAATTGCCAGTGCACCGTTATTTGTTCCTATTTCAAGTGCTAGTTTTACTTTTTTAGCTAAGGTGATGAAATTTCCTAGCAAAATAGTATCAACTGAATAATTAAAACTTGTCTTGTCTTGTCAAATTTTGAGGTCATCATTATAACCCAAATTATTCAATTCAAGATTATTTTTCATATTCAAAAGTTATTAATTTTGAATTTTTACGATAAAAACGACCAAATTTAGCTAGTTTTTTCCCATTTAGTACTGTTGCATCAGCGCTAAAATGATTGCGAATTTGAAGCATATACTCGCCAACACCGTATAAGTCAACAGGGGCGTTTTGTTCTTCTAATTCTCTAATTTTCATAGGGTTTAGCCCTGATGAGGCGATAATTTTTACGTGTTGACCGTTGTTTTTATCTAGTTCTTCACGTAGTTTTTTTATTAATTTTGCATTAATTCCAAAATCGTCTTTTTTAGGATCTTCGAACATTTGATCGGCAATATTTGAAGAAGTGTCAACTCTGACTCCCGCTAAATCTTGACCAAATTCAGCCAAAACAGCTAAGGATTCTTCAATTACATTGTTGTTAAAATCTACCAAAGCTACAAGTGGTTGGTCTGGGAAAATTTTACGGTAAGCTTGCGAAGTTTTAATAAGATCGCCATCAAAATTTTGAATTAAAGAGTGAGGCATTGAGCCAAAATTTTTAGTAGCACTTTTTCCTGACTGAGCTAAATTGCTAAATATTGAAATACCGCCTATTTTTGCTGCTTTTCCATCAATTTGATGCATCAAATAGTGATCAGAACGATCGGCCATAAAGATTATTTCTTTATCATTTGCTGCTTTTTTGCATAAATAAGCATTTGTTGCTATCGAAGTTGAACGGGCTAAAATTCCATCAATAATTCCTTCAACATGACCAAAAAGATGCAAAGGACCCTCTAATTCAAGCACTATTTCACGTTTTTTTACACGAGTTCCGTCTTTTAAATAACGAATTTTATATTTTTTATAGTCAGTATTATCTACTAAAAAATTTAAAACTTCATCCATTCCGCCAATCACGGCAAAATCTTTACGTTGGAAAAACTGTAAAATAACAATATTTTTCGGATTAAATTTTGCAAGTATTTTTTGACTATCAAGAAAATAGTCAGATATATATTTATTGATTTTTGACATAATAATTTAGTTGATAAAATAATAGTAAAACTACAATATTATTATACTATATTTCCGTCGATTTGGCCATAAAAAAAATTTTTAAAAAAAAATAATACAAAAACACCTTTTTGTTATAAAATTTTGTTTGCGTACTAAATTTTATAATTTTTAAAGGTGTTTTATAAGCATTTACTAAAAGTTTAAATCAAAATCAATTTGCTTAGAAAATACTAAATTTGTTATCGAAGGCAAGATTTAATTTTGCTGCTTTTTTGCTTTCATAACTATGCTTTTTTTGACTTGCAATTATACCAATTTCAATTTCTTTATCTAATTTTGTGTTTGTATACACGCCATAAGAAAATTTTAAGTCTGGTTTGAAATTTTTTCTAATTGTGTTAAGAACATCGTTAATTTCGGTTTGTAAAATTGAATTATTAGCACTAATTGTAATTAACATTTCCTCGGAAGATGAGAGATCAAATTCGACAAAATGGTTTTTAAAGGCATTTTCAGTTGCAACTATTGCCCTATTTGGACCAGTTTCGCTTGCATATCCGACAAAAACAAAGTTATTATTGGATAAAATTGACTCGATTATTGAACTGTTAACATGAATTAATGCATTTTGTTGACAAATAGCTTTTGTTAGAATTGAAATTTTCTTTTGAATAGTTAGGACTATTAATTGAAGAACATTTTCAACCATAAGACTCGGAAAAGTTAAACTTATTTCTTCTGGTGAAATTAAAATCAATGAATCAACAATTTTTTTCAAATTTTGAAGCACGTCAAAACTTGTTTCTCTTCTAAATTTTGACTCATTTTCAGAAGGATTTGTTGCTAAAACTATTATAATTATATTCATTTTTTGAGCAATTTCAGCTACTTCTAAAACTGCTCCTGATCCAGTTGATCCGCCTAATCCGACAATCAAAAAGAGAATTTTGACCCCAGCAAGAATTGATTGAATTTCTAAACTTTTATCTTTTACTGCTTGGTTTGCTTTTTTTCAGTCATATCCAAAATTTGACTGACTAAGAATTAGTGAATTTTGATCGCTAAAATTGAAATTAGAATATTCATCGCGTGAATTTATAAAAAATTTTGGAAAGCTAGCTTGATCTAAATTGATGTTTTGAACAATTTTAGATCCAAAATCACCTAATCCCATTAGCATAATTTTACTACATCTTTCCATAGTATTTTTACCTATTTTTCAATTTTTCTTTTTTATGAATTTTTAATTAAAACTCGTAATTTAGCTGATTTTGCTCTCGGATTTAGCAAAACTTCTTCTAGTGATGGTCGAAAAACTTTTGTTGAGAATTCTGGATCACCTTTTTTAAAAAAATCTTGCTTAGATTTGCTAACTAAATTTAAAAATGCATCTTTTACTAATCGATCCTCTAGCGAATGGAAGCTAATAATTAAAACTTTTGAACCGTGCTTTAAGAATTTGGGTAACTTTTTTAACAACATTTGCAGAGATTCAAGTTCGTTATTTACTTCAATTCGCACAGCCTGGAAAACATTTTTTACAAAGTTTTTTTTAGATAACGCCAGTGCTGGAATAACTTTTTTGACAATCTTAGTAAGATCAAAAGTGGTTTTCAAAGGTCTATTTTCAATGATTGCTTTTGCAATTTGCCGTGCAAATTTTACTTGTCCGTATTTGTAAAAAATCTGAACTAGTTTTTCTTCAGAATATTGATTTAAAACTCAAGAAGCATCAAGAGATTGACTTGTGTCCATTCTCATATCTAAATTGCCATCTTTAGAGTAAGAAAAGCCACGCTCTGGATTGTCAATTTGAGGTGAAGAAACACCTAAATCAACAATAAATCCATCTATATAATCAATTCCCAATTTTTCTAAGTGATAATCAAAATTTGCAAAATCTGAACAAATAAAATTAACATTTTGACTAATTGCAGTTAATTTAGATTTAGTTTCGTCTATGGCTTGGATATCTTTATCAAAAACAATCAGTTTTCCCGTTGTTAATTTTTCAAGAATCGCCTTGGAATGTCCGCCACGCCCTAAAGTTAAATCAACATAAAATCCTTCGGGATTAATTTCAAGAGCTAAGATAACTTCTTCTAACAAAACTGGAATGTGCATTTTATAATTCTACTCCCGATTTTAGCAATTCTTTTTCTAAATCAGCGGTGACATTGCTGTCAGAAAATTTTGCAAAAAATTGATCGTATCTTTCTTCAGGCCAAATTTCAATTTTGTTATTAACCCCTAATAAATAGATTCTTTTTTTGACAGCGGCCAAGTCAAGTAAATTTTTGGGAATTAAAAACCTACCTTGCTTATCGACAGAAACTTTGACGGTATTTCCAAAAAAATATCTAGCAAAATCACGAAGTCGTGGATCTAATGAGTTTGCTTTTCCAATTTTTTGGGCAATAATATCAAATTCGGCTTGGCTTCTGATTTCGAGAATTTTGTCCAAATTAGCTGAAATATAGAAGTCACCATCAAGTTCATCACGAAAAGCAGGAGGTAGCACAATTCTATTTTTTTCATCTAATATTCTGAAAACAGTTCCAAACATTTTTTATCTCCACTGTCAACCACAATTATACACTAAATCCCATTTCAAACAAAAAAAAATCAATTTTTTTTATTTATCATTTTTTCTTTGAAAAAAAATCACTGTTTTTAGGTGGTGTTTTTTAAATTTTTTGAATTTTATTAGTGGAGTGAAGTGGGAGTGATTTTTACTAAAATCAACAAAAAATTTAAAAATATCAAACTTTTATGATCAAAAGTTTGTCTTTTTGGACTAAAAAGGGTATTTTTATGGAAATATTAAAAATTATTTCAGTTATTAAAATTAATTCCTAAAATAAACCACCATTTTGAAAAAAATTTTAAAATAATCACTTATTTTTAAAAATTTGAATTAAATTATAGATTTGTCAAAAAATGCAATTTTATTGACTCAAAAAAAGTAAAATTCAGCTTAACTGTTTTGCTTATTATATATTATATAATTAGTGTGTTTTTGATGCCTGAATTTTGAATTTTAAAATTTTAAATTTATTAATATAAGTTCTTATAAGAATAAAAGTACCGAACCATTAAAAACATGCGTTTTTTTACCTTATTTAATTAAAAAGAAAAAAATAATTAATATTAGTTATAAATTGGTAAAATTTAATGAAGAAATTGAAAAAGGTGCTAATATTAAATTAACTTTTTAGATTTAAATTAAATTTGTAAAACAAATAGGTTAAATAGTTACACAGGAGAATTTAATGAATCAAAATCATGACCAAGAAAAAAATAATCAAAAAATAAACGACCAAAATCAGTCTAATTTTTATAATTCAAAAAATTATGGTGCTAACACATCTCATAATTCGCATTTTGCTTCCCGTGATCGCAAATATCAACATTATAGTAATTTTCAAAAACCAAATCAGAGTCAAGATTTAAAAACTAACACCGCCAATCCATTTCAAGGAGATGACAGTCAAACATTTGTTGATCAAAAAGACATTGAAATTCAGGCCCAAAATAGCCCTCAATATGATCATCAACAAGAAAAATACGTTACTTATCAGCCTAATTATCTAAAATCACAGCAAAATTCACAAACAACTCAAGAACAAACAAAAGAGTCAAAAAATTTCCTTCAAAAAGTTACAAAACCAAAAAAATCTAACCAAATTAATTTTTCATGACTTTTGCATGATGATGAAAATCAGTTTTTTTACTTTCTTTCTGACTCAAGAGCTGTTGCTGAAATTAGTGATTTAAATAAAAAAATGCAATATCGCGAAAAGCACTCAGCCTGAACTTCAAGTTTTTACCAACTTAATTCCGATATTTTTCAAAAGCATGAAAAAAGAACTAAAACTAAAATAAATCCTGTCGAAAAACTTTGAAATAATATCTCTTTTACTGCAAAGTCAATTTATTATTCAATTTCAACCTTGCTAGTTTCGATGTTAATGCTTATTTTTTGATTATTTTTTGCCGGAATTAATAATTTTCAATTCTGACAGTATTTAGCATTTGTTGGCTCATTTGTTCTATTTTTAGTAATTATTCAAACTTTAGTTTATTTTAATAATTTAAAAAACCGCAGTAAACCAAGGAAATTACTTTTTTATTATATTGCCGATTCAAGTTTTTTACTGTTAAATTATATTGTAAGATTAATATTTTTACTTAGCCCGATTTTTAGTCATAAAATGATAGTTTTAAATGTTAATTCTGAAATAATTAGTCAAAATTTAGCCCAATTAAATCCTTACAGTCAAATTTTATATTATATTTTTTGGTTTCCAGCATTAAGTTATTTCTTTGGCCTTGGATTTTTTATTCTTATTAAGTGATCTGAATTTGTTAAAAACTTTTGATTTACCTTTGCTATTTTTAAAATTTTATCTTATCAAAAATTAGCAAATGAATATAAAATAAGACATGATGATGAAAAGCTTGCTAAAAAATTAAAAGACAGATGGATTGAACTCTACAAAATAGGACGTCCATTAGGTAACTTTTTACATCCTTCTTTTATTTTTGCTTATAAGCAAATTAAACTAGACCCAAATCTTCCAATTGGAGAACAAGAAAAACTAGTAAATGATGTCTTCCAAATAGTAACTGAGGACGTGGCTAAATATCGCTAGTCCGAAAAAAAAAAAAAAATTAAAAAAAAATTAAAAAAAAATTATCAAATCAAAAAAATATGTTATAATTAAAAAGCTGCAACGGATCGGGGGGTTTGCAGAGCGGTCAAATGCGGGTGGCTGTAACCCACTTTCTTCGGATTCGGGGGTTCGAATCCCTCACCCCCCACCATTTTGCCCCATAGCCAAGCGGTAAGGCAACGGTTTTTGGTACCGTCATTCGTTAGTTCGAATCTAACTGGGGCAGCCAAATGTTAATTCACCATTTTTTTTAATTATTTATTTTATGAAACGACCTGAAAAGATAACGCCAAGTAGTGAAGATTTTGCAAAATGATATGTTGACGTTATAACTCAGGCGAATTTAATGAGTTACGGTCCAATCAAAGGAACACTTTACTTTAAACCTTTTGGATTTTCAATTTGAACTAATATAACTAAAATAGTTGATGCATTTTTTGCTTCCCAAGGTGTAAAAAATGTTTATTTCCCCCTTCTTATACCTGAAAGTTTTATTGAAAAAGAAAAACAACATATTAAAGGTTTTGCGCCAGAATTATTAACAATAACTCATGTAGGCCAAAAAAAATTAGCCGAAAATATTTATATAAGACCAACTAGTGAGCTCCTTTTTGCTGATTATTTTAAAAATGAAATTGCTGCAAATAACATTTTACCGTTAAAATTAAATCAGTGAACTCAAGTTTTGAGATGAGAAAAAACTACTAATCCATTTTTACGAAATACTGAATTTCTTTGGCAAGAAGGACACACAATTCACTCAGATAAATTAGAGGCTCAAAATTTTACTAAAAAAATAGCTAAATATTATAAATTCTTTTTAGAAAATTATCTTGCTATACCAACAATATTTGGTAAAAAAACTAATCGTGAAAAGTTTGCCGGCGCTGTTACAACTTACACTATTGAGTCAATGATGCAAAATTTCCGTGCGCTTCAATCAGCCACATCGCATTTTTTAGGCCAAAATTTTGCTAAAAATTTTGGAATTCAGTTCAAAAACAACAAAAACGAATTTGAAACACCATATCAAACATCTTGAGGGATTTCAACCCGTCTAATTGGCGCTCTTGTGATGGTTCACAGCGATGATAGTGGTTTAGTTTTGCCGCCAAAAATTGCCCCATATAAGGTAGATATTCTTGAGTTTTTTGCAAAAAAACATCCCGAAGTTAAAGATTTTTCAAAAAAAGTAGCTAGAATTCTTAAACAAAGAAAAATTACTTATCAAGTAGATGAATCAGATGAGCAAATTGGCTTTAAAATAAATAAATCTGAGGTTTCTGGCTCACCAATTCGAATTGAAATTGGACCAAATGATGTAAAGAAAAATCAAATTTGTCTTGTTCGCCGTGATAACCGTCAAAAAATTTATTTTAATCTTGATGAATTAAAAGACAAATGCCCTAAAATTCTTGATGAAATTCAAAAAAACTTGTTTGAAAGAGCTAAAACTCGCATAATTGAAAACACAGTTTTTGTAACTTCGTATCAAGAACTTCAGACTGAAATACAAAAAGGCAAATTTGTTATTGCTCCTTTTGGTGAAAGTTCGGCAAAAGAGAAACAAATACAAGACGAAACTACTGCAACAGCTCGTTGTATTTTGCCAAAAAATTCAATATTTAATATACCTCAAAGCGCTAATTCAATATTTAGCGGTAAAAAAACTACTAAATTTGTCTTATTTGCAAAATCTTATTAATTTTTTCTATTTATATATTGTAAAAAAGCAAAAATGTGGTATCATTTATATAAAAAAGGAGGTATTATGCCAATCTTTGATATTCACTCAACCGATGACATTAATCAAAAAATTTTAACAAGCAAAGCTGCAATTCTCGTATTTCACCAACCTGGGTGCGGTGCCTGTGTTCTTTATGAACCTTCAATAGATCAAATGAACGATAAATATGGAGTAAATGGTCTAGTTATCATTAGAGTTAATGTGCGTGAAAATATTTTATTTGCGCGTGATAACCAAATCCATGGAACTCCAACAACATTATTTTATAAAGATCACAAACTTGTACATCGTCTTGAAGGTTATGTTCCTGCTGATGTATTAGAATCACAATTAAAACACTTTGAATTAATTTAATATCTTAATTTTTAATCTTCGTTATTTTTAATACAAAAAAAGCAATTTCAGACTAGAAATTGCTTTTTTTATTATTTTAGAATTTATATTAAAAAGGTTTATAAGGTAAACTAATTGTTGCAAACGAGTTATTTTTAGATTGAATTAGAATTCTATTAAATTTATAACCTTCTTGTAATGGAGCTGAAAATTTATTTAACGAACTATCGAAAGTGGTATCTATAATTCTTCTCTTTGTTGGGTCCGGTTTTTTGACTTCTACGCCGTCGATTATTTCAGTTGTTTCAGTTGTTGGCTTGTTTGGGTCATCAATTCTAATAAATTCAGCTTTTAACTCAACATTTGCTTCAGTATTTATTCAATTTTTTAAAAGTTGGGTTTGAGGATCAATTCAAAGCGAAGTATCTTGTTTAACTATAGCAATTTTTTTCTCAAACCAAATGTCATCTTTTAAATCATCAGGGAATTGATCTTGTGAAATTTCTTCAGATCCAACTTTAATTTTTTTGAGTGTTCATCTATAATCGTATTGTAATTTTCCAACTGTGTTAAAACTTGCGGTTAAATTATTTATGGTTCCACTAACTTCAGCGGTGATTTTTCTAGCATTATTAGCTGTATTAGTTCCATCATTCTCACCTTCAAAATGAGCCACTACCTCTGTTGCATCTTTGAATTTATCATTTTTAATAGTAAAAACATAATTACCATTTACATCAAAACTTACACTTGGGCCTAATTTGTCAGCAATTTTGTGACTAACACCACAACTTGTTGCTACTAAAAAAACAATAGGAGTTGAAAAAATAAATAAATTTCTTAATTTTTTTAGCTTAATTGCCATTTACACCTCTTAATTTGTTTAATATTTTAATAATACAAATTATACCATTTTTCTTAATATTTTCTAGAAATTCGGAAAAAATACTAAAAAATATTAAAAAATTATAGATTTTAATTTTTGCTACTAAAAAAATCTTTTTTTTAAATTTTCTAAAAAAACCACCTGAGTTTTCAAGTTTGATGGCAAAAATTCACTTTTTAGTGAACAAAAATACGCAAAAATACCCATAAATCCGGGTTTTTTTGACGCTAAAACTTAATTTTTATAATTTTGAAATTAACCTTTTGCAAAAAAAAAAAAAAAAAATGTTTGGTCTAAAATAAAATTATGTTATAATAATTCTCACTTAAGAATAATTAATAAATTTGGATTTTAGAATTAAGGGGGAATTAGTTATGTTTTTTGTCTAATAAAATTAGATAGTGCGAATTATCCATTATATTTTTAAATATGATGGAATGCCTTAAATTTACCCGTTTAGAAATCTTCAAATTTAGGGCTTTTGGTTATTGTTCTTTCAAAACTTCATATATTTTTTTAGGCTCAATGTAAGTAAAAACGAGTTTTCTATTTGCATTGAGTTTAAATAGTAGTTGTATTTTTTTATGGTTTTTGTTATTTTATCCATAAATTGATTTTGCCAGTGTTTTAAAATAGGTAATTAACTTTTTAAAAAAACCAAAATCAAAGGGAAATGATTTTGGTTTTTAATGAAAATAAAATTAGTCTGTAAAAGTTTAGTTTTGCTTAATTATTAAGGATTCATGATCCATGTCAGGATGTTTTTTGATATTTAAATAATCAAGCACTGTTGGGGCAATATTTGCCAATCTTCCGTTTTTTAATTTCAAACTTTTATCACTTGAAATTAACATAACGGGAAATACGGTGTGTTTTGTTGAGGGCTTATTATTTTCATCCTCAGTAAGTTCGGCATTACCATGGTCGGCTGTAATGAAAAAATGAAAATTATTTTCTTTTGCTCAGCTGTGAATTCGACCGATTTGTGAATCTAAAATTTCAACCGCCTTTATAGTTGCTTTTAAGTTTCCAGTATGTCCAACCATATCTGGATTTGCAAAGTTGACGATAATAAGGTCATAATTTTGACCAACTTGGATTAATTTATCAGTAATTTCAACAGCTGACATTTGCGGATAATCAGCATAAGACTCAACTTTTAATGAATCAACAAGAATTCGGTCAGAATTTTTTAGTTCAAGTTCTACACCACCGTCAACAAAGAAAGTTACATGGGCATATTTTTGCGTTTCAGCAAGTCGAAGTTGTTTTAACCCTGCCTCATCAGCTACTTTTCCAAGTGGATTGTTGACTTTCATCTCCTCAAAAGCAATATCGCAATTTATCCCTTCATATTTCATCATTGACACAAAAGTGTCGATTTTTACAGGATATTTTGGTTTAAAATTGTATAAATCTGTTTGCAAAATTAAATGCGAAAGTTGTCTTGCACGATCAGGGCGAAAATTGAAAAAAATAACGCCATGATTGTCATTGAGAAAATCATTTTTATTAACTTGCAAATTTATTGCCGGTTGTAAAAATTCGTCACTAATTCCTTTTTCGTATTGAGAATCAACATAATCAATTGGATTTGTGAAGGTATTTTCGGCTTTTCCACGAATAGAATTATATCCTAATTCAACACGGTCAAACATTTTATCACGATCCATTGAATAAAAACGGCCAGAAATTGAAGCAATTTTGTAATTTTCAAAATTTTTCAATTTCTTTATTAATAAACTGAGATTTGGCTTAATTGATTCAGGTGCAACATCTCTTCCATCACCAAAAAGGTGCAAATTAAGTTTTTTAACACCAAATTCGGCTGCAAAATCAATTAGGGCAAAAAGGTGATCTTGATGTGAGTGAACGCCCCCTGGAGAAAAAAGTCCCATAATTTGCACAGGTGTATCAGTTTTTATACTATGCTCAAAAACTTTAATAAATTTTTTATTTTTGAAAAACTCACCGGTTTTTAAAGCATTATTTATAATTGAAATTCCAGTATAGACAATAAATCCGGCTCCAATATTTAAATGGCCAACTTCTGAATTTCCCATTTGTCCTTCAGGGAGTCCAACTTCTTGACCTGATGCAGCGATCAAACTATTTGGATAATTGTCAAACAGGTGATCAAAAACCGGTGTTTTTGCAAGTGCAAAACCGTTTCCTTGACTTTCAGGACGCAATCCAAGGCCGTCAATAATAATTAAAATAACTCTTTTTTTCATTATTTCCTACTTTTTAGCGTTTTTTACTGATCGCATAACCGCTCTAATTTGTGCCTCAGATGGTTTTCGACCCATTTGCATGTACATTGCGCGAATCATGCCTTCAGTTATTGGTGGATTTTCGCGAATTTGTTTTTCAAACATTTTTTTTGAAACTATTAAGGCAATCACGCCGCCAATAATAAATAAAATAATTCCAACACCAATAGTTATGCCAATTCAGCCACCAAGACCAACTCCTCCAGCTGTGCCGACATTTGAGATAATTTGTTCTGAATTTTCTTGAAATAATTTAGCTATTTTTTCCATTTTTTTCCTTTAGTTTCGTATAGACTTTATCAGTAATGCTAAAATGTAATTTTACATTTTCTTCAAGGAAAATTGTCCCGTATTTCTGAATTTGTCCAAGGCAAAAATTAACAATTTTTTCAATTTGATTTGAACCAGCCGGAAAAATTGCTTTTCATTTTTCTTGCCGTTTGTTGAATTTTTGGCTTAGGGCATGTTTTGCAATTATTGAAGCAGCTCCAACTTGTTTAATTTTTGTGTCGGCTTTTTTTTCCAAAATTAAGGGATATTTTTCAAAATTTCATGGCTCAATGTTGAAAAATTTACTTATTTTAGCAAAATATTGACTAAATTTTTGCGCCGAAACAAAACCATCAATGAAAATTTTATCAATTGGAACATCTTTAAAAATTAAAGTCAGTTCTCTAAGCACTTTAAAATATAAAAAAGCTTTGATTTCATGTGAGTTTAGTCCTTTTTGGATTAGATCATTATAGTCTTTCATCTCTAAAGAGATAAATTTATAAGTAATTTTTTGGTCCAAAATTTCAAAAAGTTCACTAATTTTCTTTTCATTTAAAAGTTTTGAATCAACAATTTTTTCAATAAGTTGCCCTTCAATTTCTGACTGGCGAAAAACAGCGCAGCAAACAGTTAAATTTGTAAAATACTCGCCAACACCAACCTCATCACAGCCAATTACTAAATCATCAACCTGATATAATTCCGGTTTAAACAAGATCATCTTCCTTCAAATTGATAATTTCTTTTTTGAGTTTTTCGGTTACTTTATTTCTATTGAGTTTTCATTCAACAAAATTAATAATGATAATTGGATATTTTTTTTGTTGAATGAATTTGATTGCATCAAAATATTCAATATACTCTTTAGGTTTGCGATATTCGAGTGAGTCTAAATAAATTCCAAGCAAAAATTTGCCTTGATCAAAAATAGCAACATCAATTTGCTCGGTTCCGACAACATAGTTGGTTTTTAGCTCTAAATTTGGGAAAAGTCCTAAAAATTCTTCGGCAAATTCTTGCTGAAAATCAGCAAAAAAGCTTGATTTTGCAACATTTTTTAACTCTGAAAGTGAAAGTTGTACTTTATTTTTACGTGAATAATTTATTTGTGACTGAACATCAAGATCCAAGAAATTAATTCAAGATTTAAAAATTTCTAGATCGTCAGAGTTAGAAGTATTTTGAATTTCATCAGCATTTATTGACTTGCAAATTATCATTTTTTGACGTGCACGAGAGGTAGCAACATTTAGGGCGTTTTTTCCACCTTTTCGCGCTATATAAGTTGAGCCAAATTTTGCACTTTGATCGTAGGCGACTGAGACAATTACTAAATCAGCCTCATCTCCTTGAATATTTTCAAGACTATTTACAATAATTTTATCAGTATAAATTAATTTTTCAATTTCTGGATAGGATTCAAAAATTATTTTTTCAATTGCGTTTTGCTGATTTTTATTAAAAGCCAAAATTATCATTGTCGAAAACTTGTTGATATTTTTTTGGGCAATATCAACAACTGCTTTTGCCTCAACAATATTTTGCTGTCCGTCTCATTGACCATTAACATTATGAACTTCAATTACATCATTGCCTTCAAAATTATGATTATTGGCAATTTTAAGCTCTGAATCATAAAAATGACGGGAGTTAAAAGACATTAAGGAAGCATGATGTGAACGGTAATTTTTGTCTAACATAATGTTAAAAACACCTTTGGAATGAGCATATTCGAGAATTGATTCAATATTTGCAAAGGCATCATCTTCTGATTCATCATTCATTTTTGAAGCAAACCAACGAATTGGTTGCATTTGTTGGTGGTCACCAACAAGAACTTTAATTTTTCCGTAAAATAAAAGTGGGAGCGCTTCTTCTAAAAACATTTGTGAAGCTTCATCAATAATAATGTAATCAAAATAACGTTTTTCAAACATTACAAGTTCAATGTCAGGAGTTGTAATAATAACTGGGAACAAAATCTTAATAATTTCAGCATGTTTTAGTAAGAATTTGTAAGGAGACATTTTCTTTTTTTGTTTAACACTAAGTCTGAAACGAGTATAGAGTTGTTGAAATTCAGGGTCATTATTTAATTTTGCCAAGACTTCAAAGACTTTTTTTGCATGGTAAATAAATAAAGCCTTATCATCAAGAACTTCAACTTTTGGTTTTTTTACAAAATTGAGAAACTTTTCGAGATTTTCAAAATTAGAAATTTCTAATTTTGAAATTTTGTTATAGATGTTTTCCAAATTATCATCATAATTAGCTAGGTTTTCAAGAATTAAGTCAACGTCTTGGCGAAGTTCATTGGAAGCTATATGCATTGCTTTTTCATAAAATTTCAATTTACGTTTGAGTTTAGACTCAATAATATGTAATTTTAGATTATTTCTTGACTGTGGTGATCTTTTTGGATTGATATTAATCGATTTATTTAGTTTAAAAAGAGTTTCAGCAATACTTAGTTTGAAAAAATTGTTAGCTTTTTCGATTGTTTTATAAGCATCAAGTGTATTTGTTAAAGTTTCAATTTTAGGAAAAATTTTTTCTAAAAGTTCTAAATATTGGCGATCATCATCGGAAAAAACTTTAATTTCTTTAAGTTTTGATTCCATATTGAAATTTTCAATATTTTCAATATACTCTTCAATTGGCTTGTAAAAATCTTTATAATTTTCCAATTTTTCATTAATAACAAAAAGACAGAAAAATGACATCATTTTTAGTCTTTTTCTTAAAACAACAAGGGCAATTTTTTTCTGCGAGCTAACAAGTGCGGTTCGATTTAGGGCAATAACATTTGAAATAATGTTTGCAATTGTCTGAGATTTTCCAGTTCCAGGAGGCCCTCAAATAATTGTGTTTTGTAAAATTGCCGAAATATGAGCACAATCTTGAGTAAAGTTAGTAGGCTGAATTTTAAAAAATCCTGTAAATTTCGGTGAAAAAATTGATTTTTCAACATTGTTTCTGTATGTGGTTTTGTTAATATCAACTTCAATTAAGTTGTGAATTTCACCAGTTTTGATCATTTTTTCCATGATTTGACGCTGATGTGATCCACCGATATTGAAAAATCCTAGAACAACTCCGGGGTGAAAATGTATTGTATCTTCTGGAGTTGAGACATCTTTTGCAATTTTTCCTTCAATGTTAGGAATTTCAAACTTATCATTATAAAATTTTTTAACATTTTCAATTACTTCTTCAATTGAAAATTCTGAAAAATCAAAGTCAAAATTAAAATCAATGTCAAGTTTCTTTAAAAATGCAAGAAGTTTATTATTTAGTTTTATATGTCCATCAGCATTAAGTCTTGGCACTGAATTTACAATTGTAACTTCACATTCTTTAACAAATAAAGGTCCAAAAAAACTTCGATCCTCAATTGACAAAGAAATATAGCAAAATCCAATGTGCAAAGGTCAAACATTTCGATCTCTAAGAATATCATAAGCTTTTTTGATCAAACGCTTTCATTTTGCTAGACTTGTTTGTTTTTTATATGATATTTTATTTAATATGTCTTTTTTTGCTGACTGAAAATCAGAATTAAGCGCTCTTTGGGCAAGCGGGTTTAGTTTGTAGTCTGAATTTTTTAAGTATTCAATTAATTCATCTTTGTCTTGAATTGATTCTATTTTTTCAATAAAATCATCAAATTCACTTGTTGTCAGTGACACAGAAGAAATTGGCGAAGAGATTAATTTTCTAAGATCGCTAGTTTTTAGGGCAGAAAATAAATCAATATAATTTTCGTTGTCGATTCTTGTAAAAAGTGCAGAATCTGCACGTTCAATTGTAATTAAATTTGCTAGTAAACGCTCGTAGCTTAAATTTTGATTTGTACCAGTTGAATTTTGGGTTTCACGGGTATGGGTTCCAAATTTTTGCATTTTTTTATGTAATTTCCTTAGGATTTTTTAAACTGTTTTTAAACTTATTCAAAATTATTTATAGCTTTTCAAATAGCCTTAGATTTATTACCAACTATTAAATTAATTTCGTTTAAACCAACAACAACACCTGAAATCCCTTTTAATTTTCCAATTTCTTCAACATTGATACCTTCAGTTGATTTTAATTTAATTTTTAATCTAGAAACTGTAAAATCACATGAGTCAATATTTTTAGTCCCGCCTAAAAATTTAACTAGATCATCAACATTGAAACCGATTTTGTCATCAAAGGTGATTTCAGACTTTGTTTTATTATGTTTTTTTTTAATACGTTTAGCAAACAAACCAAAGCTAAAAATTTGCAAAAGAAAATAAATGATTTTGGAAATTAGCTTCATAATATCTTTTTAAATTATACTCATTTTCTAAAAAATTCATTATAATTATGCTAAAATTTTTTTGCTATGAAAAAAAGATTAGTAAGTGGAATAACTGCAACTGGAAACTTGACGATTGGTAATTTTCTCGGTTCAATAAAACCGAGTCTTTCGTTTCAAGATCAGTACGAAAATTTTATTTTTGTTGCCGATCTTCATGCCCTTACTTTGCCAATCGACCCAGAAAAATTAACTCAAAACCGGGCTAGTATTTTTGCATTTTATCTTGCATGCGGTTTTGATCCTGAAAAAACAGTGTTATTTTTTCAATCTGATGTTAGTGCTCATAGTGAACTTTTTTGACTTTTACAGTCCCAAACAACAATTGGCGAACTCTCAAGAATGACGCAATTTAAAGATAAATCTCGTCAAAAACAGGAAAATAATACCGAAAAAGTTCCAACAGGCTTGCTAACTTATCCAATTTTAATGGCCGCAGATATTCTTTTATATAATCCTGATTTTGTAACCGTTGGTGCTGATCAATTACAGCATTTAGAACTTACACGAAAAATTGCTCAGCGTTTTAACAAAATTTATAAAACAGATTTTGTCATTCCTAAGGCAATAATTTCCCAAAATGCGCAAAAAATAATGTCACTTACTGATCCAACCAAAAAAATGTCTAAATCAACAAGCCAAAAAAACTCGGCAATTTTTTTAACCGATTCGCCTCAAGAAGCCTATAATAAAATTCAAAGAGCAAAAACTGATTCTGAAAATAAAATTTATTTTAGCCAAGAAAAGCCGGGGATCAGTAATCTTTTGAATATTTATATGGGCTTTACTGATAAAACTCAAGAAGAAACCCTTAATTTTTTTCAAGATCAATCCTATAAGTTTTTAAAGGAAACAGTCGGAACAATCGTTGCTAATTTTCTCGAAGATTTACAAAAAAAACACCAAAAAATGTTACAATTTGTTGATGATTTTGCAAAAAATGGGGCGAAAAAAGCAAATCAAATAGCAAATTCAAATTTAAAAACAATAAAACAAAAAATGGGGCTTTAACTCATGGAATTAAAAATTGATTATGAACTCAATCATTCTACCTCTCATCTTTTAGCGCTTGCGATAAAAACACTTTTCCCAAATGTAAAATTAGGAATTGGTCCTGTTTATGATGATGGTTTTTATTATGATTTTGATCTAGAAACTCCACTTTCTGAGTCAGATTTTGGAAAAATTGAAAAATTAATGAAAAAATTAGTTTCAAAAAATTTAAGAATTGTTCAAACAGAAGGTAATAATCTTGATTTTCAAAGTCAAATTTACAAACAAGAGCTAAAATCTGATCTTGAAAACAAATCTGAAAAAGTGACCTATTTTTCAATTGTTGACCAACAAAACAATATACTTTTTGAGGATCTTTGTGCTGGAAGACATCTTGAGAGTCTGAATCAAATAAAAAATTTTAAACTCCTAAAAATTGCAGGCGCCTATTGACGTGGAAATTCAAAAAATAAGCAGCTCACAAGAATTTATGGTACAAGTTGAGATTCAAAGGAAAATCTTGAAAAATTTCTTCAAATTTTGCAAGAAAGACAAGAAAGAGATCACCGCCGAATTGGTTCAAAGCTAAAACTTTTTAGTTTTAGCCATTATTTTGGACTTGGTTTCCCAGTTTGACTTGAAAATGGGATGAAAATTCATAACAAAATTAGGCAAAAAATACTAGAATTTGACCGAAATTACGGTTTTAGAGAAGTTTTAACTCCTCATTTTGGTCACCAAAGCCTTTATGAAATTTCAGGGCACTTACAACATTATAAAGATGACATGTTTTCGCCAATTAAAGTTGAAGATGAAGCACTTATTCCGCGACCAATGACTTGTCCACACCATATAATTTTATTTTCTGAGCAACATTTTAGTTATCGGAATTTGCCTTTTAGAGTTTCAGAGCAATCTAGGTTGTATCGTTATGAAAAATCAGGTGCACTTTCAGGTTTAGAACGAGTTCGAGCAATGGATTTAACTGAAGGGCATATTTTTGTCACAAAAAAGCAAATTTTTAGCGAAATTAGCCACCTTTTTAAGATGATTCAAGAAGTGCTTGATTTTTTCAAAATAAAAGTTTTTTATATTTCTTTTTCAAAAAGAGACCCACAAAACAAAGAAAAATTTTTCCAAGATGATTTAATGTGAAATCAAGCCGAGAATGATTTAAAACAATTTCTTGATCAAAACAACGTAAAATACGTTGAAAAAATCGGTGAAGCTGCTTTTTATGGCCCAAAAATCGACTTTCAAATTAAGACAGCATTAAATAAAGAAGTTACAATTTCGACTTTACAGCTAGATTTTCTCTTGCCACAAAAATTTGGAATTAGTTTTACTAACGAATTTAATCAAAAAGAAACTCCAATATTGATTCACCGTGGTCTTATTGGAACTTATGAGCGATTTATTGCAATTTTATTAGAACAAACTAAAGGAAAATTACCATTTTGACTCTCACCAAAGCAAATTATCGTGATTCCCGTCGGTGAAAAACATTATGAATATAGTAAAAAAATCCACGAAATACTATTTAATTTAGGGTATAATTCTGAAATTGATTTAAGATCTGAGCGAATTACACGTAAAATTCGTGAAGCAAATTTACAAAAAACTGCTTTTCAGATAATTATAGGTGATGAAGAAATAGCAAAAAACGAAATTACTTATCGTGAATTTGGTTCACAAGAATCTTTCAAAATTTCATTAGTTGACTTTATTGAATTGCTAAAAAACCGCGAAAAAAATGTATAAAAAAATAACAAAAATTCCGGATTTTGTTTTTGCATTAATTGTAATTTTTATTCCAATTAGCTTAATTTATATATTTTTTTCGCCTGATTTTTGGCAAAAAGAGATAATTTCATATTGAATTTTAGCCATTATTGGGATTTTAAATTTTTTTGTCTGTTTTTTTGCCTCACTGGTTTTAACTAGGCTAAAAGTGGTCGATTTTTCTTTTATTTTTTATTATACTGTTATTTTATTTTCACTAACTTTTTTACTGCTTACCTATCCGCTTAATTCAACAAGAGCTTTGCTAATTTTACGAGTTGTTTTAGTTTTAATTTCGATTTTTTTAATTATTCCGTCATTGATTATCAAAAAGAAAATTGCCAACCGTTTATATAAAAACAAATTAAAATCAACCAATAAATAGCGATTATTTTGATATAATTAAGTTATAAAATTATCAAAAGGAATTAGTGACATATGGAAACTAAAAAAATGCAAAAATACGATGTAGTTATTATTGGTGCTGGTATAATCGGCACAAATATTGCTTATGAATTGAGTAAATTTAAACTAAAAATCGCAATACTTGAAGCTAAAAAATACGTTGCATCAGAAACTACAACAGGAAATTCAGGAATAATTCACTGTGGTTTTGATCCAAAACCACATAAATTAAAAGCAAAATTAAATGTTTTAGGACATAAATTGTGAATTGAAAACATATTTCCAAAAGTAAATTTTCCTCGCCAACAAGCAAAAAGCATTGTTCTTGCCTTTGATTCAGAAGAAGAAAAAATTATTCATGATCTTTATGAGCGCGGAATTATCAACGGACTTAGTCAGTCGCATTTAAGAGTTTTATCAAAAAAAGAGCTAGAAACACAGCATCCTTTAGTTTCAAAACAAGCATCTTTAGCTCTTGAGTGTGATAATTCTTGAGTTATCGATCCGGTCAAATCTAGTCTTGCTTTTTTAGAAATTGCCCTTAAAAATGGTGTTGATTCTTATACTAATACAAAAGTTGTTTCAATTTCAAAAAATGACCAACAGTTATTTGAAATTGAAACAAATAATGATGAAAATAAAATTCTTCAAACTAAAATTATTATTAACGCCGCCGGTCATTATGCTGATGAAATTGGAAAATTAGCCGGATTTGCTGAATTTAGTCAAAAACAAAGAAGAGGCCAATATTTAATTCTTAGAAATCACCCTGATGTAAAAGATGTTTATTTTCTAGTGCCTCAAAAATATGGAAAAGGTGTAATTGTAGCACCTCGTCCTGATGGTAATATTTTAGTTGGACCAACAGCAGAAGAAAATATCGATAAATCAAAGGTAAATTGTCTTGACTTTAGTCTTGTTGAGCAAATTCAAAAAATCGGTCATAAAATTATTCCAACCTTAGATTATCAGGAAACAATTTTTGCACTCGCAGGCTCAAGACCAATCGAAATTCAGAATAGCGATTTTGTTATTCGACCTTCTTATAAAGATCCTAATTTTATTTTTGCCGCCGGAATGCAGTCGCCAGGTTTATCAGCAGCCCCTGCAATTGCTTTAGAAATTGTAAAATTAGTTGAAAATCAAATAAACTTAATAAAAAAGTAATTTTAGATCAATCTAGCGAATATTTATCACGAGTTTCCCAGTTTGATAGATAATCTTAAAAAAGTGTCCGGTTTAAACTAGGCAAAAAAATAACACTAAGGTGTTGGCTTTTTTGCCCGAGTTTAAGGAGAAAGCTAACACTCAAAGTGTTAGCTTTTTTAAATTTTCAAATGCAACAAAAAGGAGAATACTAATGTCAAGACACTTTAAAAAAGACGAGTTTGATATGATTTATAAAATTTACAATGAATTTGGATTAAAAAAAACAATAAATTATATAAATGATATTTCGCCAGATACAAATTTTATAACCAGAAATCAGCTAGTTCGAAGAATCAAAAAAATTATTAGATATTATAATAATGGTATGCAAGACCAATTATTAGATAAAAAGGGTGCAAGGAGAAAGCCAGGGACTGGCAAACCTAAAAAACAAATTGAACCCGATTGAAACGAATTTACAAAAGAAGAATTAATAGAAATAGCTAAGAGATATTACGAAACCAACAAAGATAAATCAAAATCAGGAAAACTTAGTGAAGCCAAAACACTAAATATTCCCTACAGCAAATCTGCAAAAATTTTTAATGTATGCAGACAAGCAGTGGCAAAATCTAAAACTAGAGTTATAAAAGTAAAAGAGCACAAAAATGACGCAATAATTAAAAAATCCTTTCTTGATAACAAAGGTAGATATGGTCGCTTAAGGTTGAGTGCTTATATTTCTATGAAATATAATATTTACATTCACCCTCGAACTCTTGGAAGACATTTAAAAAGATTGAATTTAGTATGCAAAATTAGAAAAAAAAGAAGAAAGAGCGAAATTAAGAACACCAAATTCGCACTACCGGATATTGTTAAACGCGACTACAATGATAAATTAAATAGAAATATTTTTGCTACTGATGTTACATATATAAAAGCTCCCAGAGATGTTAAGGAAAACCATGTATTTTTGTCTGTAATAATTGAGCATAAAACTAAAAAAATCAGAGATTTTAAATTATCTGTAAACAATGATCTTGATTTAGTTATGGGTAATATAAAGACATTTAGGTCTATTGATAAAGATTTTGTTATTCATTCGGACCATGGATTTCAATACACTTCAAAAGTCTATATTGACAAAATAAATAAAATGGGAGGAACTGTTTCGTTGTCTCGCATAGGAAATTCTTTGGATAATAGGGAGGCTGAATATTGATTTTCAATTATAAAAAGTGAATGCTTAAACGAGTTAAACTACAGTAAAATAACTTTTGAAGATCTGAAAAAAATAATTGCAGATTATATATTTTGATACAACAACTATAGAATTCAATCGATTTTAAATTGAAAAACACCACAGCAATATGCTATGATGTTATAATAATATTAAACTGTTAATTTTTTCTTTGTCCTAGTTTAGTTTTGGGCACTTTTTTAACTTTTTTAGCAAAAGTTAATTACCTATTTTAAAACACTGGCAAAAATCAATTTATGGATAAAACAACAAAAATCATAAAAAAATACAACTACTATTTAAACTCAATGCAAATAGAAAACTCGTTTTTATTTGCATTGAGCCTAAAAAAACATATGAAGTTTTGAAAGAACAATAACCAAAAGCCATAAATTTATAGATTTCTAAACGGGTAAATTTAAGGCATCCCATCATATTTAAAAAATATAATGGATAAATCGCATTTTCTACTTTTGTATGGCAAAAAACATAAGTAATTCCCCCTTAATTCAATATCAAATTTATTAATTATTCTTAGTGATGTTTATTATAACATAATTTTATTTTTGACCAAACATTTTTTTTTTTTTTTTTTGCAAAAGGTTGATTTTAAAATAATAAAAAATTAAGATTTTAAATCAAAAAACCCTGATTTACGGGTATTTTTGCATATTTATATTCACTGAAAAGTGAATTTTTCCCATCAAACTGTCAAAATCAGAAAAATCAAATAAACTTAATAAAAAAGTAATTTTAGATCACTCTGCCTAATATTTATAATATTTTCCTAAATTAAAAAAGATGCAATGAATTTACTGCATCTTTTTTAATTTTTTTAGAACATTGGCAACATTTTTGTCAATGTTTGGCGGGTAAATTATTTTTATTTTTCTTAGATCAATTCCTACAAAAGCGTTTTCAGAAAATTTTTCAAGACTTTGTGGTATTTTAATAATTGAAAGAGAACTTAGAGAATTAAATGCAAAATCGGGAATTTCTTTAACGCCTTGACTAATTTCAATTTCAGTGATTTTTGGATTATTTGCAAATGTATGTGGGTCTAATTTAACATTTTTAGCAGTAATAATTTTGCCTTTATAATTTTTAGGTATAAAAATGATTTTGCTTAAATCGTTGTTGTATAAAATTCCGCCATAGTCTCTAAAGTAATAATTTCCCGGTTCAACAGTGATTTTTTCTAAATTTTTTGCATTCAGAGAAAACTTGTAATCCTCGATTTCTTGTACTGTTTTTGGCAAAACAAATGAAGAAAACTCGTATTTTTCAGGCATTATAATTAATTTTGTCAAGTTTTTATTATATAAAACGCCGTCTTTTGATGCAAAATAAGGATTTTGGGGATCGACATCAATACTTTTAACACTAAAAGTTCCACTTTGATAATCAATCCGCGAAACATTTGGACCAATGTATAATTTACTTGCTTTTTTTAGAAAATCATTAGAAATTCCGACTACTTTAGACTTATTTTTAATTTCAAAGGCAGGCTTAGCATCGCTAGTCTTAGCAGAAACAAGCGAAACACCTAAATTATACTCATAAGTTTGGCCATTTTCTGAATAAAATGAGTCAAGAATTTTGAAGGTTTTATGATCTTTTGCAAATTCAGCATCATTTCTTCTGAATTGCCCTCAAGTTGGGTCTGAGTGAAAAAATTCTTTGGTTTTTGTATCAAAAACTAAATTTCACTGGTGTGGACCAAATTTTGACCAACCAATAACAATTGAATTTTTAATGCCAATTGAATCAAGCATTGCCTTATATAAATTAGAATAACCACCACAAACAGCGTATAATTCTTCTAAAACAGCCGAAGGTTCAACTGCGGGAATTCGACTTAGATTTCAAGCATATTTTACATTTTTAACTATTCAGTCAAAAATAATTTTTATTTTTTCTTCATCAGTTTTTGCCTTAGATTCATCGATTAATTTTTTAGTAAAATCAGCAACTTTTTTGCGATTTTTTTCATTATAGCCTTGATATTCAAAATTTCTTACATCTTTTGGGTCAATTAAATTCATAAAACTTTTGGCAGAATTATTGGAATTTAAATTACCTTGATAATCTTGGTATTTTTCAATCCCTAAAGGATAAGAATTTTCGTCTTTTTCCTTTGGTTTTTCATCTTGAATTTTTGGCTCAATTATTTCTGAAAAATCAGTTGAATTTTTATAATTAGTTTTAACTTCATCAAAAATTTTTGTTAGTTTTCCGATGCTATTTTTGAAAAAGGATTGATTTTGATTTTTTTGGTCACGAATTTTTTCATATTCAACCTCGTCAATTACTTGATTTAATTTATCCCTGAAAAATTCGTGTTTTAGCTCTTTTAATTCAGTGTTAATAAAATTCTTGACATCATTTTCTAATTGCAAATATTTTTGCGAATAATTTACAAAAACAGCCACTTCTGGCTGCTTTTTAGTGATAATTTCGGTTTTATTATCGTTTTTTGGGCTTAAAAGTTGCTTTTGTTGTTGCTGTTGGTTTTTGTTTTGGTTAAAATTTTTTAAAATTTGTTTTTTGACTGTTTTTGTTTTTATATTAGATTTTGGAATTGAAACTAGATTTGACTTTTGATCAATTTTTTGATCAAAATTGTTTTCTTGGCTTATTTGTGTCTCTGAATTATTTAGCAAATCGCCGGTTTTTTCAGTTATTAGAGTTTCTTTTTGAATAAAATTATTCTCTTGAGATTGAGTGTTTGCATTTTCATCTTTTTTATTTTGCAACTCAATTCGTGAAGTAGTAAGTCCGCAAGAAGTTAAAAGCAAACTCCCTGAAGTTATTAACAATAAAAACAACGATTTTCTAAGTTTTTTCATAATGACCCTAACTAAAATATTAACTATAAATTATAGCAAATTGGCTAAAAATTTCCAAGAAAGAAATCAAAAAAACTTAGTAAAACAGGCAAATTAAATCGCAAAACCTAGTAAAACCGCGGCTAAACTAGGAGCGATAATTGGATTTCATGAATAATCAAATCCGTAAATTTCTTTTCAATTATTAACATTTAAAAAATTATTATGTTTTTTTAAGACAAATGAAGTAAGGAAAAAGATAAATCTTGGACCAAAATCACGCGCAGGATTTATAGCATAACCAGTTGAAGAACCAAGTGATAGTCCAATTGAAAGCACGATTAGTGCAACAATTACTGGTCCCATTGTTTGAAATGATTTATCCAAAAAGGCAATTGTGGCAATTAAGACAATAGTTCCGATAAATTCGTATAAAAAGTTGCTTACATAAGATTTTTTAAATGCCGGTCCGGTGTGGTGGCAAGAGGCAATAACTTCTGCTTTTGTTTCTTTAATATGACTTCAGTTAATCGTATTTAGAATTATCTGGCCAAAAATTGCCCCTAATATTTGTAAAGGAATAAGCGCTAAAAGTTCGGCATTTTTTGTGCTGATAGCAGAAAAAATTGAAACTGCCGGATTTAAATGGGCAACAGAAATATTACCGGCTATTCCGTTAGCAACCATAATTCCTAAAAGCACACCAAGAGCTCAGCCAAGAGCAATAACAATCCATTTTCCTGATTGATTTGCAAACATTTTTGTTGCACTTACAGAATAATTAACGCCATTTCCTAGCAAAATTAGCGTTGCCGTTCCCAGAAATTCAGATAAATAAATGATATTTTCCATGTAAAATTTCCTTTTATTTAATGTCTTTGACTCAGTTTAGAGTTTTTTTAACAGCAAGATCTCAATTTGCAACTAGTTTTTGAACCTGATTTTGGTCAAGTTGTGGCTTAAATGTTTTGTCAATTTGTGAAATTTGTTTTAATTCGTCAATTGATTTTCAGAATTTTGCATGCAATCCTGCAAGAAAAGCCGCTCCCATTGCTGTTGTTTCGGTGTTTTTTGGCCTTGATATCTCAAGCTCAGAAATTGATGACTGGAATTGCATTAAAAAGTCACTTTTAGAAACACCACCATCAACTTTCATTAGTGTAATTTCTTGACCTAAGTCAGATTTCATCGCTTTAATTAAATCATTTGACTGAAAAGCGATTGACTCAAGGGCAGCTTTAATAATATGTTCTTTTCTTGTTCCTCTTTCAAGACCAAAAATTGCACCCCGAGAATAAGAATCTCAATAAGGAGCTCCAAGTCCGGTAAAAGATGGAACTAAAATTGTCCGGTGGTCGTCTTTATCGGTTTTGGAAATAAAATAATCAGTATCAGCGGCATTTTCGATTATTCCAAGTCCATCGCGAAGTCACTGAATTGTTGCGCCAGCAATAAAAACTGAACCCTCAAGAGCATACTCAACCGGACTGTCGCCAATTTGTCAGGCAATTGTTGTTAAAAGGTTGTTTTTTGACTCAACAATTTTTTGGCCTGTATTTGCTAAGGTAAAACATCCTGTTCCATAGGTATTTTTTACCATTCCAACTTCAGTGCAAAGCTGACCAAATAAAGCAGATTGTTGATCACCAATAACTCCATAAATTGGCACTTTTCCTTTTGCATTAATTGATCAAAAACTTGGTTCAACGATTCCATAATCGGCAGCAGAAGGTAAAACTTTTGGCAAAATTTCGACCGGTATTTCTAATAAATCGAGTATTTTTTGGTCTCATTTTTTCTCTTTGATGTCAAACATCATTGTTCTTGATGCATTTGAGACGTCGGTTGCATGAGTTTTTCCTTGAGTTAATTTTCAAACAAGTCAAGTGTCAATTGTTCCGGCCAAAAGATTTCCTTGGGCTAAAACATCTTTAGCTTTTTGGACATTTTTTAAAATCCAACGTATTTTTGTTGCACTAAAATACGGATTAATTAAAAGTCCAGTTTTTTCTCTAATATAATCTTGGTGTCCTTGTGAAATTAGTTCATCACAAAAATCACTTGTACGGCGATCTTGCCAAACGATCGCATTATAAACCGGCTCACCGGTTGTTTTGTCTCACAAAACCACAGTTTCACGTTGATTTGTGACTCCAAGTGCGATAAAGTTATCTGATTTTAAATTCGCATGCGTTTTGGCGGTTTGCATTGTGTAAAGTTGAGTGTTCCAAATTTCATTTGCATCATGTTCAACTCAACCTGATTGTGGATAATATTGTTGAAATTCCTTTTGAGAAATGGAAATTACATCGCCATTTTTATCAAAAACTAAGCTTCGGCATGAAGTTGTTCCTGAATCAAGTGTCATTATATATTTTTGATTGATGGTGTTGTCCATTTTTTAGCCCCCTTTTTGTGCATTTTTTAATTTAATTATACCATTTAGCTAAGATTTTTTTATTTATAAAAATGTAAAATTTTATAATAAATTTTAATTTTGTCTAATTTTTTGTCAAAATTAAAAATTAGATAACAAAAGTACATTTTTTGCAAAAATTTTTGTCTTGAAAGGCTTTTAAATTCAAGGCGATTTTTTTAATTAAGTCATTAACTTTTATTTAAAAATAGTTAAATTTATATTCTTTAAACTAGATTTGGTGAATTTGTAGTAAAATATTTAATCTAAAAAACTTTTTTTGAAAAAATCAAGGAAAATTAATGTTAAAAAAAATATGTTCCCCACAGATCAGATTTAAACAATTTGACTCAGCATGACTAACAAAAGCAGTGGGGGATTTATTTTCAATAAGTCGCGGTGGAAGTTTAACTAAAAAAGATTTTCGGACATTTGTTTCAGAACAATATATTTACCCAGTTTATTCATCGCAAACAGAAAATCACGGAATTTTGGGGTATTATAAAGATTTTTTAGCTGAAAATGTAATAACATGGACGGCTGATGGTGTAAAAGCAGGAGTTGTTAATTTTCGAAAAGGAAAATTTTATGCAACTGGTCATTGCGGAATATTGACTTCAAAAAAATATCCTGAAAATGAATTTTTTGCTATTGGAATTGGATTACAAACCAAAAAACGAGTCTCAAGAAGTATCGTTCCTTCTCTAAAAAGCGAGGATATCGCCCGAGTTGAATTAAAATTTACTCCTGATATTAGCGAGCAGCAAAAAATTTCGCAACTTTTTGAGACGTTTGATAACTTAGTTAATGAACTTGAAGAAAAAATGAGCCTCGTGAAAAATCTTAAAAATGATTTCACTAACAAAATGTTTGCTAATTTTAGTTCAGATTTTCCTTCAATTAGATTCAAAGGTTTCAAACCAACTTGAATTACTGATCAAGTCAAAAATTTATTTGAGCTTTCCCGAGGCGAATCACTAACCAAAAACCAAATAAAAACTAGACCTGTAGAGAGAGAGAGAGAGAGAGAGAGGCTACATCTACCCGGTTTATTCATCACAAACAAAAAATCACGGGATTTTAGGCTATTATAAAGAGTTTTTGGCTGAAAATGTCTTGACATGAACGGCCGCTGGTTATGCTGGAGTTGTTAATTTTCGAAAAGGAAAATTTTTTGCAACAGGTTCTTGTGGAATATTAACATCAAAAAAATATCCTGAAAATGAATTTTTTGCCATTGCAATTGGATTTCAAACAAAAAAAAATGTCACAAATGGCATTATTCCTTCTCTAAAAATTATTGATATTGCTCAAATTGAGCTAAAATTCACCCCAGATGTTGCTGAACAACAAAAAATTTCACAACTTTTTGAGACTTTTGACTCACTAATTCTTGCATACGAGCAAAAAGTTAAATATTTAAAAAATTTAAAAAATAGTTTTATTGTTAAAATGTTTATATAAAAAATTTTTGCTTTTTGTTAAAAAATGCTTAAATTTAATTAGAAAATGAATTTTTTTGAAAAAAATTTTGATTTTTCATAGTATTTTTTGTTAAATTATTTAAATGATTATGCTATAATTTAGACTAGGTAAACAGAGGTGTCCGTTTTGGGCTGAGAAAAACTCTTAAAAGTTGATCTAGGTAATACTAGCGTAACGAGTTTGTCCTTTTTCTTTAAAAGCAAATGCTAAAATCGTCATAAAACACCTTGTTTACTAAAACACAAAAGGAAAATTGTTTGTAATGACGAAAAAAAATAAATTTCACTCTAAAAAAAGAAATTTTTTAAAAAAATTATCTTTTCTTTCTTCTTTTTTAACAGTACCATTAGTGATTTCTGCATGTATCAATACTTCAGATCAAAATCCAGAGCAATTAGCTCAAACATGAGATACAAAAGTTAACCTTGGTTTAGGTCAAAGTTGATTTAAACTTAAATCTAAAGAACCTGATCGCGTTAATAAATTTCTTACCAATTTAACAGAAGAATTTAAAAAACTAAAAGAGGCAAATCCACAAACTAAAGACTTGCCTGATGTGAGTTTTGAATTTGTTGGAAATGATGATGCAAAATCAAAAATTTTGCAATTAAAATCATCAAATAACTCAGCTAATGCTCTCGATTTTGTAATTGCTGATGCAACTACAACTATCGAAGATGACCAAGACAAACAACTTTATAATGGTCTGCAGACTTTAACATGAGCTTTTAAAAATAGCCCTGAATCGCCGGTTTTTTACACCAATGGAACAGAAAATGACCCATTATATAAAGGCGCAAAACAATTAAATGAACTATTTAATAAAACTCCTTATAATGAATGGTCAAGTGATCCAAATGATGCGCAAAAATGAGACACAATTGCCTATCGATTTTTATATGATGAATCAAACCCGCGAAAAATAATTTCATATTACCGTGGTATGATTATGATTTATGGCGATGAAAAAACAAGAGCTGAAATTAAAAAAAGTTGACATGATAAAGACTGACCTAAATTCAGAAATTATGGAATAATTCATGGAAATCTAACTTCTGCTGGAACATTTAAAATGCAGAATTTTATTCTAAAAAAACATTTTGGTTCAAGTTTTAGATCGGCTAGTTTAAATGAAGATCGGCTAGGACATTCAGATAAATATATTCAAGGGGATGGCCATGCAATTGGTCAAGATCCAAATTTTAGAATCGCTTTTGATGATGAGGCTTCTTTTGCTTGAACCGAAAATAAAAAAGATTCAAAACAATATACTTCAAGCGAAACAGACTCAAAACCAGACTCAAAAGTTGAAATTTTTATGCTAACAAACCCAGCTTCATATGATATTGGTTCATTCCGCCCAAAATTCAGTAAAATTCAAGCTGATTTAATTTCTCAAGCATTTATTAACCTGGCAAAAAACGGAAAAGATGAATACGGTCCAAACGTTGGGTACAATGGTTATAGAAAAGTAAATCAACAAGACCCTGAATTCCGTAAGATTTATGCCCAATCAAAATCAAACTAAAAACTGTCTAATTTTTGAAGATTTTTCATTTAGACATGACAAAAACGGAAAAAATTTAATAAATCCTCTTAATTTTAAGTTATGTAATACAGAACTTTTATTTGTAATTGGCCCAAGTGGTCAAGGTAAGTCTTCGTTTTTTCTGTCAATTTTACAAAATATTTTTGTTTCAGGTAAACTAATTTGGCAAGAGCAAAATTTATTAGATCAAAATAAAAAAAATAAAAAAAAATTTTTAAAAACAATTGGATATCTTACTCAAACACCAACTTCAATAAATTTTCAAAGTGTTTATTTAAATTTAGCTAAAAATTTACCTAAGTATAAAAATATTTTTTACAGTTTATTTGCGATTCCAACCAAAAGCCAACGAGAACAAATAATTAAAATTATGAGTCAACTTGGTCTGGAAGAAAAAATTTACTCTATTTTTCAGGACTTATCTGGGGGTCAGCAACAGCGGGTTGAAATTGCAAAACTCATGTTACACCACCCAAAAATAATTCTTGCCGATGAGCCAACTTCGGCTCTTGATCCAAAAACAGCTGCAAAAATTATTGATTTAATTATTAATTTTGGAAAATTAAATAATTCAATCACAATTATTATTTCTCATAATATTAATTTAGTGAAAAAATATGATGGCAGAATTTTACTGATAAACAATGGAAATGCTAACTTTTATAATTCATTTTCAGATATTGACCAAGAACAAATAGATTCAATATTTGGTAAGGATGACAATGAAGATGACGATCATTAGTGCATTTAAAAACAAGCCTTACCAAAGATTTAAAAAAACAAAACTTTTTTTCACATTTGTTTTTTTAGTTTTGTTTATTGTATCTTTTTACTCAATTTTTTCCGAAATTAATTATAATGGTTGAACCCTTTTTAAAAAAAATTTAACTGACTTGTTTGCTTTTTCAAACAAACATCCTTATTATAGTGATTCAGTTTTTTCTTTAAGCATGAGATTTTTATGAATCACAATTAAATACACTTTTCTTGGCACTTTTATCGGTGCAACTCTTGCTTTTTTTTCTGCGCTTTTTAGCTCACAATTTATTAAAAATAAATATTTAAAAAGCATAATTTGATGAATTATTATAATTCTTAAATCCTTTCCAATTACGTTTATAATTGATCCTTTAAAACTTATTTTTGCTCCAAAATTAGCGGCAATTTTAATTGTGACTTGATTTTCTTGAATTTGGTTACATCGGTATTTTTATTCTTTTTTAAATTCACTTGATTTAAGCGGGTATCAAAAAGCAATAATTAAAGGAAAAAATCGCTTTTTTGCATTTAAAAATGAAATTTTACCTTTTGTAATTAATAAATTTTTTGGGCTATTTTTATTCAGTTTTGAAGCAAATATTCGCTGAACAACGATTATTTCAGCAACTGGAGTTATTGGTATTGGAATTTTAATTAATGATGGGGTTCAAAATCCTGCATTGGGTTGAAAAATTGTCGGAATACCACTTGCAGTTTTATTAGTCTTTGCAACTTTTTTGGAATTTTTAATAATTTTCTTTAATAAATTTATATTACACAAAAGATCTGTTAATATAAACCAAAAAAATAAATATATTTTATGGTTAAAAGTAAATTACAATTGAATTTTAAGGATTTTTTTTGGATTTCTTATATTAACCTTATTAATTATTAGTATTTTGGATATTGAGTCATGAAACGTTAATCAACATCAAATTAATCGTTTTTTTGGATCGCTTTTTGTTATTGACTGAAGTGTTTTTTTACAAGGACAATTAGACAATCCAATTTACATGGTTTGAAAACTTTTAGCTCAAGTTATTGTCTGTCTTGCAATTATTGGTGTAGTTTCAATTTTATGACTACTGGCTGCAAATGAAAAATTAAACCATTGAATTAAATGATCATTCTTTAAATTTTTACTTAACTTTTTTAGGATAATCCCGTCAATTGTTATTTTTTATCTTTTCTTGAGTTTTGCTGTTCAACCAATTTTATGGGTAACATTTCTTGTTGGAATTAAAAACGGCCTTGGAATGGCAAAAAAACTAAATGAAACTCTTAATTCGATCGACTGGCAAAAATACAAATTGCTAAGACTTCGCCAGTGAAGTAAATTTAAAACAATAACTCACTATATTTTCCCGTTAATTTACAAGGAATATTTTAAATATTTATCGGTTCAAATTTCAGATTCAATTCATGATTTGCTTCTTTATGGAATTTTTGGCGGATCTTTATTGGGGCAAAAGCTCACAACCCTTTCCCAGACAGGTATTGCCGGTGATAGAACTGCATTTTTTACTTTTTCGTGAGTAACATGGTTTTTAATTTTATCTATCGAAATTATTATTATATCTATTCAAAACAATTATTTTAAAAAAATACTCGCGATCATGGTCAAATTGAAAAATATGATTTTTAATGTTGACGTAAAAAAATATTTATTATAACCTTTATCCTTAAAATTAAATTTCTTTTATCAATATAAATACAAACATGAAAAACAAATATTTTTTCATGTTTTTTTTCTTTTTTAGGCAAAAACTAGATAAAAAATTAAACTAAGTACATGAAAAAAATACAGGTTATCAGTTTAATTGTTTTGGCTGGATCTCTTGCTGGATTCTCGTTTTTGGCATACAAACTTCAATCTCATGCCATGCCAAAGAAACAGATTTCTGTAACAATTTTACATGGAGTTCGCAATCCTGGTACAAAATTTTTCAATTATGGAACAAAATGACGACAAATTTTTGCCGATTTTGATGTAATTCGCGGATATGACACTAGCCAATATGAGTCCGAACTAGAAGTTACAAGTGACCAAAAAATTTCCTTAAAACCTGCAGAAAAAAAATCAACATTAAACAAAATCACACTAAAAGCATTAGAAAAAATTATCACTAACAAAAAAATAGCAACAAAATTACATGCTTTTTTAAAAGAATCAAAAAATAAACAAATAACTTGAAAAGAAATCGAATGAGCTTTGCGTCTTGATTCGGCAACTTTAAAAATTCTTCAAGAAAATTTTATTCTTGATTAGCAATTTTTTTAAGTTGTATTTTTACTATTTTATTAGTTGATAATTTTAGAATTGTCTGAGTTGTGTTGTTATTTTTATCAGTTTCATTTTTAATTTTAGTTGGTGAATTTAAAAAAATTATTTTTTTGCTGTTATTATTGTTATTTTTTTTAGTATCTTATTGACTAATGTTTCCAAAAATTACAAATTCTAGCGTTAGCTTTGAAAGTAAAGTTGTCGATAAAGTTAGTTTTGGAAATTTTATAAAATTTGAGAGTGACAAAATTTTTATCCGCGGCAATCAATACGAAATTGGAACACTATTAAAGCTGAGCGGAAAACTTGTTAGACCTAAAAACACATCAGATTTTGACTTTGTTTCGTATTTGAAGTCAAAAGGTTCATTTTTAGTTTTGGAAGATGCAAAAATTACTTTTTTAGAAGAAAGCAATACTATTTTTGCAAAAGTTAGAAAATTTTTCTCGATTCAAGAAAATTATTCCAAAAAGCTCATTCCGATGATTTTTCTCGGCGAAACTCCGTTTGATGCTAGTGATTTCCGAAAAATATTAGTAAACCTAGGAGTCTATCAAATTTTTGTCATTTCAGGATTTCATATTAATCTTTTTAAACAAGTATTTTTTTCATTTTCCAAAATGTTGAAAATACGGCAATTTATATATAAGCCATTATTTTTCTGTTTTTTGACTTTTCAACTATTTTTGTTCAATTTTTCAATTTCATTCTTAAGGGGATTTTTATTCTGAGGTCTCATTGAAGTTAATAAATTATTTTTAAATAAAAAATTTAATAAAATAGAACTTCTATCAATGAGTGGAATTTTAATTTTATCTATAAATCCTTTAATTTTTTACTCATTAGGATTTGTTTTGACATTTACAATTAGTTTTATAATAACAATAATAAATCAGATAAGATTTCCAAAAAATTGACACAAATTTGTTGTTAATTTCTTATTTATAAATTTTTTTAGCAGTATTTTTTCAACTTTTTTAAATTCGTATTACAACTTTATGGCTCCGCTAAATACGATTGTTTTTACCGGTTTTTTTACTTTTTTATACGCAAGTTTGCTTATATTCATTTTTAATCCACAAATCACTGAGTGAATTAGCAAGTTTTTCATCCAAACTGTTGACTATATTCAGGAATTTCAAATTTTAACTTTAAATATTCAATCCAGTTTAGCTTTTTTAGTTATTTCATGTATAATTTCATTAGTATGTTTTTCATCATTGGAAGCGACAATTTCCTTGTCCAAGAAAAAATTTCTAGACTCCCAGAAATTAAAAACTCATTATTAATAAACTTTTTTGTAAATGATTCACTAGATTTTATACAAGAAAACCTTGAAGGTTCATCACTTTTTGACGAAAAAAAAGTATTAATTTTTAATAATTTTTTGCTTTTTTCAAAAAATGAAAAATTAAATAATCTATTAGCTTCTAAAATCATAAAGACAAAACACACAATCATTTTTAAATATGTGTTTGATGAAAATTTAACTAATTTTGCTCTTAAAAATTCATGAATTTATAAGCATTTTACTTCTCAAGCCACTAAAATAATTGAAGTCCAACAAATTACAAAACAAAATGTTGGCCAATTTATTGCTCAAATGGTCAAAAAATTTAATGTTGAATTAGAATCAACCAAAATTTTTGAGCTTGAATCAGTCTTACCGCTAAATGGTTGAATTATTTATAATGAAATTGCAAAGCTAAAAACTCTAAATAAACCTATAAATTCAGCAATAATTTCCCAATATATAAGCGATTATTCATCATATTCTACTTGAGGTTTTATTGAATCATTTGTTGATTTCGATTTAACAAAAGTTCTAAAATTTTACCGGCAAAAATTATTAGAAGGGCATACAATTGGTTTGTTATTAGGGCAAATAAACTCAAAATTATTGCTTAGTTTTGTTGTTTTTTTACATAAAAAAGCAGGTAAAAAAGATTCTTACATCACTAAAAACCTTAATATTTCTGATTTCCAACTTAAAAAAGCAGTCGAACTATATAATAAAAATGGAATTAAAAAAATTGAAAAATTAATAATTAATCTTGCAAAATTAGATACAGAAATCAAAACTTCGCAAATTAATAACAAAATAGCCTTTGAATTATACTTGCTCCAAGTCTTAAGATAGCTTGATTTAATCCCCAAAATTGCAAAAAAATGGTTTTTTAAATAAATTATAGTTCAAACACTGACAAAAATCATAAAAAAATACAACTGCTGTTTAAACTCAATGTAAATAGAAAACTCGTTTTTACTTACATCGAGCCTAAAAAAATATATGAAGTTTTGAAAGAACAATAATTAAAAACCATAAATTTATAGATTTCTAAACGGGTAAATTTATGGCATTCCATCATATTTAAAAATATAATGGATAATTCGCATTTTCTGATTTTTTTATGGCAAAAACATCCTTGATTCCTCCTTAATTCAATATCAAAATTTATTAATTCATTCTTAAGTTAGTTTAATTATAACAGAATTTTTTTTTAGACCAAGCATTTTTTTTTTTTTTTTACAAAAGTTAATTTCAAAATAATAAAAATTAAGATTTTAGGTCCAAAGACACGGATTTACCTTATTTTTGCATATTTTATATTCACTAAAAAGTGAATTTTGTCATCAAACTGGTAAAGCCAGGCCATTAAAAATAAATTTTAAAATTTTTTTGTTTTTGAAAAATTTGTGCTATAATGATGGCAAATTTAAAATCATCTCAAAAAATTTACCGTTTGTTTTTATTAACTTGTTTTAATTCAAACAATTTATTTTTTGGGGTGATTTTTTATTTTTAAAAACAAAAAACAAAAAAAGACGGATCAAAAAACTATGAAAAAACTAGCAAAACCAATTTTATTCTCACCACTTCTTATCTCGGGATTAGCCTTAGTATCCTGTACATTAGGCACTAGCAATGCTAAGGAATTTGATTTTGACGGAAATAACGACGGAGAGCTTCAATTTGTAACAAGTTGAAATGAAAAACAGCCAAGATTTCAGGCTTTAGATCAGGTTGTTAAACTTTGAAATGAAAAACCAGAAGTTAAAGATCAAAATAATCGCGAGTATTTACCAATTAAATTAACTCCAAATTATGACAAAGACTACACCGAAATGAATGGTAAATTCACGCAAATTTTTTCGGCAAAAGATAAAAATCAAGCCCTAAATCTTGTAATAAATTATCCATCTGTTGCAGCAAATGCGGCTAAATTTAAAATGCTTTTAGATCTAAACAAGTTCCCAGATTTAGCCCAGGCTATAAAAGATACTTATCACCCAAAATTTCTCGAATCTAATACTCAAATAGCAACTCTTGATGAAAAAGGAATTTATACAATTCCATTTGTTAAATCTTCCCAGACTTTAGTTATAAACGGACCTGTTATGGCCTGAATTATTGAAAATGCAAAGCAAAATGGTGCTAAAATTGCAGATTCTCCGGCAGATAAACGTTTTTTTGAGCAGTTTTCCTTGCCAAAATCAGACATGGAGCATATTAAAAAGCTCTGAGCACCGCGAAGTTTTGACGATAAAAACCCTAATCCTTGACAGAATTTTGAACTTTCGCACGAGACATTCAAATATTATGATAAAGTTTTTGATTTTTCCAAAAGAATTAAACAAGGATTTGTATTAAAACCGGCTGACATTAGCACAGGAGATTTTCCTTTTGGAACTGATGACATTGAAAATTTAGCTTTTGCCAAAATTTTTGCCTCCGCTGGCGGAGATTATTCTAAATTTATGTTTGAGGTAACAAGGGAAAAATCAAAAGAATTAGAACGAGTTAGTTTTGATAAATTATTTAACAAAAATTCGCAAAGTTATCAAAATACTAAAAAAAATTATGAACAAATTTTAGATCTTTTTAAATCAGATGCGATTTTTTATCCAGGAAGGTTTTCACAAGAAAGTTTTGCCAACAATTTGATGAATAATCACCAACTTGCCATGGCAATTTCCTCAACAAGTAATTATCAACGCCGTTTTGTAAAGTCAAATTCTAATTTTGTCTTTCAAGTAAAGGGAAAAACTGAAAAAATTCCATTTTCTTCAAAAATCCAAGCATATCAAATTCGTGAGCTAGGTCCGGGCCAAAAAGATTCCCCAAAAGCAATTTATGAGCTAAAAAATGTCTTAACAAATCAAATTTCACATTTAATAAATGAGACTAAAAGTTCAACTTATGCTGATTCAAATGTTTATTTAGATCCTAGTGGTGACAATCAAGCTAAAAAAGTAAAAGAATTTGTTGATTCTAATAAGGATTCTCAATCTTATTTAGTTTTTGGTGAAGATTTTTCTAAGTTTTACCAAGAAAAAATTAAAAACACTGACTCAGAAATAATCAATCTTACAAATAAAAATGACAAAAACGACATTTTTTTACTAAAAAATGCCAGTGTTGAAAATCCAGGTGGGGACAAACATTTAAATCAAAATGAAGTTGTTTTCCTCCAAGAGCCAATTAAAAATTCAAGCAGCGATTCAAAAAGTATTTATACTTATCAAGGTCCAAATTTAATCGCTTTTCACTCAAATGCCGAAGAAGATATTGCAACAAAAAATTTCCTAAAATGAATGCTAACTCACAAACAAGACTTTACTTACGAAGGCCAATCTGGTCAAGCAAAATATCACGGTAGTCCGAGTGAATATGTTGCATTTCGTGGAAATTATCTAGCGCCAACAAAACAAGTTTTTGGCCAAAGTTTGTCTAATACTGAACAATTTCAGCAAAATAATTCTTTTAGAGCTGCATTTAAAAATTTTAAAACCGTTAATGATGACCCACAACACAATTCATTTTATATGGACCCAGTTGACTCAAGAAGTGCACTAATCCGTCAAGAAGTAAAATCAACACTAAACCAAATGGGTCGTCTTGTTGTTGATGGAAACCAAAATCAAGCGAGTTTTGAAAAATTCTTAACAGCACTGCAGACAAAATTAAATTCAGCAAACGTGAGTTAATTTTTGACCAAAGGCTTAACTTTTTTAAATTAAAGTTTAATAAATTTGAAAAAAATTCAACAAATTTAAGAAAAAAACGTAATTTTTGTTAATTTTTTCTAAAAAGTTATATAATAATCTCAAATGTTAAGCACAACTGGAAATTATTTATTGTTAGTTGGTCTAAATCGTTAAAGTTTTGACTAAGTAAATTAAGATAATTTATCGTTGTGCTTTTTTATTTTAAAAACTAACAGGAGAACAATTTGGAACAATAAAATTAGAAAATAAGTCACTTTTAAAAAATAAATAAACGCTAATTACAGATACTGCAAATCTTCTTATTAAAAAAGAAATTTAACAACAATGGAAAAAATCAACAAATTTAAGTCAATATTTTTAAAAACAGCAATTAGCTTAGGACCGGTTTCTTCTTTGGCTATTTTGACATCCTGTTTTTCAAATGCAAATCACACTGAATTAAAATCACAAAAAGACAATCCACTTCATTTTGAAACCGAAAATGACAGTACAATCGATTTTCGCGTAATTTTTGGGCCAACAGATAATCGAACTAAAGCTCTAAATGCAATTTTTGAAAAATGAAACCAAAAATCCGAAGTTAAAAACAAACAGGCAGGATTTTTACCGGTAAAATTAGAAAATATCGCGGCAAATTACATCGATGATCAAACTAATTTAACAACATTTTTACAAGTTAAAGATACAAAAAAACTGCCAAATTTAACGCTAAATTACCCAGCTCTGGCGGCTAGTTTGAATAAACACGGTATGATTTTGGATCTAAATTCCCAAAGCGATTTAGCTCAAACTATTAAAAATAGTTATGATGAAAGATTTCTGGTTGAAACAAAAAATGTACCTGGAATTGACCAAAATACACTAGCTTTTTTACCAATTCTAAAAACTTCAAAGGCGCTTTTGCTCGACAAACCAGTTTTATCATACATATTAGAATCAGCAAAAACTAGTGCTAATTTTAAAATTAGCGAATCTGATAAAGTGCGAGTTGAAAATCTAGATCCAAAAAAAACTGATCTTGAATATATTAAAAAAGTCTGAGGAGAGTACAAAAGTTTTCCTTCAGATCAAGGTGGTTTTGATGGCTATACTTTTAGTTTTGAAAAATTCAATAATTATAAAGATCTAATTGATTTTTTAAGTCGAGTTAGAAAATCATTCCCAGATGCCGAAAAAGGTAGTCAGACTGAAAAAGTTAACTTTTTACTCGGACTAAATGATACAGCTGCACTCTTCTTTTTTGTGGCATTTGCCCAGGCAGATGGTGAGTATGAAAATTCAAGTTATTTTAAAAATCTTGATGGTGGCTCACTCAACTATACAAATCTTTTTGATGAGACAACCAAAAGTCACCAAAATACAAAAAAAGCCTATGAAATATTGTCAGATTTAGTAAAAAATAAATTACTTGGTCCAACAAGCGGCAGAACTAAGGCTAGCGAATTTTTAAAAAATCACCAATTAGTTTTTGCAATTACTTCTACAAGTGATTATTCGCGTAACTTTGAAAAACAAGGACAAAATTTTTTACGTCTAAAAGTTAATAAAAAAACTTTTGACTACCCAGTTGGCTCAAAATCTAAAATTTGAAAAATAGTAAGCGAAGAAAATATGCCTGCAAATGCAATTGCAAAAGTTCACCAAATTTTAGATAATTCAACCGGTTATGTTTATGAAACAGATGCATTTTCTGTCAAAGAAAACGATATTTCTTTAAGCAAAACTGATGACAAGGATCTAATTGAAAAAATAAAAAACGCTATAAAATCAAAGACTAATTTAAATAGTTTTAATTTTTTAGCAATTGATCCTGATTTTGACAAGTGAGTTGCTGATAAAACAAAAGAAGATTCAAACACTTCTTCACTTTATGTTGAATCAACAAAAAACAAAGTTAAACTGATTAATCAACCTGAAAATGCCTTTATTTTTTCAAAATCACACGAAAAACTTAATGAAGACGAGTTAGAATTTCTCAACGAGCCTTCAAAAACACAAGAATCAAATAAATTTAATATTGTTACGTCCCAAGGCCCATCTTTAATCGGATTTTATAATAATGAAGTTGAAAATGAAGCCACACTTAACTTTGTTAAATGATTTATTTCGGAAAAAATTGAATTTGACGGCCCAAATAACAAAAAAATGACTGTAACTCCGAGCGATTTTTTAGCATTTTCAGCTTCAAACATAAATCCAACTAAGGCAAATTTAGAGTCAAATTTTGACCAAAATCCAGCTTTTGCAAAAAATAATGCTTTCAAAGTTGCTTATGAGCAATTCCAAAATCAGCTAAAAAACCCTGAAAAATATAGAGTTTTTACCGAACCAGCCGGAATTGACTCAAATACTTTCCGAAAAGCAACTCTAGGAAGTGTTTCTCAACTTTACAATCAGTTTTTAGCCAACCCAAATTTAAATCTTGAGTTTAATACTTTTCTTAAAATTTTAAAGGATAATATCGGAGCATCGGTTAAGTTAAATAAAGAAAAAACAGAAAAAAATACACAAAAATAAAATACTAAGGAGAAAAAAATGAACACACATAGTAAAAAAGGTACAAAATTAAGGCATAAAAATAACATAGCAAAGAAAATTAGTCGGATTTTCTTATCTTCTTTATCAGTTTTAGCACCAATTGGAATTATGGCTTCTTGTGGTATCGGTTCAAATGGAGTTAGAGGATTTACATTTGACACTCCTGAAGATGGTGAGCTAGTTTTTGGTCACAATTTTTCTTCAAGTGGGAATGAAATTAAAGCATTAAATAAAATTATCGAACTTTGAAATACAACCCAAAAAGATAAACCTGATTTTATAAAAATGAAAGAACAATCCTATCAAGGGGGATATTCAGGAGCATCTAATTCAATTAACACTTTTTTAGAAACAAAAGATCGACTTAAATTACCTAATATTGTTACAAATTATTCATCTTTATTGGCAATTGTAAATAAACATTCAATGACATTTCCGATTGTTTCTGATTTAAAATCAGATCAAGAGCCAACTGATGAAAGTGAAAAAATTACCAAAAATTTCCTAAAAGAGCAAGGAATTGAGGACTTTTTACAAATTAACTCAGAAATTCCGTTCCTTGATGAAAAAGGAGTCTACACTCTTCCATTTGGAAAATCTTCTGAAGGTTTATATGTAAATAAAGTTTTATTTGGCTGAATTATTGATCAAGCAATGAAAGACTCAACCAATCCAGCAAAAATTAAAGCAGAAGACAAAGCTTTTTTTGAAGAATTTACTAAATTAGCTACTCAAAAAGCTGAAGATGTTGCTGAAATTAAAAAACTTTGAAAAGAATACGCTCCAAGCACTGATGGTCTTTCTGGTTATGAGTTTAAAAAATCTGATATTGAAAACTTTAGTGATTTACAGAAATTATCTTCAAGAATTGTCAAAGCATTTCCAAAAGCACTTGAGGGCTCAAGTCTAACTGCGGCAAAATCAGTTTTAGGAATTGACAATGCAGCTACTTTAATTTTTGCCCTTTCACGTTCTTTGTCAGAAAATGATAAATCTAAAGAAGTTACCGTTTTAAATCGAAAAGAAAATCTTATTAGTTATACATCATTTTTCAAAAAACCTGAATCAGACAGATACAAAAATTTAAAGCAAGTTTATGATTTGCTTACCAAAGGAATGGCTGATAAGTCAATTTATTTTACAGCTCCTGGTGAATATAATTCAACTTATTTCCGCAATCATCAACAACTTTTTTCAATTGGATCAACAGCTGGATTTCACCATAATTATATAAAAGCAAACTCCAAAAATTACAAAGTAAGTTTTACTTTCAAAGATGCTGGACATATTTACACCCCAACTTCTCCAAGATTTGCGGCAGTAATTAAAGAATCAGATTTAGCTGACATCTCAAAAGAAATTACAGTTAAAGCGATTGATGGCAAAAGCAACGTTAAAATTAAGCAACCAATTTTAGCTGAAATTAAAAGTCTTTTAGAACAAAACCCGAAAAAAGAGTTGTTTTATTTTACTGACCGAGATGAGGTTCCTTCTGGAATCATTGAAGGATCATACAAAGTTCTTGATAAAGAAGAAAAATTTAAGCCAATTGTAATTACCGGATACAATGGAATTGAAGAAGCATCGGCTTCTAGCTCACTTAACGAAGAAGAAATGGATATTTTAGCAGCACCGCACAAATTTGACAATAATTCAAAAATTACCGCTGTTGCTGCCCAAGGTCCAGATTTAATTTTTATCCATGCAAATGAAAAAGAAGACCGTGCTGTTAAGGCTTTTGTAAATTGAATCCTAACTGAACAAGTCGAATTTGGCGACAAATTCGGAAAAATAACTCCCGTTGAGTATTTTTCAAAAGCAACTTCATATTTATTGCCGCTAAAATCAACCCTAAGCACCGATGTTTCTAAGCCAAAAAACAAAGGTCAAAAGTTAGCGCTTGAGCAATTTAGTCGCTTTAATGACGAACAATCTAAGGCTAAATATTCACTTGTTTATGACAATGCTGATGCTAGATCCTCTGTATTTCGTTCAAATTTAGACTCAACTGTTGCACAAATGCAATCACTTAAGGCAGCCAATGGCACTGTTCCTAGTTTTAACGATTTTCTAAACACTTTGAGTCAAAATTTAGGACCTGATTTTGCTAGAGAAAAAAATTAATCTGATAAATTTGTCTTATGAAAAGAAACTTTTTAAAGCTGTTTTTTACTAGTATAAATTTTACTTTTATCCCTTTTTTTATTGCTGCTTGTTCAACAAATCAAGACGCCCAAGGTTACTTTCAGGCCCAAAAATACTATAAAATAGAGGATTTTGGGCTAAATCCTGAGCTAGATTTGCACGATAAAGAAAGTCAATATGCCAAAGACATTGCAAAATTTCTTAATCCAAATTATTCTTGAACTGAAGAAGATAAGCTCAAATTTAAAGATGATATTTTGCCTGATTCAAAATTTTTTGGCCACCAAAAAGTTACAATTCAAAAATGGACTGATGGCGATACAGCTACCTTAAAATCTGTTGGAGAAACTAAAATTGAACCTCTTTTTAACGTCAGAATTGAAAGTATTGACACTCCAGAGGTAGGTACGACCATATCAGGAAGTTATAAAGAAACCGAAGGACTTGAGGCTGAATATGCCAAGCGAGCAACTCGATTTGCCGAAAAAATGTTGCCAGTAGGCACAGAAGTTTTTTTTGTCTACCCAAAAACAGGTCCAGCTCGCTCTTTTAATCGTTATGTTGGGAGTTTATTTTTTGGTCATAATGGATTTTATAAATCTTATGGCGTTGAAATAACAAAAGCAGGACTTGCTGTTCCAACTTTGCAATCAGGATTTTCAGGAATAACTAACCAGACTACAATTTATTATTATAATTCAATCAAACAAGCAGCAGCAGTTGAAAATTCCATCAATAAAAAGTTCGGAATTTATGAAAAATTAAAAGATTCAAGCATATCTTCGGTTAATGAAAATCTTGAATCTATCTATAAAACACGAGGTCTTGCAAAAATTTCTGACTTTTTAGTTCTAGGTGAAGCAAATAAAGATAGAAATGTTGTTGACTGGTATGAATTTAGGTTAGAAAATTCAAAAGATACAAAAAGTGGAAATAATAAATAATATGAAAAAAGCAGATGATAATAAAAAAATCGAAAAAAATAACTTTGAATCCGAGATAAAAAAAATTCGGCAGGCCGCAAATAGTCGTTATAAATCGAAATTTTCAATTCCGGCAATTGAAATTAAAGACCTAACAATTGACTTTGGTGAAACACTTGCTGTTGACAGTGCAAATATTAAAATTTACAAAGGTGAACTTGTTACACTTTTAGGACCTTCGGGTTCAGGAAAAACTACAATTTTAAATGCAATTGCTGGTCTTTTGAATCCAACTTCAGGTCAAATTATTTTTAATGGCGAAGATGTAACCCGAAAGTCACCTCAGCAACGTAAAATTGGTCTTGTTTTCCAAAATTATGCGCTCTATCCGCATTTAAATGTTTTTGGAAACATTGCTTTTTCTTTGCATAATGACCCAAGATGAAAGCAAAAAGCACTTGAAAAATCGATGCTTGCACGTGTAAATGCTAATTCAATTGTTTTGGCTAAAAACGGTGCTTCACTTGAAGATTTGGAAATTTACAAAAATAAACTATTTGATTATTTTGATATTTACCGTCAATTAGAGCATGATTATAACGAACTGAAAACACAAATTTATCATAATTTAAATCAACTTCAGACCGATTATTTTTTAATTGAAGCACACAAACAGGCTGAAATTAAAAATTTAACTATTGATTTCTTAAAATTAGGCAAGTCTGCATCAATTTTTTGGGCTTTTTGAAAAAGAATTTTTTCTAAAAAAGAAGGCGAAATTTGCCCAATTCAACAGGCAATTACTTTTAGAAAAGCTTATAAATTAAAAGTTGACAAGATCAAAAAACAAGCCAAACTTGACAAAAAAGCTCATAAAGACAAAATTCGAGAAGAAAAATACGCAATAAAACACGCTCCTGAACTAGTTAGAACTCGCCAAAACTTTTTAGAACAAAAAGCACTTTTATATGAAAAATTAGAAAAACTTGAGAAATTGCAAGCACAATTTCTTAGTAATTCAAAAATCGAGCTGGCTAAAATTCAACAAGGTTATGAAAATTTTACTAAAAAAACAAGTCTAAAAGATGCTGAGTCAATCAAATTAGATTATCAAGAACAAATTGAGGCTTTTAATCAAAAAAGAAAAGAAAAAGAGCTTTGATTTAAAACTGAAATTGAAAATGAAAAAAATCAAATTAAAAATTCAGGCAAACTTGCAAATCTTGAGCAGACTTACCTTGAGACAAAAAAGAAATTTCTTGAAACAAATACTCGTCATTCACCGAATTTGTTGCTCTTAAAATCGCTTAAAACTAAGTCAAAAACTTACAAAAAGGAAACTCTAAAGCTGTTTTTAGACTATGAAAGAAACTTAATCAATAAGTTTTCCCTTAATACTTCAAAACTCAGCGAACAAGAATTAAAGCAATATCAAGAGTATCAAAATGACAATATTTCAATAAAAGAAGCAATAAATCGTGCTGTTTTACGTACAGCCGAAAAAGTTGAAATAACGAAAAATTTAGCTAAAAAACCAACAAAACTCTCTGGTGGACAACAGCAAAGAGTCGCAATTGCCCGTGGAATTGTTCGACATCCTGATATTTTACTAATGGACGAGCCACTTTCAAACTTAGATGCCAAACTAAGAGTTCAAACTCGTCAGTGAATTCGAAAAATTCAAACTGAAATCGGAATAACAACAGTTTTTGTTACCCACGACCAGGAAGAGGCAATGTCAATTTCGGACCGAATTATTTGTATGTCAACTGGATATGTTCAGCAAATTGGAACTCCAACTGAGTTATATCATAATCCTAAAAATGAATTTGTTGCTTCATTTTTAGGTGTTCCTGAGATGAATATTTTTGATGCTTTTTATGACAAAGAAACTAAAAGTGTCATTGTTGATAATCAAATAATTTTTGAATTACTCAAAGATTATCAGCACGAAAAAATAAGAGTCGGAATTAGAGCCGAAGATTTAGTCGAAAATGAAGCTGGTAATTTTCAAGGAAAAATTAGCGTGATTGAATATCTCGGAAAAGATATTCTTGCCAAAATTGATGTTGAAAATATCGGTCAAATTTCAATAATCTTGCGTAAAAAACCGGCCTATGAAGTTGACGAAATTGTCAAATTTAGTATTAAATCAGGAAAATTGCATCTATTTGATTATCAAACAAGGGAGCGAATCCAATGAACTTAATTAATAGATATTTCCTAAAACAGCGAATTAAAAAAACTAATCTTGAACTGGGAATTCTAGACCAAAAACAGCCATTTTGAAAGCCTTTTTTAATACTTTTACCTTCAATTTTAGTTATTTTTATTTTTACTTTTTTGCCATTTTTATACTCAATTTCTAAGTCTGTAAGTATCGAAATTAACCCTAATATTGCCGGAAATACTCGATTTGGTTTTGATAATTTTGTTGATTTAATTACCCTTGATACCAATTTTCATATTGCAATTCGAAATTCTGTCATTTATTCAATAGCAGCACTACCACTCGGACTAATAATTAGCTTAATTATTGCCTCAACAATTGCCTCACTCCACCGAAAATATGCCCGTGGATTTTGACAGACAGTGTTTTTTTTACCTTATGTAACCTCAGGAATTGCCGTTTCAGTTGCTTTTGCCTATATTTTTGATAGTGAAACTGGCTTTATTAACCGTCTTTTTGGGATTTCAACAAGATGACTAAATTCCGGAAATCCTTCATCTTTTAATGCACTTTTAGTTGTTTTAATGTCAGGAGTTTGAAGAAGTCTTGCTTTTGAAGTTTTAATTCTAACCACCGCAATGCTTTCAGTTAATCCAACACTTTATAAAGCAGCGGCAATTGATGGAGCTAGTCCAGTTCGTCAATTTTTCAAAATTACACTGCCTTCAGTTTCAAAAACAATTAACTTTTTAATTACAATCGGAATTATCGGCGGAATTAAGGTCTTTCCAATCGGTATTTTTGCCAACGAAACTGAAGCAATTAGTAACGGTGGTGCAACTTTACTGATTTATATTTACAAAAATGTGCGCGGAACACCGAACTTTGCCCAGGCAGGAGCACTGACTATTTATCTTTTTGTTTTTGGAATTGCCCTTTCAGTTGTTGTCAAAAAGTTTTTAAGCACAATATTTTTAGTAGCTGACAAAATTACGGAGAAAAATGTTCATTATAAAATTAAAAATTCTAAAATATATTAGCGACAAAAAAACCGCTAAATTAACAGAGTCAATTAATTCGCAAGTTCGCAACAAAAATATCACAAGTGCAATTTCAAGCTTTTTGCTCAAATTCATCGTGCTTTTCTTTTTTGGAATACTAATTGTCTTTCCTTTTTATTTTATGTTAGTTTATTCACTCTCACCTGAAGAGCAAATTCTTGACACCCGAATTCCAGTTTATTGACCGAATCATTTTGCCTGGGATAATTTTGTCAAAGCTGCCCAGTCAGGTTATTTTGCCGCTCTTGGAATCACGATATTAGTTACTTTAATTTCTGTGGTTGCAAAAGTTTTTTTCTCAATGACTTTTGGCTATGCTTTTTCGTTAAGAAAGTGGAAATTTAAACAAGCTTCTTGGGTAGTTTTCCTTTCAATTTTAGTTCTTCCCGAAACTGCCCTTTTAATTGGCCAGTACCGAATTATGGTAATGCTCGGTTGAAATGATGGTTTCCAGTCAATTTTTGCCCTAACAAGTCCATTTGTTGCCTCTGTTTTTTCAGGATTTATGTTTCGAAATGCTTTTGAAGAAATTCCTGATCGAATTAAAGAAGCATCAATGGTTGATGGTTGTTCTGGGATTAGATATTTCTTTAAGGTAGCTACCCCGATGATATCGCCAACAATTTGAACTGTCGGAATTCTAACTGCTTTTTCTGCCTGAAATTCAACGCTTTGGCCACTTTTAATACTACAGTCTAATTCGGCTGACCTAACTACCCTAAATACTTGACTCTTACAAAAAGTTGGAGTAGCTGATGAGACTGCCCAAATTCCTGGAGGCTACTTTAAAAACATCAGAATGGCCGGTGCAATTTTAACAATTCTGCCAATGTTTATTGCTTATTTTGTCTTTCGTAAACGAATAATGAATGCAGTCTCACGCCAAGGATCTACTGTAAAAGGATAAAATATGACTAGATTAAAAAGTTTTTTTAAAAAAAACAAAGAAAAAATCGGACTTAAATTACAATCCTCATTTATTTGAGCTTCAGTTATTGTTGGTCTTGGCTTTACTGCGCTAACTTTTTGAGCAATTATCTATTTTTTCCAGCAAGCATTTATAGACGGCTTTTTATAAAATAAGTACAAATTTAAACAACAAATCCAAACATTTAATTGTTTGGATTTTTTTTATTTTTGGTGGCTGTTAAATAGTAAAAATTTAGGCTTTTTAGTCAGGTTTTTAAAAACTATAAATATTTAGTTTATAAGATCTAAAAAAGGGTCTAAGAATTTTGAGTTTTACAGTTTGATGGCAAAAATTCGCTTTTTAGTGAATATAAATATGCAAAAATAGGCGGATTTATGGGCATTTTTGAGGTTAAATCTTAATTTTTATTATTTTGAAACTAACCCTTTGTAAAAAAAATAAAAAAAAATGCTTGGTCTGAAAAAAATTTAGGTTATAATAGAGTCACTAAGAATAAATTAATAAATTTTGAGATTAGAATTAAGGGGGAATTAGTTATGTTTTTGCCGTAAAAAATCAGAAAATGCGAATTATCCATTATATTTTTAAATATGATGGAATGTCTTAAGTTTAACCGTTTAGAAATCTATAAATTTAGGGCTTTTAGTTATTGTTCTTTCAAAACTTCATATGTTTTTTTAGGCTCGCTGCAAATAAAATGAGTTTTCTTTTTGCATTGAGTTTAAATAGTAGTTGTTTTTTTTATGATTTTTGTTATTTTATCCAAAATTGATTTTTGCCAGTGTTTTAAACTAAAAAAAGCAGTGTTTAAAAATTTTAGCTTTTTTAGTTTGCTTTAGTAGAAAAATTCAGGCAATTAGTCTTTTATTTATGATTTTGATTGTACCAGTTTTGGTTTGATTTTTATAAATAAAACAAAATACTTATGCAAAATTGTAAAACTAAAATAATTAAGATGACTAATTTGCTAAATTTTAACTTGCTGTTTTTGCCTTAAAATCAAAAAAATAGCCCTTTAAATAAGCTATTTTTTTGAAAAAACATCTTTTTGTGTGGCTAGACCTTCAGGAAATAGATTAGTTTTAAAATTGCTTTCATTTTTATAAAGTTCAGAAAGCGCTTTTCAATAAGATTTTTGTTGTTGAGCATCACTAGAAGAATCGCCGTAAATTAAATCATATTTAGGAAGATTATATTTGCCATAATAACCTTTATAATCATAGCCATAAGAGCGCAAATTTAATGTTAAATTTGCTGAAGCTTGCGAATCTGAAGCATAAACCACAGAATAAAGTTGACCATCTTTAAAAAAGACAGGACTACCAGACAAGCCACCGCTAGCAGTGTAATTATCAATAACAGTTCCAAGACCGCTGTTTAAATATTTTTTGGATTTACGTTGCTTGTCTTTTTGGTCAAAATAATCAAGTTTTGTATAAGATTTAGCTAATACTGGTGCAGTTATAAAATAATCGCTAATTCCGGGAAGATTTACAAAACTGCGATATGATCTTGATCAGGCAAATTCAGAACCGCCATTAATTAAAGGATCTTTTTCGTTTCTAGAATTAAAAAGACGGAAATTTTTATTAATCCAAGGCGAAACACTGTAGTTTCTTTGGGCAAAATCGGCTGGATAATCGTTTTGAGAAATAGTAGGGTCACCTTTTGAACCTGGGTAGCCTAAACTATAAAAAGGTGTTTTTTCTAGTTTTGAATATTGATCTGAATTAAACGGATTAAATTCAGAAATTTTTAGTGAACTTGCTTTGTGATTATTGTAAAATTCTTCGGTAATTTTTTTAGCTTCTTGCTCATTATTGAAATTTATTTCAATAACTGCAAAATCAAGAAATTCATCAACATTCTGGAGGTCTTGTTGATCACTAAAATCGCTAGGTTTGAATTTAAAAACGTCTGAACCCATTAAAATAGTTCTAACATTCATACTTTGGGTTGGTTTTTGGCGGGATTTTGGTTGGTTATTCACCCCCGCTAAATCTGGAGATTCTGAACCGTTATTGTAAATTTTGCCATTGTTTTCTTTGATATCAAGTTTAACTGTGTTATAAAATTCATCATCAGTGATTGCTCCTCTAGTGGTTGGCAAAATTGTATTCAAAGGAACGGTTTGTTTTAATTTTGTAAGAGTTATACTTTGTGTATTTAAACGAAAATCAGAATCATTATAATTTGAAAAGTCACGGCCATAATGTTTATCTTCATGAAAATCATTGGCAATTTGCAAATTATTTGCCACGTGAGCGTTAGTTAAAAAGAATCATTTTAGTGGGTAGGATGAATTTTGCGGAATTTGGTAGTCTAAAATCCCTAAGGTTCCAAAGGAAAAATTTGTACGTGTAATTGGATTGTTATTGTTATTTTGGTAGGCATCATCAACGACTAAATTTTCGATTTTTATTGAAACAACATTTGGAATTAATTTCCTATAATCCTCAGAAACAATTTTTCTTGGCAAACCAAGTCGATTTGGACCGCCAAAAGTATAGTCGGAATTTTCGCTAGATTTTCATCAAGCCGGAGTTTTAAATCCTGCCTCGTAAGTATTGAATTTTATTTTATTTGTATTACCATTATCGTCAAAATCCGGTAAGGAAAAAAGACGAAATTGCGCTTTTTCAAATAAAGGTTGGTCTGATTCTTTTGCTTTTTGATTTAATTTCGCAATAGTTTCGGGCTTTCCTTTTGGAAAATTTTCGGGCTTTTTTTCAAGTTCACTTGTAGATCCAAAACCAATACCACCGCCGCTAAAATTAGAATTTATACGATACCAATCTCATTCTTTTTCGGGAAAATCATTTTCATATTGATCAAGAATTATCCGTTTGCCATCAGGGGAAAAACGACTAAAATTTTGACCAGAAGGACGAGAATTATTAGTTAATTCAGCGATTTTTTTATCATGTTCTTCTGATAATTGAGGATTTTGGGGACTTAGGGGTGGCTGCGGTTGGGCTGGTTTTTCTTCCTTAAAAACATCTTTAAGCGCGCCTAAGGTTAGTGTTGCTGTTGATCTTTGAGCTTCAAGATCGTATTGAGTTTGTGTTGCAATTTTTTCTAGAGCGCTAAAAATATTGTTAATTTGGGTGATTTTTTCATGTTTTTTACTTAAATCTTTAACATTATTATCAAGAAGTTGAAAAACTGATTTTTGTGACTCGGAAATGAATTTTTTAAACTCATTTTCTGATTTTTGACCAAAAAGTGATTCAAAATTTGCGTTAATTTTTTGGAAAACTAAGTCAATTTGGGGTGAATTTGAAATATTCCCTTCAGTTGGAGGGGTTTTTTGACTTTGTTGATTTTGTTCTGAAGGTAGTTTTTGCTGTTGGTTATTACCACAAGCAATTGCAAAAAATGGAACAGTTAAAAGCGGAAATAAAAATTTAATTTTCATTTTACACATCTCCTGAAAATCCGTCTTGAACACTGTTTTGTTCAGCCTTTTTAACTGAAACTTGAACAGACCCGATTCGTGAACCAACCTGTTTTAAAACTGCTTCATTTTCAACATAAAGACGATTTACTGATAAACTTCGTGAATTTGCCGCTCTAATAAAAGCGCTAATTTCCGCAATCGCATCACCACTAGGTGTTCCAGATAAAAAGATTGCTATTGGACTTGAAGTTTGAGTACCGGTATTGTCGCGAAACTCAATTTGGGCTCCACCTGGCTCGTCAAAAGTTAGCCGTGAATTTAATTGTCCGCCGTTAAAATCGTCTCATTTTGCAACAAAATTGTTGGCATCATCAAGTCCAAAAATTAATTTTCTAAATTTTATCGGACGAAATCCGGTAAAATCTTCGTTAGAATATTTGTCATCTTTTCAATTTTTAACATGATCATTTCAGATTTTGTCTAATTTTTCAAGACTTAATCCTTTAAGTGATTTAATGTTTTTTGCGCGTGAAAAATCAAGATTAACTGGGCGACCACCTTTACCACCGTGAGATCCTTGGAAAATTCGCTGATACACTTTTGAGTCAAAAACAATTGAAAGACCTTCGTCAACAGTTTGGATTGTATCCTGAGCATCTCAGGCTAAAGTGCTAAAAACAATTGATCCAGGTATTTTTTCACTAGGATGATTTTTATGAAAAGTTGCGGCATTATTATAATCAAAACTAATGTAGTCAATGTTTTTTAGTGCATTTGGATTAATTGACCAATTATCTGATAATGCATCAATATTTGAATAGAGTTCAAGTTCATCAAGTTTAATTTTTTCTAAAGGACGCAAATTAGCTGTTGCATTGTAATTATCAAGGAAAAGTGTTAATTTTTTAATTGAAGGTGGAATTGAACTTAAAATTTTTTCAACATTTTGATTTGAGTTTTTATCACCAACATTTTTTAGAACAACAGCTTGAATTTTATTATCTTTTTGGAGTACTTTTGTTAAAATTTCCTGAAATTTTTTAAATGCATCATTGTCATTAGCATCAAGAACGATAACTTTGAGTGGTTGACGATTAGCTCTGTCTTCATTTTTATCATTAGGGGTATAATTATAAACTTTTACTGAATTTCCAATTGAATTATCAATTCCATTAAATTCACTTGAGACATCTTGACGGTCTCATCCTTCATAAGTTAGATCAGAAATTGTTCCTGGAGTTCGTGAATATCATGAAGGAATATTTATAAGTCGGCGATTATTTGCTGCTTTTAGTTGATTTAGCACAGGATTATCAGATTCATTTTCATAACCTCAAACATAAGGCGAGTCAGTTGAAGGCAGCATTCCGCGTAAAAGCATTTTAATTTCTTCTTGATTAAATGATTTTTTGGTTTGCTTTAACTCTTCAAGTATTTTTAGATCACTTTTAACTCTTTCAAGTTGGTATTCAGGGGCATTTGAACCAATAAAAGTTCGTAATTTTTGAATCCGAAAATTTTCTCAGATTAATTTTGTGACTTTATTGGGATTATAAAACGGATCATCAAAATGGTGATCATAAATACGGTTAATTTCGTCAATTTCTTGTTGAAATCCGACAATTTTTGCTTTTGCTTCTTTGATTGAATTATCGATTGCTTGACTATATCGCGCTAGTGCTTTTACCTTTAGTGCTTCAAGATTAGAATTAACATTTGTTTGTGATTGACTAACAACTTTTGTTTCAGTACGAGGAATTGTTTGAGGTTGAGCCTTAGGCGGATTTATCGGCACTATTATTGCTTTTTCAGGAGTTGTGACTGGCTTTGGCTTTGGCTTTGGTGTTTCTACCTTTACTGGCTCAACTGGTTTGGGAACATCTATTTTAGTAACTTCCGGTTTTGGGACTTCAGTTTGTGCTGGTTTTTCTGGTTCTTTTAGAATTTCATTTCTGTCCTGGGGAGAAAAAACTATTTGAGGTCTAGGAATTTGACCTGTATAAGGATTTAATTGTTGGGACAATCCAATAGTTAAAGTCGCAATTATTGCAGGAGTTGTTGCTAATAAAATTGTTTGTTTTCGTTTTGAAACTCTTGGTAAAATGCTCAATCTCATAATCGTTCTGCCCTTCCTAAATGTTTATGGTTAAATTTTACTATAAAAAATAAGACTATATAAAAAAATGTAACATTAAATAAACTATAAATGAGTGTTTTGATTTTAGGCAATTCAAAAATGGTGGCAAATGAAAAAATTCAAATTGACTGTTGAAGACAAAATTAGAACAGCAAAATTGCCGAATTTGAAACTTTTAAAAGCAAAATTTTACATTTTGCAGAAGAATTTAGGCAAATTTATAAAAAAGAAAAATGCAAAATTGCACACAAAGGGTCAATTTTGCATATACGTGGTAATAAATTAGTACAAAATTAGTAAAAAAGTTTGATAAGTCTATGAAAAATAAATCGCGCTGACCCAAAAAAGAAATAGAAAATTAAGGTTTTTAATATTATTTCTTAGTTATTATTTGATTATATAAATCATTGAATTGCTCTAATGTTTCAATTTTAGAAAATTCAATTTGTGTTATTGTTGTATTTCCAATATCAATTTTTTCAAGTTTTTCTAAATTTTCAATTTTAAAATTTTGAGGTTCTGTTGCAAAATTAGGGAATAAATCCTTATAATTAAAGGTGTAAATTTTTATTTTTTTAGCTTGTTCATCGACTTTTCAATACAAAATTTCATCATCAAAAATTTTTTTTGCATCTTGTTTTTTTAAAATAAATTTATTAAAAACTTCGGAATTATCTTCTGTTGGAATAAAAAGTTTTGAAGGAACAAATGCACCACCTCATTCTGAATTTATTGAATCTCGCATTGATACAATTAGGTTTTTTGTTTCTTCTAGGGTTGAAAAAAATTTTAGGTTTTCTAGTTGATTTTTATTTGTTTTTGCATATAATCTTGTGCTTTTTAGGTTATTTTTATCTAAAATTTCCTGTTTTTTTAAAAGAAATTCTTTGAATTTTGAAGAATCATTATCACGAACAATGTTATTATAAAGAACAAGATCTTCGATTTTGCTAATATGAATATCAAATTTAGGATTAAAGTTATTTTCAATAGATTTGTCTATAATTTTGTAATAAATATTAAATTTTTTATTATAAAAATCTGAATCAATAATCGAAACAACCGGATTATTAACTATTAAAGGATCAATAATTTCGTTATATTTAAGGCTGGTAGTAAAAAAATCTTCGAATTTTGAGTCAAACGACATAATCCCAACATTATCGGGATTATTTGGATCAAAAAAAGTATGATTTGGATTAAAAAATGGTTTTTTAGCTTTTGATGTAAAGGCTAAATCTTGATAATTTCAGATCGGTCGAACATAAGCAATAATTGACTTTTTTTGAAAAAAATCAGGTGTTTGTAGTACTCTTTTGTAAAAATTATCGTTTTTTATCTTTGAAAAAAATGAGAAAAAGTCATTATAGTTTTTTAAAATCACAAAATTATTAATAATTTTTTTATCTTTTCATACACCTTGATCAGTTATATCGTCAAATTCTAATGTGTCATTATTTTTCTTAAATTCAGAGCGAAAAAAGCTACTTAATTTAATAAGGGGTGAATTGTTATCGGAGTTTTTGAACAAGTTGTTTTCAAAAGATGGATATTTTTGCCGTAATTGGTTAGCTCTTTCTGGATTTTTTTGAAGCCAATCTGATCAATATTGCGAAGTAAATCAATGATTGTCTGCCGGATTAGAAAAACCCTCAGGCTTACTGTTGCTAGTAAAAAATTTATTCTCATCATCAGGCACATCCTGAAAACTAAGTGTTTCTGATTTTTTAGGAATTATATAATTAATGATCAAAATTGTAGAAACAACCCCAGCAGCTACAAAGTTTGCTAATAACAAAGAACTATAAAAAATTTTTTTTGCCTTTTGTTTCATACTTACACCACTGTTTTATTGTATAAATTATTGAAATCTTCGATGGAATTTAATTTTTTTATTTCAATTTCTTGAACATCAATATCACCAATATCAATTTTTTCAAATTGCAACAAGTTATCAAAATTAAAATTTTCAGGTTGTTTTGCAACTTGATGGAAAATGTCTTTGTAATTTAAAGTATAAATTAAAACTTTTTTGGAATTTTTATCAAATTCTCAATAAATAATTTCATCTTTAAAAATCTCTTTTAATTGTTGTTTTTGCAAGATGAAACTATTAAATTTATATGTTTTGTCCTGTGTTTTTATGGGGATAAATAAATTTGATAGGTGGAATGCGCTTTTTCAGTGCTCATTTTTCAATAAATTTTTGTTATTTATCAAGTCTTTTACTTCGCTAAAGTTTGAAAATATTTTATTTTCACTTAAATTAGATATGTTTTTATCAATTTGTGATGCATAAAATCTATTCTTTTTCAAATTTTTTCTTGACAAAATTGTGTTTTTTTTATTAATAAAATCCAAGAAATTACTAAACTCTGCTGATGTTTTGTCTAGTGAATTATACAAAACTAAATCTTCTATATCAGTAATTTTTATTGAAGATAGTGGATATGATTTATTATAAGAATTTTTAGGAATTGATTTATAGAAAATTCGGAACCTTTCACGTGTTCTACTAGTAGAAGAAGAATTTTCTTTTAAATAATTTGAAAATTTTTGATCAATTGAAATAATTAAATTCTGATTTTTATAGGTAATTAGATCTATTGGTGATAAATTAGTTTCTAGGCTTGTTTTGTTAAAAATAGGAACAACATTTGACTCGTCTTTTACATAAACTAGAAATAGGTTATTATCAAAGAAATCTTTATTTAAATTTTTTCTTTCAAATTCTTGCTCGTCTTCAAATTCTTTAAAAAAATCCAAATAATCGTCAAAATCTTTGATGATTAAAAAATTATTAGAAAATAAATTGTTAAATCTATCAGAAAACGAATTTAATTTTAATTCTTTAAAGCTAAATTCGTTCTTTTTATTATTATATTGATTAGCAAAAAAACTTGTTAAATTTTTAGTTGTTTTATCATTTCAATTATTGACAAAATTTTGTTCTTGAAAATATAAATATTTCTTTACTATTTCTTGAATTTCTTCAGGATTTTGTAGAAAAGTCATTTTCCATTTAGAGTTTTTAATTCATGGCGCTTTTTTGCTGTCAATATTTAGTAAATGATTATAAGAAAAAATATTTGATTTAATTAGATCATTACTATCATCGACTCAAATAATAGGTTTTTGTGGATGTTGACTAGAAAAATTTGCTTTATGTTCAAAAGAAAAATTTTGAACTGCAAGAATAATTATAGGAAGTAACCAAGGAGTTGCTAACATAGTTACTATAAAAAATATTTTATTTTTCTTGTATAACATATGAAACCGCCAAATTATCATCTACCGATTCTTTAAAAAGAGAAGAACTAGTTTTCTTTACCAGGATTCGGTATACCCCTGATTCTTCTGCTGAATATCTTATTAACTCAACGTTCGAAGATCCTGAAGAACCAGAATTTAAGTCGATGTTTTGCCAATTGTTCCCCACCTTTTTTTGCAATTTTAAATCATAATTACTAAGCAATCTATTTTTTTGTTTATTAAGGAGAGTTTCTCTATTTAATCACTCATCAGGATGTTTAGGATGATATTCTTTTTCAAATTTTGATTGTACAACTTTATTATATGCTGATTCTACGATTTTATCAGCAACATATGATAAACCAAATGTAAGTAAATTATTGTACCACGTATTAAGGGTAGATTCATATTTACCTAGGGGTTTTGTTAATCCTGCGTTAAAAGCTCAAGCAAGTGAAGCTTTTATTTTGTTTCCTTGATTTAATTTTATTTCTGGTGATACATAAACATATTCATCAGTGTTTTCAAATGATACAGAAAAAGTTTTTAAATTTTCTATTGCCTTTTGTATATTAGCGAAATTAATTTGTCCCGCTCCAACTGCTGTATCAAAACCATTTGACTTAGATTCGTGCTCATTTTCATAATTTTGCAAATATCGGGCTTTGCTAGAATCTTCTATGTAATTATCAATCGAAGACCATGTGTTTTGTTTTTCATTTTCTTTTTTTGTAGATTCAACAAAATTCTTTATACCTTTATAATCAAATTTGCTATCTACCGCAGATGAAGACAATACACTCTTTATTGCTGGAATAATATTTTTATCATTAAATAAATAAGGATTTGAGCCAATTATGGTTGAGACTATACCGGTTACAATTGGTGCAGAAAAACTAGTTCCTGATTCTGGTGATTTTTGATCAGATAGCCCAACTATATTCTCGCCTGGGGCAACTATGAGCGGTTTAGGCAAGCCTTTTAGAGCCTTTGGCAATAATCTATTACTAAAAATACTTGCATAGAAATTTTCTTTTGTACCAAAACTAGAGCCAACAACAATAGAATTTATTGCATTAGCATACCCAGATATGTAACCATATTCTTTTCCAGGATTAGGATCATTATTGTTTATTAATCTATCATCATGTTTTTTTAATCTATCATCATATTCATTTCCGGCAGCAAAAATATTTATAACACCATATTTCCTTGATAGAAAATCCAAATAATAAAGATGATCAATATATCGAGAGACAGAGTTTTTTAACAGAGAATTAATACCATAAATATCTTCGAAATTAGCATCAACGTCTTTTTCATGTATGAAATCATATCCATAGCTATGGTTTATTACTCTAACTCCTTTTTCAATTATTAGTTTTTCAAAAATTGACATTCAAACAGGGGAATCAAACGATTCTACTTTACCTAAATTTGCAAGATGCAAATCAGTATTAAATGCAAATCCGCTCTTTCCTACTATTATTCCAGAAACCAAACTGGCGTGATCATTTTGATTTTCATTAGTTTTTTTTGAATCAGCGCCACCTATATTATAGTAATTAACCAAATATTTGGGAATTTGAGCTTTGAGTCAATCACTTTCATCATAGGTGCCGCTCATACCTGGTTCGATTACTCCGACTTTTTCGTGCGTATAAGGATCTGGATACTTATAATCAACTATTTCCTGTTCTTTTGTAAAATAATCTTTGGTATTACTTAAATATGAATAATAGTAGACGGCATGTTCTCAGTTACTATAAAATATTTTGGGTTTAGCTTCTTGGTTTAAAGATTTAGCAGAATAAGTCGGGAGTGAATCCGAGTTTGTCGTATTTTCTAAATTATTAATTACTAATGAAACAAAATCTAGTTTTTCTAATAATTCGAGGGATTTTTTTTCAGCGAGTGAATTAATATTAATTCATATTATTGGCGACAATTTACTTACATAGTTACTATTTATTTTTATATTATTTTCTTCAAAGAGCAAAGTTATTTGTTTTAAATATTCATTGTTTTTAGTTTGATAATATTCAACATTCTCACTTAAGGAATTATTGTTGGTATCAATTAAATCTAAAAATATTTTAATATCTACATTTTCAGCTTTTAAAACATTTTTAACATCACTAGATTTTAGTAATGAAAAAGCTGTTAATTTTTGATTAGACTGTCTACTAAATATTTTTTTATTTTTTTGCTTAAAACCAGCAAGATCTTCTTGTGATTTTGATAATTTGTTGTCGTAATTAATTTTATTAGCAAAAGTATTTGCAAAATTACCAGTTTTGTTAGTTTCTGATGAAAGTGTGAGCGAAACAAGACCTGAAAAAATCGGTATTGCTAAAAACGATAGTAAAGGGAAGAACTTAAATAGTTTATTTTTTGACATTTTCATAGCACATCCTCCTAATTATCCTTATATAAATATTATACATATTTTAATCAACGAAAATCAAAAATAATCAATATTTATATTTTAATTAAGGTTTTACTAGAAAAGATCATAAAAATGAAATATAATAATTTCAATGTTACAATATAATAAAATAAAATATACATAACAAGGAATTTTTTTTGGGCTTTATTTTTTATGAATAATTTTAAATTTTAATATTAAAATATAAAAAAATTTAATACATTCAATAAAAAACTATAATACTTTTTGTGTTAAAACCTTGATTTAGGTGTCAAAGAAAAATAGCAAAATCTAAAATAAAGCCTTAAACCTTGCACATTTAATCTAATACACACTAAAAAACGGGAGTATTTGTTAGTTTTTTATTCCACTTTAGAAAAAAACAGTTTGAAAAACTATAACTTAATTTTTCAAACTGTTTTTACAAATTTATAATAGTGAACAAATTTTTTTTAGATTTTCTCAAGAAGACCTAAGGCATACTTAGCGGCATTTTGAGCGCCTTGTTTTATGTTAAGATTAACTTGGGAAATGTCAAGATTTTGGGCAATTTTATCACTTAAATATTTAATACAATAGAAATTCAAGTTATTTTTGGCACTTATCTGAGCAAAAGCAAATGCTTCCATATCAAAAAAATCAACAAATCGGAAATCTTTTACTTGATTTTCTTCAAAAATAAAACTATTTGACGAACCTAAATTAAAATTTTGAGCAGCAATTAAATTATTCTCATAAAATTTAGGTTCAAATGGTAGTTGGCCTGGCTCATATCAAGGTGTTTTTGCATCAATTAGATAAAAACGTTTAGGAAATATCAATTGATTTTTCATTTTTGAAAAATCAATTGATGAACTTCCACCACAACCACCATAATTTATTATATTAGTGATTAAAAATTTAACTGCAACTGTTTGGGCAAAAATAGCTGAATTAATTAAGCCAATTTGTGAATTAATATAAAAAAAATAAATATTTTTATATTCATAAACTGGAAAATTTAGGTCTAACACACTAACATTTTCTATAAATTTTGCACCAAGTAATTCTAAATTTACTTGTTCTTGCTTATCGGCATAAAAAATAGCGGTTTTAATCTTGATGTTTTTCATATAGTTTCATTTGATTGGCTGAGTTTTTCATATTTTCATGCTCAATTTTGGACATTCTTACAAGTTGGCTAAAAGCTTTATTTAAATCTTGTTTTGCTAAGTCGCGTAATTTTTGAATACCTGGAAATCGACGCCCACGAGCTAATTTATCAGCGACATAAATTGCTTTGTCAAATAATGACATTTCAAAACAAAGGGTTGTATGGCAAGAAATAGCACGAATTATTTGTTCAAAAGGCAACAAATAAACATTTTTTAATCAAATTGAAGCCGAAAGTTGATGCAGTTCATAGTCTTGAAGATCGCTAGCATCAATTTTTTGGGATTTAAGAAAATCAATATGTTCTTGCCTGCTTCATTTTTTGGTCAAATCATGAAATAAGCCAGCATAATAAGCCTGTTTTGAATCTAGTCCGTAAATTTTAGCATACTCGCTTGAGAGTTCAGCGGTATTTTTTGAATGGATAAGTCGGTCAGAATTACCAAGAAAACCTTTAAGAATTGAATTAGCATATAAAAAATTAGCACCAATAAAAGCATTTACTCTTGGATCAAGGCCAAAAAAATTTCCACTTCTTATTTCTGACGAGCTAAAATTCGGCAACTGGGTTGGCAAAATTAAAGCATTATAACGCTTAACATTTCCTAAATCTGGATAATTTTTACGCCTAAAAACAACAAGTTGGACTTTTTCAAGAATTTCCTTGTAGTTTTTCCACATTTTAAAACTGGCAAGATTATCAGAACCTATTATTAAAAAAAGTTTTGCATCAGGATATTTTTGTCTAAAATAATTTACTGTTTCAATTGTGTAGCTAATTTTTTTGGCTTTAATTTCATAATCACAAACTTGTGTTTTTTCAATTTGCACTAATTTTAGCATTTCAAAACGAAATGCGGGATCAACGTTATTTTCTTTATTGTTTTTTAACGGATTTATGTAAGTTGGCACAAAAAAAAGCATATCTAGATTTAAAAAATCGATTGCTTTTTTTGCAATTTGTATATGAGCTTTATGAACGGGATTAAATGAACCGCCATAAATTGCGATTTTTTCTAGTTTCATTTTTTAATACTCGGTTGCTTCAATTGGAGCTGTTGAAAGTTTCATTTTAACTTTTTTTGATTTTTCGATTTCTTTTGTAGGATTTTTTAAAAAACGGTTAATATAATCGCCAACGCCACCTTCTTTATTTGTTTTTTTAAGAATAACGGTTGCATTCTTTTTTACTTGCAAAGGCGAATTTGCCATTGCAACAGAAATTGTGGAAATTTCAAACATACCAATATCATTGTAACTATCACCAATTGAAATTATATTTTCTAAGTCAATTTTATAATAACGCGAAAGCATTGAAACAGCCTTAGATTTATTAACTCCAATTGCGGTCATATCAAAAACGTATGTGTGATTTTCTCCTTTTGATCAGGCCGAAAATTCACCTAGATCACCATAACGTCGCTCTAAATATGATTTAAAATCGTTGATGTTTGTAGATCGCTTTGTATCAAGAATTAAACACGTTGGTTTTAAAGGTATTTTATGGAAATTTAGACCAGGCTTTAGATTTTTAATATGGTCAAATCCAAAAACTTGCTCTAATTGTTTATCGCGTTTTTTGATTTTAGCTCATCCAGGTCCTTCGATTGCAACATTTGAAGTTTCAGCTTTAACCCGTTTGTCGCCCATTATATATAAAATGTCGTTTAAATTGATGTAATTAATTGTTGGAATAAATTCAGAGTCAGTTGGGTTATGAATATAAGCACCGTTAAAATTAGCAACAATTGTTTTTAGACCTAATTTTTCGTATATTGGTTTTGTCGATCTTCATGGTCTTCCTGTTAGAATGCAAACAACATGCCCTAGTTCAACAGCACGCTTAATTCCTGATTCAGTATCGGGATGAATTTCAGAATTTGCACTATCAGAAAGCACTGTGCCATCAAGATCAAGAACAAAAAGATAGCGATTTTTTAAGATTTTCATTTTGTGAAATTATACCATAAATTTACTTGATATTATTATTTTATACCGATACAATTTTTAAAATATCAAAATTATATTTTTGGGAATATTAAATATTTTGATTTCAAAACTAAATTTTTTCCAAAAAATTATAAACCTAGCGAGAAAAACAATCAATTTTGGAAGAATTCTTTTAATTTTGCAAGATTTTGGTGAAAAAATTCAAGTAGTAGACTTTTGTGGTAATTATAGTGAAAAATGACTTGAAGATAGAAAAATATGCGCTAAACTTTTGATAGAGAAACCTTGTCAAAAAGAGTTTTACTCAAGTAGTATATTAATTTTTAGGGATTTTGATAATAATCAGGATAAGTTCCATCGTGGATTTGCTGTAAAATTTGGTCTTTTAATTTAGGTTGCTTTGTGCGGTTAGAAAATCGATTATTATCAGAATTATAATAAATCATTGTTAGCATATCATTTAATTTTACATCGCGAGAATTATATCAAGTTTTGATCCCTCACCAACTTGTGGATTTGAGGGGTTCTCCTATTACGTCATTAATAAATTTATTGTAGTTACTATCTTGTGTATTATTTCTGTTAGATTGTTGGCCACTTTGTAATGATGCGCGGATTATTTCAGATGCAGTTCAGGAAGAAATTAGACCGCCATAAAACCCTCAGGTTCGAGTTCAAGAATTAGAAATCCTAGATTCATATGTATAAAAAAGAAGGATTAAAACTAATCTATAAAGGAGTCTTCCTTTTGATGAGTTTTTAAAATTGGTGATTGATATTCTATTAGAACCCGTACCCTCAGAGTACCAAATTCTATGAAATAATTTTGAAATTGCTTCAAGTTGAGGATCTTTTTTATTTGATGTAAAAATATCCTTAAGAGAAATTCCGGTGTATTTTATATGATTTAATTCTTTTAAAATTGGCGAAGCTTCATCTTGTTTTTGTTTGTTTCAATCTGGTGAAGCTAAAAATACTAAATCAAAGAAATCAGCAAGTGATTTGACTGATATTTTTTGTCCTTTTGGTGTATTTAACGCTAAATTCTCTTCATCAATTAGATTTTTTTGATCGGTTGGGGTTTGGCCTGTTGAGTCATCTGTACTAATTTTTGGTTCAATTTTAACGACTAAATCAAGATTAATTAGTTTTGCAAAATCTAATTTACTAAAAATAGCACTGAAAAAAGTAGATGCTTCTTTACCTGAATCTAAAGTTTTTACTGCATTTAACATTTGATCCAAAATATCAGAAATTAAAGGATTATCAAAGCCAAGACCAATAAATTCTTTTAAAAATGTTTTAGGAATCTCTCTTGGTTTTTCAACCTTAAATGTTTTCAAAGTTTGGTTGCTGCTGTCTAAATTTAAATTCAAATATGAGGCAATTACATCAACTGCTATATCTAAAAATCCTTCATGTTTTACTAAAAAATTAAGCACATGTCACAAATATGCCTTCAAAAATTCTCTATTAGTTTGCTTTAGCGAACTCTGACTTTGATCGACAGTTTTATTACTTTTATCATCGCTTAAAAATTTAGTTAAGATTCCTGAAAATGTTTTTACATTTTTAAATAATTCTTGATTTTTATTTATATAGTGTAAAATTCGAAAAATAAAAAGTTTGTTTGCAGAATTTGGTAAAAATTCTAACAACAAACTTTTAAATGTTGGCTCAATTTTTTTCTTGGTTTCTTCTGACAGACCGCTAAAGATTGAAAAACTGGAAATATTTCCAACGCTTAATAGCTCAATTTTTTCTTTGAAAAAATTAGATTTAAAAATCTTTGTCAATATATCTCAAATATTATTTTTTTCTGAGTCCTGAATTTCACTATAAACTGCTGCAATTTGCTTGACTAGTTCAACGATAAACTCTTCATTTCCAATCTCGGTTTCTAATAATGAATTCAAATTGGAAGTAGAAAACTGACCGTTAGTTAATTTAGACAAAATAGTTATAAGCTTTGTTAAAAAAGCATTGTCTTTTGAATAATTTGGGTCCTTTTTGGCTAAGTTTTGGTTTTGAGTTTGTACTGGAGATGAACTTGTAGAATCTTGTTCAGGACCAGAATCGCTAAATGGCTGGGCTATAATTTGAAGATCGGAAATATCTTGACTGACATTTATTTGTTCAGGTTGATCTGAAAAAATATTTATTGACTCTGGCTCATCGGTGTAATAACTATCAATATTATTTTTAATTATTTTCTTAATTAGCTTGAAAAAAGATTCAAATTCTGTTTCTTCAAATTTAGTATTAAAAATTTTTTCTGATAGTTTTGCAAAATTAGTTGTTAGATTATTCTTTTTTTCGTCTAATTTGACAATAAATTCACCAATAATTTTATTAAAATACTGCTTTTCAAATAAAGACTTAATTAATGATAAATTATTCAATGGCTTATTAATTTTTGCTTTTGCAACTATTTTAAAATAGGAGTTAAATAAATCTTTAAGTCCATCAGATTTTAAAAATGAATCAAAAATTGGAGCAATATCTTCGCGATATTCTTGTGGAATGCTTGATAAACTTGATTTAATTTGCTCCGAAATAGGCTTAGTTTTCATTACTTCAGCAATTAATGAAGAAATTTTATCTGGAGTAATTTTATTTTGGTCTTGGGTGCTTGCTGCCTCTGAAGAATAATAATTATTTGCAATATCAACACTAAAACTATCGAATAAAGTCTCAATCACTGATTTATTAGGGGTTGGATTATTAGAAATTGCATCAAGAATAATAGTAATTATTGATTTTATTGTTAACGGCGGTTGAATTGTTGCATCATTTTGAATACTTAAAATTGAATCTTTTAGTTTTGACAAAAAATCACGAACAACTTCTAAAATTGTATTAACAGATTCTGGTTTTAAATTTAGTTTATATTCATCCAAAATTGCATGTAAAAATTGAGAAATTGATTCTCAAGTTGTTGTATTTCCTAAAAAAAGTGTAAAAACTTTTTCAATTAATTCAGAATTTTCTGTAATAAAATTCTGAATTAACGAACTAAAATCAGGGTGTTCTTCAAACTTCTTATCATTAAAAAAGTATTCAATAAGTTTTGAAAGTAATTCTTCAACTTCTGAAGATTCAAAAAAGCTAGATAAAATATTTAAAAGTGGTTTTTGAATTTTTTCTTTGTTAAAAAAACTATTTTGGTTTAATTTTTCGATTAACTGTTTATGTAAAAATGATTGATCAAAAAGGTTTTTGAAAAATAAAACCAGATCTTGAGTTGAAATTTTGCTTTTAAAATCAAGGCTAGCAAGACTTTTTAAAAGTGAATAAATTTGTTCTTGGCTAAAAAAGTTATTTAGAAAATAACTAGAAAAATTTTGAAATGAAAGTTGTTGGTCAAGATGCGCGATTTTTGCTGAATATTCTTGAATTTCTGATTCATTATTTGTTTGTCTTGCCGATTCAAGGTTAGTTTTAAGAGAATCATACTCGCTAAAATTTGATTTTGTAAAGGTTTCGAAAGTATTTATTGAGCCTTTGACAAATTCAAAAATTAAATTGTTAGTCGGGCTTTCTTTATCTTCTTTTCAAATTTGATATTTAGCGTAAAAATCTTCAAAAATTAGCCTAATAATTTCCGAAAAAGTTTTAACCGATGTAGGTTTTAGACCTTGTTCGCTTAGCGAATTGCTAATTAAATCAATTAGACTAGTTAAAAACTTTTCATTTTGAACATTTTTTGCAATAAAATCGTAAATATTTTCCTCAAGTTTTGGCAAATTATTAGCTAAAAACTGAAAACCAAAACGATTTAAGTTGTCAATTTGCTGATATTTGCTTTTATTTACTAAAAAATCATTAATTGCTTGATTTACAATGTCAGCCAGTGGTTTAAATGAATTTGAAGCCAAAAAATCTTTAACTGAATCAAAAAAGAATGAAAAACTAGCATAATTAGGGGCTGAATCATCAATAAAATTAGTTAGGTCAAATTTTGTTAAAATTGGATAGAATTTATTAAGTAATTTTTTTAGTGAGTCAATTTGGTTTTGGCTCAAATCAAAACTTAGAAGTTCGTGAAATAAATCAAGTAAATTTTTTGAATCTTTAAAAAAAGATGAGTAATTTGTATAAATTTGCTCTGAAAAAATTGATGAAATGCTCTCAATATTTTTATAATCAGATTTCTTGATAACTTCTAAAAAGTTTTTAGCAGCAATATCATTCAATTTGGTCCAGACATTTGTTCGGACAATAACATCAGCAAGCGAAACTAAAAGATCTGTGAGCGAATCTTGATCATCTTTAGACAAATTAAAATTAAAATTATCGTTAATAATCGATACTAATAATTTAACAGACTCATGATGTTTTAGTGTTTCTGAGATAAAATTGCGAATAAAACTAACATTATCAGCATCGTTTTGAGGATTTTCAAGGTAAGTTTGGATTATTTGCTGAAAAGTTGCAGAATTTTTATAGTCTTTTGTACGAAGTTGAAAATCAGTAATGATTTTTGTAAATAGTTTTCTAATTGAGTCAAAAGTAAAAACTACTTTTAAATTATCTTTATATGCAACATCAAGTTTGATAATATTGTTAATTATAAGATCTTGGACTATTGTTTGGCCAAAAATGGAAGCAAAAATTAATTCTTTAATTTTTTCAGGATTTTTATCTGCAAATTCAGAAGTTACAACAGTATTTAAAACATCAATTATTTGTTTTTCGTCAAAATCAGCAAAAATATAATTAACAAGGTCAGAAATTGTTGCTTTTTCTCAGTTTTTTTTATTAGTTACATCTTGAACATAAGTCTGAAAACGGTTAATAATTTTACTAAAAAAGCCACTTGAGTAAATTTTTTGCAAAATTTCGGAAAAAGAAGCACCTGATTTTTGGTTTTCTTGTCAAAAATCAGTTAAAATTTTTTGCACGCTTGAATTATTTTGAACAGCTAACTGAACAAAACGGTTTAAAAATGCGCCAAAATTATTATTTAATATAACATTTACAAAATTTTCAAGCGGTGATTTTTCAGTTTTTTGAATATCTGCAGTCGTTCTTTCTTCAATCTTAGAGGTCTCAGAAATAAACTTATCAGTTGAGCCTTCAAGACTTAAGGCCTCAAGAATTTGTGAATTTGATGCTATATTTAAAGTACGACGGTAATTATTTAAATCTTTTTCGATATAATCCTTATCTCAGCCTAATTTTTTGTGTTCTTCGTTTTTAAATAAAATATCTTGTTCCAAAGCAAGTTTGAACAAGAGGTCTTGGGCCATTTTTTTATAACCTTTTGTTGAAGGGTGAATATCTAATTCTTTTGTTGCAAATTCGCTCGGATTTTCTTGTCAAATTTTTTCATTATACAAGTCAACATACTGAACTTTTTGAACTTTGGCAACCTGTCTAATTGTTGAATTTAGACGTTTTATTGCTAAATTAGCATAGTTTTCGGGCAACCCTATTTCATTTGTTAGTAATTTTTCAAAAAATTTGACAATATTGGATGTCAAAGAATTATATCCGACTAAAACGATTCGAACATTAGGATTGATTTTGCGAAAATTTTCAACTAAAGTTAGCAAATTTCGGTAAATTTTTTGGTAGGCTAGTTCAATATTTTGCATAAACTCAAAACTTGCCTCAGCTTTTGTGGCAAGTTTTTGGAGTGGTTTTGCAATTACACGAAAATCAATAGATTCAATTAAATCATTTGCCCCTAATGAAAGTGTTATTAAATTTGAATCTTGGATTTTTTTGTGGAGTTTTGGAAAACTTGTTGCCGAAAAGTCATCAAAAACTTCACGAATTTGTTGTCCATATGGCGAATTTAATTTTTTGTCTAGATGATAATTAAAACGAAAATGTGTTTTGTCTGAATTTTTGTATTTTTCATTTTCAGGATTAAGTAAATATAGTCAATCTGTGACTGTTGTTCAAGAAAGGGCCAAATTGTCAAACGACTTAAGGGCATTTGGATTAACTTTCTGAATAAAATTAGCAAAAAAGGCAGGATACGAAAGTCCTTTTACTTGATTATTTTCATCAAGCATACCTCTAAGATCAAAAGAATAATCTCAATTAAAACCAGCAGAAATTGAATCACCTATTGATAAATAGTTAATTTGATCTAAAAGTTTTTCAGTTTCCTGGGCTGAATGGGTTATTGGTATGTTAATGTGCTCGGTTTTATCGCGATTTTTTATACCAATCAAAGTAATTCCAGAAATGGCTAAAGATAAAGTGCCAAAACTTAAAAATATTTTGAATGCTTTAGAAAAATCAGGTTTGGAGATATTTTTTTTCATTATTTTACCCCGCTTCTTTTTGTTATTCCAGATTTTTTTAATACAAATCGATTAGATTGGTCCAATTAGATAAGGAGCAAACTAGAAAATAAAATTAAATTATACACTAAATAAGTTTAAAAAAACTCAGATAATTATTTTTTCTGGTTATTTATTTTGATACTTAAAAATAAAAGCTTGTCTTGTTTAAATTAGTAGAATAAATTCAGACAAATAATTTTTATGTATGATTTTAATTGTTCAACTTTTGTTAATTTTTCTGTTAATTCATTTAGTTCTAGGACTTAAATTTTGTTGCTTAATTATAAAAAAACCTCGTTTTTACGAGGCTTTTTTATAATTAAAATTTGTGATTAGACATATTCGGATCTAAATTTTTCAAAAAGTTTATTATATTCTTCTTCACTTTGAGGTGTGTCAAATAAAACAAAACCTTTAAAGGTGATTCCAGTTTCAGATGTTCTTAAAGGTAGATTGTCAATTTGTTCTTGAAGTTGTGATTTGGTAGTTCCAAAAGTAAAACCTTTTTCAAAATTTAATTTTGCACCTTCTGGTATATCGCGGCTTCAGGTAAAAATCGGTTTTTTAGCATCATCAGATTCGGTAGAATAAAACTTAATGTTCATAACTGATTTATTATCAGATTTTTTTTGAACATCCACGCCTAAAATAATAGTGGATCTAGAATTATTAAGAAAATCATGAAAATCATTGTGAGGATTTTTTGGGTTGATTCCTATTACAGTTTTCATAGTACTCTTATGAATTGCAACTGTAATTTCACCATTATATGTTGATTGAAATCCTTCTTTATCGGTTGTTAGAAATCCATCATTATTCTCATGAAAAAATTTAGCCGGCGGCTTAGGGACAAAATCAGCACCAATTTTAAAAACATCGTCCACTTTATATTGCTTTTCAATAACTAAGTTAAAATTATTTTCTTCTTCACCTGTTTTTAGTAAAAAATATTGGAGTAAATCTATCTTAGGCAATTTTTTTGGTTTAAAAGCATAAAGGAAAGAAGTGCCGTCTCCTAATTTTAGATCTGTGTTGCTGTTTAAACCATTATCCAAGGAAATCCCACCTTCGGCTAGATAAATACCTTGTTCTTGTTCATCAATATGAACTTTTTCTTTTGATTTTTCTGAAGGAGCTTCGTTTGCCTTAAATTTAAAATTTGGATTATTAACAGCTGAAATTGATTTTACAACTTGGTGTTTTTGACCATCTTCTAAAGATTCTTCTTCAGTTTCAACATTAGTTTTTCAATCTAAAAATAGGCGAGTTTTTACACTATCAGAAAATGATTTATAAAGTTTATTATCTTTATTTACATCATCAACTTCAACTGTTAAATTTCTTTCGATTCCATTAGGAGTTTTAATTTTGAGATTTATTTCGTAGGTCTCATCTTGATAATCTGCAGAAATAGAAACAGAAGTGCCTTCAGGCAAATTGGATTTTTCAAGGTTTTCAAAAAGTTTTCTTAGATAATCACCTAATAAAGATTGTTGGCTTGAAGGGGTAGTTGTATCTGGAGTTGGGGCTGGATGAGTTGACTCCGGACTTGAAAGAGTGGGAGGGGTTGGAGAAGGAGCTGGGGTTGATTCTTGTGTATCTTGGAATAAGGTCGATAAAGCACTAACATTTGCAGGAACAGCTGCGGTTGTAACTGAATTATCGGTACCCTGATTAGCGGGCTGGTCAACGGTTGGATCTATTTGAGTCTGACTAATTTTATTGCTTTTTGTTGCAAAAAAATTAAGAGCCTCGAAAAAAGGTTTTAGCTGACTTGTTATATCTTTTATATCGTAAGGTTTGTTTAAAAAAGGTTTGATTTTATCATCAATTGTTGAAGCAAAAACTGTAATTGGCAAATCTTTCTTGATTTCAAAGCTTAAGTTGTCAATATCTTGTGATCCTTGCTGATCAAAACTCTCAATTGCGTTTTTAAAATATGCACCATAAATTTCTTGGTCTGCATCAAATTCTAGTTCAAAATTGAAGGTATAAGTATTATCTTCACCAAGATTTAGGCCTAAAGGAAGCAAAGTTCCATCAGCAAAATTACCTTCAATATTTAGTCCAACATTGACAATATTAGAATTTTTAGGATTATTTTTGTTTTCTTTTACTGAAAAAGTGACACTTTTTGGACTAAAATTAGGGATTAAATCTTTAATTTCTTCTAGAAATGTTTTATTTTCATTTGTATCTGAACTTGAATTTGAAGTGAATCAAGAATTAAACTGTTCAAGATTTAAATTTTCAGGATTTTGAGCAAAATATTCTGATACACTAAGTTTGTTTTGTGCTAAATGTTTAGAAATACTTGAGTTAAATTTATAATTTTTCTTAAAGATTTTTAATAATTCAGAAGATTTTTTTTGATCAGTTTTCTTAGGTACATCAACAAAGTTAAGTGTTAATTTGCTACTTTTGTTTGTTTTTTTATCAAATAAACTTAATGCTAAGCCAATTTTATTATTAACATCATCAACATTTGTAAAATTTAATTTTTCTTCTTGCAATTCAGGTTTTATTTCAAAATTGGAAGGAAAAACAAAAACCGGTTCAGAATTTATGTTGAACGAAATTCCGCCAAATTTAGAAAATGTTGCAAACAATGCTGAACTTGAATTTTTTGTTTTTTCAAAATTTTCCTTAAATTCATTATAAAACAAAATAGCAATTTCGGTTGCGGTTTTTCCTTCTAAAAAATGTTGATTTAAAAGACTAATTGATGCGCTTAAATTTTCAGCTGAAAAATTCAAGGTTTTATCTTGATCTGAAAAATCTAAATCAAAACTTGCTGTATAATTTATGCTTTTACTTAAATTTGAAATATTAACAGCAAGATTTTTTATTTTATTTGACTCAATTTTTACTTCAGATTGACTCCTTGGAATAACCAATCTGAAATTGAAATCTGGATATTTTTGACTAAGATCACTAAAGTCAATTGCATTATTTAAGTCAAAATTATATGCACTGTCAAAATGCAAATTTAGCGCATCAGAAGCACTTAATTTTTTAGCAAATTTTGACTTAAGTTTTAAATTAGCAACTAGGCTGTCGAATTCGGTTGTGTTAAATTCTGAATTAACATTTAGATTTGTAGCATTAGCTAGTTTTTCGTCAAATTCTGATAATTTTGAATTATAATTTTTTGACTGTAAGGAGATTAGATACGGAACACTGGCAGAAATACTAACGACCGCGCTAACTCCTATAATCGCAAAAATTATATGATTTAATTTAAGTTTTTTCATAATAATTCCCTTTATAAGTTTATTATTTTAACAATAAAGAGCTTGTGTGCTCCATGATAATAACGCGGATAGGCTGACTTGAGAGAATTTTAGGATTATTTTTATCATAAAGATATAAAAATAAATTATATTGCACCCGGTTTCCAGTGTTAGTAATTTTCTCAATTACACCGTTAATGTTACCGTCGGTAGTAGTTTGCATTGATGCGTCTGCTGTGCCTGTTGTTTGATTCTGTTTTGCTTTTATTGCATAGCCTAAATCTAAATCTTTGTGCTCAAAGGCTAAATAACTGGTAAAAGGTAGTTTTTCTACTTCTTTATCAACAGATACTAGCTCGTTTTCCTTTGATTTTGAGGTCGCGAGTTTGATTTGAGCTTTAAAATCCTCAAGATCTTTGTTTGACAAGAAAACTATTTGTGAATTTGGTGAAAAAGTTGAGGCAATTTCATCTAATTTATCAACTTCATCACTCAAAAGTTTATTTTCAGAATTAATTTTTAGTTCAATTTCTGATTTTTTTGTTTGATAAATAACGCTAGCTAGGCCACCTTTTTTATCAACAGGACCAATATTATATCAATATTTTACTTTTAATTTTTCGGCATCTGGTTTTTCTAAAGCATCAACATTTGTTAAATTAGGTTCCAGACTAAACTGAATTTTATAATTAAAATCCTTACCAAAATTACCAGTAAAAAGTTTTTGGCTCTTTTGTTTTGAATAAGCTAATGAATAAAAAGCTGCAAGAAAATCGGTAAGATTTTCAATATTATTTTTACCATCTGTGCTTGAAAAATTAGGTTGAGTGAATTTATTTGATTGTAATTCAATCTGTTTTATAAAATATTCTGGACTAAAAGATGAATTTGTTTTCATCAAATTAAGAGTATTTTTAAGCTCATTACTAATGTAAAAACCATTTTCAAATGGTTTATTTAAATCTAAAAAACCATAGTTAAATGAAAAAAGTCAAACTGTTGGCGTGGAATTTTCATTATCAATTTGACCACGTGGTTGTTTTGTAGGCTTAATTTCAATTTTACTTAATTTTTTGAATAATTCATTACTATTAGAATTTTCTGGCCAGTTTGTTTCAGAACCTATTAATCCAAAATGTTTAAGATAATTAAACCAATATTTTGCGACAAAACTAATGTCCTTTTTTGATAAAAATGACAAAAATTGTGAAATTTTCTCGTCGCTATTAAAATAATTAGAATAAATTGATGTTATACCTTTTGAGGCTGCATCATCAACATTTGAGTTTTTAATTAAATCTTCAACAGTCGGTAAATTATAACTATCAACCATTGATTTTAATTGGGTTTCGTCAAATCTAAAGCCATAATAACGGGAATTTTGAAGAACTTTTTTTAATTTATCGAAATTATTTGACTGAATTAGTGCTAATAATTCATCTTTTGGAATTCCTTTTTGACTATTTATTGGAACAGATTGTTGGAGATTTGGTTGAATAACCAAGCTACCTTTGTTAACTGAAGCTGCAAAATCAGGATCATTTTGAGCTAATATTTCAAAATTTTTAATACTTTGTGAAAATTTTTTTGTAGCAACAATTTTATCGTTTCTTTTATCTTTAATAACAATATCACCATTAATTTGCGCAACAACATTATTATCTTTAAAGTCTAAATTAACTTGTTCAGAATCTAGTTTTATTTGAACATCTAAAAATTTTGAAATTTGGTTAAAATTTAAATTTTCTAGCTTATTTTGGAATCTAATTTTTGATATTAGTGGTGTTTTGACAATTTTTTCAATAAGTGAATTAAGAAAATCGGCACGATTTTCCTTAGTTGCAAAAATTTCGTTATTATAATAATTTAGAAAATCTCATCCTGTAATTAAAGTCGAACTATTTTGACTAAAATTATTTATTGCAAAATAATCACTGTCAGAAAATTGACTTAAAACAATATCATCACTAATTGACTTATCAAGGAAAGAATCACTTAAATTGAGCTGAGTAGTAAGGAAAAATTTGGAATTTTTGTTGATATCAGCAGCAATTTCCTTTGAAAAATCAGAAGAAAACTGGGCAACAAAAGTCAATTTATAAACCCCTGGAGTTGCAGTTTTTACTAAATATCGATCAGTTATAATTTGATCTTTTACCAAATTTATATCATAGCGAGGTTTTTGAATACCACTGTCAGATTCAAAGTAAAAGCTTTTATTGCTAAAAATTTGTGAAATTATTTCATCCAGGTTGAAATATTTGTTAATAATTTCTCTAGCCTCGGTGTCATTTTTTGCACTATTAACTTCTTTTTGAAAATCTTCAACTGAAATTAACTTTGTTAATTCTTTTTTAAATGAAAAATTAACCTCACTATTTGTGTAAGGTCTTAATTTCTTGAGCTTATCTTCTGAATAAGTTGAAAAATTAGAAAGTCAATAATCTGGAACATAATTATAAGCAACTTTTTGTTTAAATAAGTCAGAAATTGCTGTTTTATTGTCATCTAATTTTTGCGAAACTCGCCAAAAAACCTCAAATGTTTGTTCATTATCGTCAGGTTTGATATCAAAAATTTCTAGTTTGAAAGGTTTTCAATTATGATCGGTTGAAAAATTAACGGGGATGCTAGAGTTATTGGTCTGGTAAAAATCAAAAAAATCTGTTAAATCAATGTCAGTTTTTTTGGTGTTATCGTCGTTCAAAAGTTTCTTTTTTAGATCTAAATAGTCTGAATTAGCATTTAAATATTTATCCTTTATACTAATGAAAGAAATTGATTTTGCTTGGTTTTGCACATCAATTCGCGGGTTTTTTAGTTCTAAATTTGCAAAAACAACTAACGGAACAGCAATAATTGCTCCACCAGCAAGAGTGCTTAGACCTAAAAGAAAAATATTTTTTTTAGTTAGTAGTTTTTTAGTGATTGTACTCTTCGACACACTTCCTCCTAAGTTTTCTATAAAAAATTCTAGCAAAAAAAAAAAAAAAACAAAGAAATATTGTAAAATAGTATATTTATTTCAGAATATTGAAAAAATGTCTGTCAAAATGAAGCAATACAAATTTAGAGTTAAAGACAAATTTAAATACATCAAAATTGACAGTCTAAAAGTTAAAAATTAAAATTTTGTATTACATTAAAAAAAAGGAAATTAACTAAATAATTTCCTTTTTTGATGTTTTGAAGAAATCAATTGAGTTGACTAATTTTGATTTTATCTTTTTAGTTTTGCTTGTGCAGCACGAGCTGCTTCTCAAATTACTTCGCTATAAGTAGGGTGAGGGTGAATTGCCGCTGCAAGTTCATGAATTGTTACCTCAGCATCCATTGAAACGACAATTTCTGAAATCATATCAGTAGCTATTGGACCGATAAAGTGAGCACCAAGAATTTCGCCATATTTTTTATCAACAATTAATTTAGCAAATCCGTGTGCATCGCCAGCAGCAATCGCTTTACCAATGTGGGCAAAACTAGCTTTTCCAACAACAAAATCATAACCTTGTTCTTTTGCTTGTTCTTCAGTTAGACCAACTGAAGCAATTTCAGGGTGAGTATAAACGCAAGCTGGAACGGTTTTATCGTTATATTTTTCACCTTTTCCGGTTATTGTACTTACTGCAACAACGGCATGACGGTAAGCAACATGGGCGAGCATTGCTTTTGCACAAAGGTCACCAATTGCATAAACTCCGGTTACATTTGTTCTACATTGATCGTCAACTACAACACTTTTGCGAGCATCAAGTTCAACTCCAACTTCGCTAAGACCTTCAGAATTTGGCTCACGACCGATGCTTACTAAAATTTTATCAGCGCTAATTTGTTGTCTTTTGCCGTCAAGCTCGTAAATAATACTATCATTTTCATAGCTAATAATATTAGAATTTAGGACAACATTAACACCACGGTCAGTTAAGTTTTTTGTAATAATTTGTGAAATTTCGCCATCAAGGTTTGCTAAAAGTCTTGGAAGATTTTGTAAAATTGTTACCTTAACTCCAGCAGCGACAAAAATTTGGGCAAATTCAACACCAATAACACCGCCACCAATTATTACAATTGAACTAATTTTTTCTTCAAGATTTATTGCTTCTTTTGAAGTTAAAATTTTTCCAGATTGATAACCTTGTTCAAAACCAGGTAAATTCAATTTACGGTCACGTGATCCAGTTGCAAGAATAATGTGTTTTCCACGATAAACTTTATCTTCAACTGAAATTTCGTGTGCACCTAGGAATTTGGCTTCACCAAAAATGCTTGTAGCTCTTGCAGATTTTACAATCGCCTTAACTCCACCAACTAATTTGTTAACAACTTCAGTTTTTCGTTGGTGCATTTTCTCTCAGGAAATTTTTACATCAGTTTTTCCTTCAAGACCATAATCAGTAAAGTGAGTTACATAATCAAGAACTTCGGCAGTTTTTAACATTGCTTTTGTTGGAATGCAGCCAACATTTAAACAAACACCACCTCAATATTCTTTTTCAACAATTAAGGTTGATAAACCACTTTTTCCAGCCTCGGCAGCTGCAAGATAACCACCAGGCCCTGAACCGATAACAATTACATCAAATTCTTGGTCAATTTTACCTTGGTAAACTTTGCCAGTATTTACAGAAGAGGTAAGTTTTTCAGGTGCTTTTTCAGCTTTTGGGGCAGGAGTTTTAGCTGGTTTTGCTGTTGATTTTTTTGGACCAAAATCAAAACTTAAAAGATCATTGCTTACTTTTACTTCACCAACAACACTTGCTCCGCTTGCTTCTTCTTCCTTTTTCTCTTCAGTTTTAACTTCGGCAACATCGCTATCACCTGATCCATCATCAATATAATAAATTTCTTGACCAACGTGAATTGTGTCACCTTCAGCCATTAAAACTTTAACAATTTTTCCGGATTTTGGCGAAGGTATGTCAGCGGTAATTTTGTCAGTTTCAACTGAAAACAACGAATCACCTTCATTAACTTGGTCGCCTTCTTTTTTGTAAATTTGGGCGACTACTCCTTCATGGAGCCCTTCTCCAATGTCAGCAAATTTAAATTTATACATTATAAAATTCCTAAAATTTCTGGTTTTTCTAATAATTCTTTAACTCTTGCGGCAAAACGACCAATTGTAGCTCCATCAATTCAACGGTGATCGGCTGCAACTGTTAGGTGCATAATTTTGGCTGCAACAATTTGTCCGTCTTTAACTTCGGCTGAATCAATAATTGCACCAACTCCAGCAATTGCTAGTTCTGGATAGTTAATTACCGGAACACCATAAAGAGAACCAACAGATCCATAATTAGTAATAGTGAATGATCCGCCTTGCATTTCGCTTGGTTTGATTTTACGCTCACGAGCTGCTTTGGCTAGTCGAACAATTTCACTAGCAATTTCAACGATTGAAAGAGTTTGGGCATTTTTTATTACTGGAACCATAAGACCAGCTTCAGTATCAACGGCCAAACCTAAGTTTATAGTATCAGGATAGACAATTTCATTTGCAGCTTCGTCGTATTTTGCAGCAATAATTGGGAATTCACTAAGCGCTATTAAAATTGCTTTTGCAATAAAAGCTAAAAATGTTAGTTTTATCCCAGTTGTTTTTTGCACTGATTCTAAAACAGATTTACGAAGTTTTCAAAGATCTGTTACGTCAATTTGGTTTACTAAATTAACGTAAGCCACAGAATTTCATGAATTTGTCATTGCTCTTGCAATCGCTTTACGGATTGGAGCAATTTTTTCGCGTCTTCCATCTAGTTTTGATGTTGGACTTACTGTGGTTGTTGAGGCTGGTTGGGTTTTTGGAGTAGGAGCCTCAACTTTTGGAGCTTCGACTGCAGGAGCAGGCGAAGATTTTAGAGAATTTAGATAATTCTCAACATCGGATGACTCAATTTTTCGTCCTTCAATTTTAAGGTCAGCAAGATCGATATTTGCTTGCTTAGCCATCGCTCTTGCTTTTGGGGTTGCTAAAATTTTTGACATATAATTTCCAAACTAATAATTTAAAATATAAAGATTTTCGGGTTGTCTAGATAAAAAAATAAAGATACTTAATTAAAAATACAACAATTAATTATACATTAAAAATTGGCAAAAAAAAGAATTTTTTCAAATTTTCCAGCATAAAAGTTTTTTATTAACAAAAAAGTTTAGTATTTTAAATTTTTAGACTAAAAATTACTTGTTTTGGCTAGTTTTAACTTAAAAAGCAAAATTATGAAATATTTAAACTACCTTTTTTAGCTAAAACACTCACAAAAATCAATTTATGGACAAAATAACAAAATCATGAAAAAATACATCTACTATTTAAACTCAATGCAAATAGAAAACTCGTTTTTATTTGCAGCGAGCATAAAAAAACATATGAAGTTTTGAAAGAACAATAACCAAAAGCCCTAAATTTGAAGATTTCTAAACGGGTAAATTTAAGGCATTCCATCATATTTAAAAATATAATGGATAATTCGCAATATTTAATTTTTTCAGACTAAAAACATAATCAAATCCTCCCTAATTCAATATCAATTTATCAATTCATTCTTAGTGTTGTTTATTATAACATATTTTTTTCTTAGACCAAACATTTTTTTTTTTTTTTCAAAGGGTTAATTTTAAAATAATAAAAATCCCCTTGGTTAAAACTCAAGGGGTAATTTATTTGTTTGATTAATCTGTTTATTTAAGCTTACTTTTTTGTGAATGTTGAATTCTTTGAAGATTTTTCCAAAAGCACTGTTAGTAAATTACGGTCGCGGGTTTTTTTAAGATCAAAAGGATCAAAGATAATATTGCCAAAGTTTAGATTTTAAATTTTTAGACTAAAAATCACTTATTTTTGGTTAGTTTTAACTTTTTTTCAAAGTTCAGCTATCAAGTTGTTTTTTTGTGCCATAGACAAAATGGTTTTGGGTTAGTTTTAATTCTTCAATAACATTAGGGAATTTTTGTTCTTCAAGATAAACATTATTAAATAAAATTGGGCTAAACGGAATATGCGCGTTTGAAATTTTCGGAATTGAATTTAATAAATTAATTGTATAAGGATGAGTTGGATTTTGGAAAATTTCGTCAGTTTTACCTTTTTCGACAATTTTGCCAGCATGCATAATTAAAACTTCATCAGCGAGATATTCAACAACAGAAAGATCGTGGGCTATAAAAATTAAGGAAAGATTTTTTTCTTTAACTAATTTTTTTAACAAGTTAATAATTTGTGCCTGAATTGAAATGTCAAGTGAAGCAATTGGCTCATCAGCAATTATAACTTTTGGCTCAACTATTAAAGCCCGGGCAATTGCAATCCGCTGACGCTGACCACCAGAAAACTCGTGCGGATAACGGTAGGCAAATGAGCGTAAAAGTCCAACATTTTCAAGTGCTTCATAGATTAGTTCGCTGAGAATAAATTTCTTAATTGAGCGCTTTAGTAAGAAAAATGAAGGCGCTTTTTTGATTCCATAAAAAAGTTGAATGTTTTTATAAACATTCCTAATGTTGATTTTTTCAACATTAAGCGTCTTAATTATGGCAATTTTTTCATTAAAACGGTTGTCTATGTTCCTAATTTGGTCGCTGAATTGACCAGTAGATTTAATTTTTTCAATAAATTTTTGGTGAATTGCAAGAACTTTTTTCTCTAAGAGCGAAATTTTGCTAAAAAAATCAGTCTGAGCCTGTTTTTGAAAGTTTATTTCTTTGATTTGCTCGCTAAGTCAGTTGTTGTAATTTTGAATAAATTCGTTTTTAATTGTATCATATTCGACTTGTTTTTTGGCCAAAATTTCTTCTAATTTTGCAAGTTTTTCAATATTTTCAGTGCTGGAATTTGTTCTTTGTTTATTAACAGTGTAAATATTTTTAAATTGGAGATATTTTGTTCTAAAGTTGACTTTTTGAACAAAAATTTGTTTATTTTTCCTTGCACTTTCAAGGAAGCTATTTAACTGAATTTTCAAAAGATGCTCAGAAATTTTAGCACGAAAATCTTTTGTGCTCATGTAATTTTTGGCATTAGTTTTGTCAAAAATTACGTTTTTATAAGTTTCTGACATCGTTTTTTTGAAATTATTCAAAATTTCAATAATTTGCTCAATTTGGCTGATTTCCAAAAAGGAAAATAAATTTTTTTCTCAGATTTTTCGGGCGTGATGAGCTAAAAACTTGCTAATTTGACGGTTAATTATTGCCTGTTTTTTATAAAAAGAATATTTTTGCAAATCCCTTGAAGTTAGGGCGTTATTATTTGCAATTTTGTACTCGTAGAAAAATTCGGCAATATAAGATGAGACTAAGTTGTTTTGATTTGTGAATTTAAAGAGCTCTTGACTGGCCTCTTTTTTTAAATTAATCCCTGATTCATTGAGTGTTTTTTTGAAAAATGACTTTTGGGACTTAATTAGTGATCTTAGATCTTCAACATCTTTTAGTGCCTGGCGATATTCGGCCTCGACTTTTGCCTGCTCTTTTTTACGGTAAATTTTTTGAATTTCGTAAAAATAATCGTGTAATTTGGCCACATTTTCGTAAGCTAAGTTATAAATGCTTGCCAAAAGTTTTTGTTTGCGTTCAAAATAAAGCAAATATTGGCCAAAAAATTCGTTATTTAAATTTTGATTGCCACTTTCTGGACTAAATTTTTCAAGTTCATTTTCAATTAGTTTGATTTGCTCTTGTCAGTAGGCAAAAAATTGCTCCATTTCGTGATTTTGGCCTTGGAGCATTAAAAGCTCAATTTCAAGGTATTTTTTTTCAAGAGTTCGCTTAAAGTGAAAAATTAAATCATTTCAGTCAAGAAAAATATCTTTCATTTTGGATTTAATTATGCCGTTAATTACGAGTGTTTCTTTTAAAATTGAGTAAATATTTTTTTGCTTATTAAGTGAAGAAAAAGGATCTTGAAAAATCATTTGCATGTTTTTTCGTAAAAACAGGTTTTGTTTGCGCGAGAGTTTTTTACCGGAAATAATTTGACCCAAAAGTTGAACTTGACCACCAAAGTTTTCATAAAGCCGAACAAGACAGCGACCAATTGTGGTTTTTCCTGAACCTGACTCGCCAATTATGCCTAAAATCTGGCCTTTTTTTAACAATAAATTAATTCCATCAACAGCTTTGACGGTTGCAAATTTGTTTATAAAATATTTTTCTAATTTTTTTGTCTGTAATGCAATTTCCATTATAATACTTCTTTAAATAATTTTATTCTCATTTTTAATTCAGGATTTAGTTCAACTTTTGGCGCTTGAGGATGTAAAAGTCAAGTGGCGGCATAGTGGCTTTCAGAAATTTTAATAAGTGGTGGCTCTTTTTCAAAATCAAGTTGCAAAGCATATTCATTTCGGGGTGCAAAAGGATCTCCGGCTGTTAGGTGTCTTAAATCAGGCGGAGATCCACTAATTGTATAGAGTTCTTCTTTTTTTGAACCCTCAGGAATTGCCGAAATTAGCGCTCAGGTATAAGGGTGTTTTGGGTTTGTAAAAATATCTTGGCGAGTTCCTTTTTCAACAACCCGACCAGCATACATTACATAAATATAGTCACAAAATTTCGCAACTATTGAAATATTATGGGAAATAAAAATAATTGAAACTTTATATTGATGGCGAATTTTATCTAAAAGTGCTAAAACAGATGACTGAACTGTTGGATCAAGGGCCGTGGTTGGCTCATCAGCAATAATAATTGAAGGCTGAGCGGCGACTACCATTGCAATTACTACCCGTTGTTTCATTCCGCCAGATAAGGTATGCGGATAAGAATAAAAGCGGTCTTTTGCATTTTCAAGTCCAAAAGACTCAAGCAGCTTAATTAAAAAGTCAATTTTTTCTTGTTTATTTTTAAAGCGCTTGTCGTTTTTGAGTCCGTCGAGCAATTGTTTGCCGATTGTCCGAGTTGGATTTAGGGCAACCAAGGGGTCTTGAGGAATATAGCCAATTTTGTGACCACGAATTTGGCGTCACTGATAGTCTTTTTTGAAATTTGCGACATCAACACCGTCAATTTCCATTTTTGTAGCAGTAGTTTTTGCAAAGTTATTGATTCCTAAAAGTGATCTTGAGCAGACAGACTTTCCTGAACCTGACTCGCCAACAAAGGCAACAATTTGACCCGAATAGACGCTAAGATCAATGCCTCTGATCACTTCAAGATACTGTTTTTTGCCGGTTTTGAAACTAACACGAAGATTTTTTACGTCTAAAATACGTTTTTTTTCATTATTTTCTACCTCCAACACGAGGGTCAAGTGCATCATGAATTCCGTTGGCAATAAATCGACTTGTAACTGCTAAGGCAACCAAAACCATTGAAGGTAAAAGCAGTGCAATTGGATTTTTGTCAGCCAGCGGAACTGAAGAGTTAATAATTAGTCCTAAATTTGCGGATGACTCTGGTCCTTCTTGTAAAAATCCAAGGAAAGCAAGTGATGCGATTGTTGAAATTGATGAAAAAATACTTGCAATAAAAGTTGAGAGTAATTTTCCGAGAATATTTGGCAAAATGTGTGAATAAATTTGTCTGAATTTTGAAGCGCCAATTACTTTTGCGGCATAAATATACTCTTCGTCTTTGACAATAACAGTATAAGAACGGGCTTGATAAGTTGGAATTGTCCAGCCTGTAAGAGATAAAAGAACAATAATTGTGATTGTATAGGGTCCTCAGATTGCAATGAAAATAATAAAGATTATAATTCAAGGAATTGCGCCAAAAATGTCAATAATTCTAAGGACAATATTGTCAATTCAGCTTCCAATGTGATAACCAAGGTAAGTTCCTAGTACAATTCCGATTAAAAATTGAATTAAAGCAATAAGTACTGAAATTCCAAGTGCATTCAGAGTTCCTTGTCAAGTTCTAAGTCAAATATCTCGCCCAAATTGGTCAGTTCCAACTAGTGAAATAAAATTTTTACCATTTTCAAGGGCGCTCATAACTTGATAAGGATTGACGTTAATTTCTCAACGGTTAGGGAATAATTCTTTTGTCGAACCTTGGATAAGAGTGATATTTTTTTCAACTTCAATTGCCCGGATTTTTTCAAGAATATCCGTTGAAATTGTTGTTTTTATTGTCCCTAAAGTGCTTGGCAGCTGTTCATAAACTAGCGAAGGATCGGCATTTGAAATTGGCTTATTGACACTATACGGACTAAAAATTATTGTAAAAATCGCAATAATTAAAACACTAAGAAATAAAAGTGTGGAAATAAGTGAGATTTTTGACTTAAAAAATTTTTGGACTGTATCTTTTCAGAGTTCAACAATTTTTCCTGTTACTTGGTAGTTTTTTTCCGAAAAACTGGCTAATTTAAGGAGTTTTATCTGGTTTTCTTTGAGATTATATTTTTGGTTAAATTCTTTAGGATCGAGCATTTTTTTCCTCCGCAGGTCGATAATTACGTGCTTTTCAATTTTTAATTCGCGCTCAGTAACTTACTGGTGAATCCTGACCAAAAGAAATTCGCGGATCCATAAAAACATAACTTAAATCACCAATAATATCAACAACTAATGAAAGTGAAGTAAAGAAAATAATTGAAAACATTGAAATATTAATCTCACCATCAAAGGCAGCACTAACCAAAATAGTCGAACTACCAGGAATTCTGAAGAACTGCTCGAGCACAATTGAACCTGAAAGGAGAATAATATAAGAAAAAATCAAAGATCTTACAAGCGGAATTGCTGCGTTTTTTAGGACATATTTGAAAAAAATGTCTAGTTTTGAAAGGCCTTTTGCTTTTGCAATCAAAATGTATTCAGACGACAGCACACTAATAACTTGGTTGCGAACTAAAAAAACATAGCCGGCAATTGAAGTAATCGTAAAGACAAAAATTGGCGGCAAAAGTGAGGCAAATGACGTTAGACTCCCGTAGGTTTCGGCATCTTTAAATTCAAAAGGAAGTCCAATTTTAATTGCAATTAAAACAACAAAAGGCGCTAGGACAAACGAAGGAATTGCAACAAAAAAAGTTGAAATTCCCGAAATTGCCGCATCTTCAAGTCGATCACGCCGGTAAGCAGCAATTGTTCCAAGAACTAGTCCTAAAGTGCTACTTATTAAAAAAGAAGGCAAAGACACTAAAATTGTATAGCGCAGTGGCATAAAAAATAATTCAGGAATTTTTCCATCTTCACCAGTTTTAAAACGGGCACCAAAGTTTCCTTGAAAAATATCGGCCGTATAATAAGCTAGTCTTGTCAGAGTCGGCTGGTCAAAATAATATTTTGCGTGTAAATCAGCGATTTTTTTGGCCTGGTCAGAACCTTTTGCACCTTTGTCAATAACATCACCAAAAGGATCAGGCGAAAAATTAGCAAGTAAAACAAAAACTAAAATATAAATTGCCACAAAAGTTAAAAGCGCAAGTCCTAACCGTTTGAGAGAATATTTTAATATCATTTTTAATTTGTTCCTTTTTTATTAAGGTTTTGGAATTTTTCTTTGAGTGGCTTAATTGTGATCATGTCCGGCGGAACAAAACCTGAATAGGTATTGTTTGAATATGGAATTGAAATATTTGGATTTTCTAAAAATGCATATGGAGTTGAGGATGCGACATTCAAAAGATCATTAAGTCCAAATCCTAAAAGTGAGGTTAATTCTGCACTTAATTTAATCAGTTCTTCGTCAGAATTTTCTTCTTGGTAGGACAGGTTAAAAATTGCTGACTGGGCGCTAAAATCAAAAGAAACCTTGTTTTTGTCGTCTTTTTGTTCATTAATTTGGTCAACAAAAGTCTTGTATTTCATAACTTTTTTAGTTGCATCTTTTGGATCTGGACCTTCTTTGACTTCACCAGTGAAAAAATAAGTAAGATCAGGAGCCAAATGCTGATCGGTTGCGCCAAAATCTGGTGAATTTGGCGCATCTTTTCAGTCTTTAAATTCTCTTATGTAGCCTTTTTTTGCAAATTTGTCAAAAAAATCTTTAACAGCAAGAGCATAACGATAAATATGTGGGTAAGATTTTGCAATTTTGGACTCTGGACCTAGGGCATAAATAGCTGAGAGCATTGCATAACCCACACCATTTCGCTGAATTTTACCATCTAAAACTGTGCCAATTCCGTCATAATCATAATGCCAACCGCCAAAATCAAGCCCGCCAGTTCGTGTTAGTAAATAATTTAAACGGCGAGTTCTGTCTGTCACTGGCCAAACTACCTTAATTTTTAGCCGCGGATCAAGATCCATTATCGCTTTTACACCGCTATTTATTGCGGCAATTTGCTTGTTGGAAGAATTTACATAAAAACTGTGGTTAGTTCATTCAACTTTTTGGTCAGCAGGGATGTTATTTTTGGCATAAAAATCATCAAGTAGGGCTTTCATGCGTGCTTTTAGCACTTCAAATTGAGGCGCCTGGAACTGTTTTGCGGCATCATTGACATTTTCAAAATTTTTTTTCTTCTCATCTTCAGGAGTTTTGGTATAATATATTTCCCCTGTTTGATCAACGAGTTTAATTGTGTTAGCTTCTTGGTAAAAATCGCGGGGTGTTTTTGAATCTGGCTTTGAGGTAATTTTGTTGTCAGCAGAAACAAAATTGTATCAAGCCAAACTTGAGTTAGAAATTGACTGGGCTGTTGTGTATAAATTTCAGGCATTTGCAATTATTTGCCGAAATTCAAGACTTGGACCTGAAATGAGATTTTCAACAATTTTGGCATTTCCTTTTGCAATATCAGCAAGTGAAACGCCAAAATTTAATTTTGCAAAATTATCATTGAATCCATAGTATTTTTCATCAAAAGCCACGCCAACTTCCGGTCTAAATTCTTGTTTTAGCGAACCTGGGACAAGCACAGAATAATATCATTTGTGCAATTCGTCTTTATCTTCTGCTTTTTTGAGTTTTCAACCATATTTTTCTTGATCACTTGAGACTAAATTTTTAATTGAATCATTTAGCTGATCAAAACTGGTAGCCAATAGTGTCTGTTCGCGATAAGAGTTGAATTTTGCATTTTCAAAAGCCGAAGGACTGCTATATTTAGAATAAAGAGTCGTAATTTTATTAAAAACATAAGGTAATTGCTCTTTTCAGCCAGTTCGTGGGTAATATTTATTGATTTTCCAAGTTTCCCGATGAGTTTCCTGACTAATTTGGGTATATGGTGAGACAAAAAGCTGATCTTTACGGAAATCTTCGCCATACCAGTAGGCTCCATATTTAAGTGCCTCACCAGTTTCGCCAAAACGGCCTGATGGTTTACCGTCTTTTATAGTTTGAATTTCGCTGTTGCGTTTGTCGATAAATTCAGAAGGCGCCGGGAAAATCATCGCTCCAAGTATTGACTTTTGGTAAAATCCGTTAAAAAATACTTTTTCTTTTGAAGCTCCTTTGTAAAAACTTACCGATTTTTGTCCTTGAAAATTAGCGTTTTTGCCTTTGTATTGTTCAATATATTTGTTTTCATCGTCCAAATCAGCCAAATCTAGTCCAAAAAGATCTAATAAATACCAGTTAATAACAGTATTTGTAAAATATGTTGACTTTGGATCAAAATTAGGAATTTTTTTCTGAGCTTCTTCGTCAATTTTTTTGCTTCCGCCAACACTTGCCCGATATTCTGGATCTGAGAGTCTTTGGGCTTTAAATCCGTAGTAATAATCCTCAGGTTTTAGCGTATATTGCGTCGGATTGCCTTGATAGTCTACTCATTTTACATCATTTTTTAAGAAAAAATGAATTGATTCAGCCTCATCAAGTGCTTGAACAAAAAAGTCAGAATTAATTGAATTTTTTTGGTCTGACTTTAATTTAATAACAAGTGAATTGGTTGTCTGACCAGGCTCAAGATAACCTTTTTCATGAGCATCACTGTCAAAAACTAGCTCGCTGCCGTCTTTTTTTCGTACTACAATCGCGGCGGCATTAACAAAAGACTCATAACTATATGTTGGCTTTGTAATAGAATAATTGAAACTTTTGTCTTGTTTTTCTTTTGATTCATCACTAATTCCATCTTGTTTGATCTCAACGCTATTTTCATAAACAGTTTGGACTAAATAAGAAGCTGTATAATACGAACTAGGGACTGAAGGCGAGGTAAAAGTGTTAGTTCAAGTTTTAAAAGCACCAGGAGCCGAAGTGTCAGAATTAACAGTCGTAATTCATTCTTGCCTTTCTCAAGCGGGCTGAATTGAACATGAAACAAAAACTGCCGTGCTAAAAACACTAAGTACTGAACCGATAAAAAGTTTTTTCATTTCCCTCCTTTTTTAAAAACAAAAACTACTATCTTTTTCGATAGTAGTTTTTGTTTTTTTATCCTATATAACTTAATGTTATGAACAAATTGTGTCAAAAACTACTATTTCAAAGAAAATGGAAAACTTAACATTAAAATTATTAATAATGTTAATTTTGTTTTCTCATGCTTTTTTAATAGAGTTTTTTGATTGCATTATTTTTCCTTGCTAGAAATTATACACTTTTTTTAAAAATAAACAAACAAAAAAATATTTTTTTTGTTAATTAATAAAATCTAGATACATATATAATAAATATAAATTATATATATGCTATTTTTTAAGTTTATCGTTTAGTGAATCTACCTGTAAAAAATTTAGTCTAAAAAAATGCTTTAGTCAAAAAACTAATCACCGTTTTTGACGACTAATAAAAAAATGATCTAATATTTCAAAAATTTAAATCCCACCGATTATTTTCCTGAGTTTACCAGTTTGATGCCAAAAATCGCTTTTTAGTGAATATAAATACGCAAAAATACCGGTAAATAAACCAGGACAGAGAAAATTAACACTAAGGTGTTGGCTTTTTTGTCTGAGTTTAAGGAGAAAGCTAACACCCAAAGTGTTAGCTTTTTTAAATTTTCAAATGCAAGAAAACGGAGAATACTAATGTCAAGACACTTTAAAAAAGACGAGTTTGATATGATTTATAAAATTTACAATGAATTTGGATTAAAAAAAACAATAAATTATATAAATGATATTTCGCCAGATACAAATTTTATAACCAGAGATCAACTAGTTCGAAGAATCAAAAAAATTATTCGATGCTATAATAATGGTATGCAAGACCAATTATTAGATAAAAAGGGTGCCAGCAGAAAGCCAGGGAGTGGCAAACCTAAAAAACAAATTGAACCCGATTGAAACGAATTTACAATAGAAGAATTAATAGAAATAGCTAAGAGATATTACGAAATAACTAAAGATAAATCAGAATAAGGAAAACTTATTGAACCAAAAAACTAAATATTCCCAGAATTTCTTAAATAGAGATTATCTAAAATATCATCAGTAATTTTTTCTTTTGGAAGATCGGTAATTTGATTAGATATATGCTCGCATGTTTGTGGTGAGTTGCAACACTTAACCACCAATTTTCCATTTTTGGAATCTCATGTAAATTTATTTCTATCAAACTGAGTATGTGAGTTTTTATCTAAAGCTATTAAATTATGAGCTTCTGTGATTTTTTTAACAAAGCGTTGCACTTGATCACTGGTAAGATTATAGCTTTCCCTATTTACTAGTTTTACTATTTTTTCTTTAATTCTTTCAACTGGGAAAATATGTGCCCTGTCTAAATAAATTTGTTTATCCAAATCAAGAATATTAATAGAATCTATCTTAATTTTTTGAATTTTTGTTCTTTCTTTTTCTACTAAAGAATTAATTTGATCTAATGATAAATACTTTTTAATTTCTGCTAAAACTTTCTTACCACTTTCAATACTGTGTTTATTGCTAATGAGTTTTTCTAATGATTGATAAACTTTGTAAAGTTTTGAATTTTTAGGAGCATCTTTAAATCTATCAAAATAATTTTTATCATCTAATAAATCATCATCCTTATAAATACCATCATATTCATCATATTCATCATATTCATCATTATTATTTTTAAAATCAGAATAATATGTGAAAAAGAGTGCAAAATAACTGATATTTTTATCAAAATTTTTCTCATCATCTAAAATAATAGGAGCATTTTTAGGTATAAATAATTCTCCGCCTGGGTTGGAACCATAGATAAATTTATATAAATTTTTAATTGTGGTTAAAAAATTTGGTTCTCGTAATAGTTTATTTAAGTGTACAATTTCATCATTATTTAATATTTGTAAATCATCTTGATTATAAATTTTAGATCTAGGTGGTCTATCTTTTTGAACAACTTTTTGCTCAAGACTATTAAAAAACTCTTCCCTTTTTTTATAATAGCAACAACTTGTTTTATTAATTTGCTTTTGTTCATGGTCTTCATGTTTTTCTCTATGACTTTGAGTTACTAATTTAGACATGACACAACTATTAATTTGAATATAAAAATGATGAATTACTAAACTTTCAATATCATAAACAAAAAATATTTCCCCTTTAAATTGTGGTTTATCTTTGTTTTCTGAAAAGTGTTTGCTTTGAATTTTTAATTTACTTCATCTCAAAGTTGCACTCATCTATTACTCCTTTTCTAAAAGCAAAACAATTTTTTCAAATAGTGCTTTTAGAACTTCGATAGATATTGAATTACCAGCTAAAAATATTATAGATTTTGGTGGAACTAAATTTGTTTTATAAATTTTATGAGCATCACATTCTGTAAAACCCATATATTTAAAGGACTCGTAAAAATTTATTTCTCTTATGTAGTTTTCTTGAATCCAAAATTTAAGTCTAGAGTTAGCCCCTGATGCTGTAAGTGTTGGTCCGAAAAAGTCAGGATAATAAATATAGTTTTCAGAATTAAATTTAGTAAAATTAATAATTTCCCTTTTCTTAATTCTTGAGTTTGTTATTCTAGGGGTTGTTAGTTGATATTTAAAAATTTTGCTAGCTAGATTTTCTTCATTTGGTAGATGAGTAAAATCTAAAATCTTCTTTAAATTATTGTTATGTTTTATTGGGGTTGGTCATTCAAATTTTTTATTAGTCAACCAAGAAACCATGAAAACTCTTTGTCTATTTTGAGATGAACCAAAATCAGTAGAGTTTAAAATTTTTCATTTACTTTGGTAGCCTAAAGTTTTTAAAAAATTAATTCAATTATTAAATTCAGCACGAAATTTTTGACTAGCTAAATTTTTTACATTTTCCATCAACAAAACTTTAGGTAAATTATCTAAATTATTTTCTAAAATTCTTTTAATTTGCCAAAGTAGCCCGCTTCTTGTTGAAGGATTAAGACCTTTTTGCAATCCTTGTGTCGATAAGTCTTGGCAAGGAAAAGAATAAGTAAAAATATCTATATTTTTAGGTATTTGATTAACTTGATGAATATCTGAATATCAAGGATAATAATTATTTTTGCTGTTCTTAGAGATGAGAGAGAGAGAGAGAGAGACGGATTATTGAGCATTTTTAAAAAATAAGGATAAATTTTACGCAATTTATCTTCCTTCATTTTTTGAAAATAATTTTTAGACACTAAATTTTTGCTATCTATTGAAAGGCTTAATGAAGAAAGTTGATCAATAATTACTTCTATTGGCGTTTTTGTATCTGCTGGTAAGACTTCATAATTAATAATTTGATAAGAAATAATAGCGTGAATATATCACTCAATAATTCCTAATGATTCAACTTCAAAATTTAGAGTTTTTCCTACCAATTTCAGTGCACGCAATTGCGATCCTAGACCAGCAAAAGCTTCAAAAATAGTTATTTTTTTCATAAATAACCTTTCTTCAAAAATTACTTTATATTATAACGCGTAATAAAAACTTAAAGTAAATTCAAAGACTATAGAAATCGTAAATTTTACAAAAAGTGTATAAATTTATAGCAAATTTTTAAAAAAACCAGGCCAAAAAAAGTTGACAGTAAGGAGTTGGCTTTTTTGTCCGAGCTTATTTTTTAATTTTGTTTATTTTTTAGAGTAAAAATCTAAAAAAATTAGTTAGATCAGCCTAAATTTTTAACTCCTGAGTTTGACAGTTTGATGGCAAAAATTCACTTTTAATTGAATATAAATACACAAAAAATTAAGATTTACAGATTTCCTAAATCGAAGATAAAAATGCAACGTATGGTATAATAATATTATACTTGCATTTTTTTATTCTTGGAGTATCATGGAAAAAAGAAAATTTAAACATTTTAGTTTTGAAGATTTAGTAAAAATTGAGTTTTTATTGCAGCAGAACAAAAGTATTAGATTTATTGCTAAGCAACTTAATGTTGCACCCTCAACTGTCTCAAGAGAAATTAAAAGAAATTTAAATGAATATGGAATTTATGAAGCTAATTTGGCAATAACAAAAAGGCGAAAAAGATATTATCATAGGTATTATTTTAGATTTGTTGTGTTAGGAAAATATGAGGAATTTAGCAAAATTTTTGCAGTAAAATATGACAAAAAAGTCCACGGAGTTAAGGCGACATATTTTTATATAGCAGAAAATTTTCCCGACATTGAAAGACCATCTTTAAAGACTGTTTTTAACTGAATTAAAACTAATAAATGGGTATTAGTTAGGAGTGACAGACTCAGAAAATATTACAAAAAAGGCGGAAAAAGAACCAGAAATGCCGTGCAAAGATTAGTTCCAGAAGGTTATGTAAAACCCATTTGAGCACGTGATAAATCCATAGATTCTAGGCAAGATTTTGGACATTGAGAGCTAGATTTAGTAGTTGGCAAAAAGGCTAGCGGACATGATAATATCTTAACTTTAGTAGAAAGAAAAACTAGAAAATTATTTGCTAAAAAAGTGCGAAACAAAAATCCCAGAACCATCAATAAAGCCATCAAAGATCTTGCAAATGAAAATAATTTACATATCAAAACTATCACTTGTGACAATGGGATTGAATTTGAGGAAATTGCGATATTGGCATATTGATTAAAAGTAATAATTTATAAAGCAGAACCATATGCTTCATTTCAAAGAGGTTCCAATGAGCATGCCAACGGATTAATTAGAAGGTTTTATCCAAAAGGTTTTGATTTTAACCTAATTAGTGATGATGATTTACAAAATACTATAAGTAAAATTAACTCAATGCCTAGGGAAATTTTTAATTGAAAATCCGCTTTAGAGGTCTTTAATGATAACTTAGTTATTTAAGATTTAAAAAAAATCGCCAAACGGCGATTTCAAAAATATCTATGTGTTGCATTTATGTTTTTAATTTGGGAACTAAAAATATTGAGAATTTTTAGTTTTTATAAACAGCAGAATTTCTAATTTTTTAAAATTACCGCTAATTTAAGTTTTATTGGTTAATTAATGTTAGTAATTTATCAGAACTTTCGGCTTTACTATTTTCGAATTTTGTTGATTCAATTAGTGAATCTGTAATTGTTGCAGAAATTTTTGCTTCTTTAAAATTACCATTATCACTTAAAATTTTAACTTTGGAAGCATCTTCTTTGAAAGCATTAAGCATTGATTCCATTGAAATTATAACTGATCTTAAGTTTGCCATTTTTTCATACAAACTTCAGTCGATTTTTTTGGCATCTTCGCCAACTAGTTCAATACTTTTTCTGTTATTAGATTCAAATTCGACAATTTTATCATAGTATTCTTTATATTTTTTCTTTAGCTGTTCCAATTTTTCCTGAGTTACAACCGCTTTTGTAGGAAGGAAATAACCGGTATTTTCCATTAAATAATCAGCATTATCCACCATTGTTCCGGGTTTGTCAATATCATTTTGACCAGTGAAGAGTCATTCTAAAAATTTAATTGCTGCTTTATTAATTTTTTCTGTGTCAGTTTTAATTGGAATTAGGGATGATCCACCTGAATTATAGACAAAAAATTGAGAATCCTTGCGTGACTTTAATGGTTGGTTTGTTGTAAAGACATCATTAAATGTTGCAAAACCTTTGGCAAGTTCAGGGTTGCTTTTTGCGAATAAGCTACGGGTTGTTGCTGTGTCAATTGATTGCTTAATTCCAACTCCAGGAACATAGCCAAAAACGGTACGATATTGAAGAATATCATGACTTCCTCATTCACCAATGCTGTCTTTTTTCTTAAAGTTTTTAAACTGAAATGCTTGCAAAATTTTGCTATTATTGCCTACTTTGTGTTCGATTTTTTTGTTAGTTTTTGTAAATTTTTCGTAAGTTTTTTTAAATTCATCTTGCAAGGATGTATCTGTGGCAATATTAAAAGTTAAATCTTTACCTTTTGCTTCTCAGAATTTTTTACCTGATTTTGAAATAATATTTTTGTGAAAAATTAGACCTGAATAGTCAATATCAAAAATAGAGGCATTTTCTGTATTTTCATCAAGTTTTGCATCTGCTTTTAATTTGACACCGTCAATAAATTTAGTTGAAAATTCAAGTGCTTCTTCAATATTGGAAAAAGTATCATAAGTTACGTTTAAATCTTTGAAAACATCGACAGATTTTACTTCAAGATTGCTAAAAAAACTGTTTTCAGGAGTCGAGTTTCCTTTTTGAGCCGATTCTTGTGCTTTTTTGTAAATTTCGGCGTTCTCATCAACTTTTCCGCCACCTTTTTTTACTAAATCAAAAATAATTCGTAAATTATCAAGATTAAATCCAAGTGCATCAACATCATTTACGTTAAAAGGAATGTTATAAAATTTATTTTCACCAAAATTAAATGAATTGTATTTTCCTACAATTTGATCAGTGAATATTCCTGGCTTCAATTTATCACTTTGTATTTCTAAAAGTCGATTACGTTCTTGTAAAACACTCGCAGTTGAAGAATCTCCTAAAACAATTGACGGAAGTTGATCTGAATTTGTGTCTAGTAATTTTTTAATGTTTTCGGTTGTTTGTTGTTGAGTTTTTGCTTTTGACTCAAAATCCAAAACAAGTCTAACTGGCGCAAAATCAGGATCATCTTTAAACTTTTGGTTGTAATAAGGGATTAATCCTTTTTGATTTTTACCATAAACATTAAGTCCAAAAATTAATGGTCAAAAAGGACCTTGACTTGTTGTCATAACAACTTGAGTTTTTGGATCAATTGTATTCTCGCTTACTCCACAAGCACTCGCAATTAAGAAAAGACTTGGTGAGGTAAGTAACAAAGGTTTAAAAAATTTTTTAAAATTCATATATTTCTCACTTTTTCTAATTTTATGAAATTTTTTTCAGAAATATTAATAATTAAATATTAGTTATTTATAATTTTAATAAAAATAACTATACAACATTTATAAAAAAATTTTGAAAAAAAGGTAAAATTTTTTAATATGAACCACTTAACAATTGCTATAAGTATTAAACACCTTATATTTTCGTATGATAAAAAAGCTTTTCTTAAAATTAATGACCTTGAAATACCAGCAAATAATATTATTACAATTTTAGGACCATCAGGCGCAGGGAAGTCCACTTTCCTTAATATTTTAGCCGGTTTTTTGCCAGTAAAGACAGGTATTGAATACCATGAAAAATTCAAAAACTTTGGCTATATAATGCAAAAAAACAACTTATATGAAGAAATTTCGGTAAAGAAAAATCTTTGGATTAGTGCTAAAAATTCGCCTGAATGAACCTCAAAAGTATGAAAATTAAGCTGGGAAAATTTCAAAAATGATAAAAATAGTCAAGATTTTAGCGAATCTATTGGAAATTTGCTTTCAAACAAATCTACTTTAGGCGTAGAAAAGGTTATAAAAAAATTCAAATTTTACTTTTATATATTGAAAAATATAAAATTTTATATTTTTTTCATGAAATTCAGAAAAAAATATTTTGAAAAAGAAGTCCTAAATGTGTTAAAAGCCTTAGAAATTGACGATATTTTTTTAAAAAAGGCCAAAAATATCAGTGGGGGTCAGCAACAACGCGTGGCTTTTGCAAAATCAATAATAAAAGGGGATAATTTAGTTTTAATGGACGAACCTTTTTCATCACTTGATGCAAAAATTAAGGAATCAACTATTAAATTATTACTTAAAATCAAACAAGAATTTAACATGACAATCGTTTTAGTAACTCACGACCAAACTGATGCAATGAAAATTAGTGACAAAATTATTCTTTTAAATAAAGGGGAAATTTTGCAATATTCTAATCCAGAAGAACTTTTTGAAAATCCTCAGTCTATTTTTGCCGCTAAATTTATCGGAATGCCAGAAATCAATTTTATTGAAAAAAAAGGAGATATTGAATATTACATCCGTTCTAAATACATTAAAATTTCAAGCACACCTGAAACAACCAACGGAAAAGTTTTTTATAAAAAAAATATTGCAGATAATTTTTATTACCAAATTCATGATACTGAAAAAAATATTGACCTTGAAATTATAAGTCCTATTGATATTCAAGGCCAAAATGTAAAAATAGAATATAATAAAGATAAAATTTTTGCTTTTGATAAAGGCGGAAATCGTGTTAATGGTTAATAAAGAGTCCATAAAATCAGTGTTTTTTCACAAAAATACAAAAGCAATCTTACTTATAGGTCCACTTTTTATTTTTCTTTTTATTTTTTCAGTCTACCCGATTCTGGATTCCTTATTTAACTCTTTTAATGTTGGATCTGGACAAAACACACATTTAGGATTTGACAATTTTAGACAATTATTTGCAAAATCAAATTTTAATGACGCACTAAGAAACAGTACTTTATTATTTTTTATTAGCTCGCCGATTGCACTTTTTCTAGGATTTATTGTTGCAATTTTGCTCTCAAAACTTAAGATTAAATTTCTTAGAATGTTAATAATAACCGGACTTTATTCACAATTTTTTATTTCATCTTTTGCAATTGGAACCGCTTTTTCTTTCCTTTTTGGTCAAAAAAATGTTTTTGCAAAAATGCTTAATCTAAATTTTTCATTTGTCGGTGGAGATAATAAAATTGATTTAATTTGACTATATTTAATTTATCAACTCTGAAGGGCAATCCCGTTTAATTCAGTGCTTTTTTTCTTTGCAATTTCAAGCATTCACACAAAATATCAAAAAAACTTAGAAATTGACAGAATTAACCTAAAAGATAAGATTTTTAACCTTTATTTTAAGGAAATTGGTAATCAATTTTTAGTCATTGCCTACACAAACTTCATTTTTGCAACAATGCTATACCCAAATGTTATTACAGGCGACATAAATTTGGATCTAAATAGAGGCCACACTCTTGCTTCATATATTTTATCTTCAAGCGATAATTCAGGACTCCAATCTGCCGTAAGTTTAATGACTTTCTTTTATCTTTTAGCAGTTTTTTCAACCTTTATTATTTTTAGGCCAAAAACATGGAAAAAAATAGCAAAACTTATTAAAAATAAAAGGAGTAAAAATGTCATTAAAATTTAATCTAAATAGTTTTTTTCTACAGTTTTTACTATTTTCCTTTTTAATAATAGTACTTATTTTTTTCCTGTTTCCATTATATTATTTAATTGTAAATGCTTCGCTGCCTAATGAATTGCAAGATAATCCTAATTTGACTTTGAAAATAGGCTCAAATTTACTTGAAAACTTTAAAAATTCCATTAATGATAATTTTTGAATTGGAATTACCACTTCAATTTTTGTAATTATGCTCATTAATTTTTTTAGAATTCTTCTCTATTCGCTAGCTTCTTTTGGACTTTGAATGGCAAAAAAACGACTGAAATTAACGTTCATTTCTCTTTTTGTAGCAATTTCTTTTATTCCAGAAATTAGCACTTATATTCCCCTTGCAAGAATTTTAAACAGCAATCAATTAGTAACAAATTCGCCAGTTTTTGCACTGACAGTTAACCAAATTTTTTCCTTTTTTAACTTTTTTTACCTTTATAAAAGCATTAACAAAATTGATAAAAAGCAACTTTTACTTGCAAGAATTGATAATTTATCTCTGTTTTCAAAGATTAAATTGATAATTTTTCCAAAAATAAAAATTTCCTATTATTTATTAATTATTTTTACAACAATTCAAGCTTGAAACGACTTTTTATGACCAAATTACATTTTTTCAAACCGCTCATACCAGACAATTTCAACTTGATTTCAGTATTCAGGTCAAAGTAGCCTTGGATTTTTGCAAAACATTCAAGCAGCAGGCTCGCTTTTTACAATAATTGTTCCGTTATTTTCTTATATAATTTTTTCCAAATTTATTAATAATGCAACGGCAAACAATATTAAATAATTTTGAAAAATGCAAAAAATTATCACAAAAGAAGCTGTTTTTGAATTAGAAATCAAAAAATCTAAATTTATTTCTTATAGTTTTCTAGTAGAATCAAAGGAACACTCAGAAGCGCTACTAACCAAAATTCAACAAGAAAATAAGCATGCAAGTCATATTGTTTATGCAGTTTGTTTTGATTTATATAATTGTAAATTTAGTGATGCAAACGAGCCAAAAGGTTCGGCAGGGTGACAAATTTTTAACATTTTAAGAACAAAAAAAATTACTAATTCATTAATTATTGTTGTCAGATATATGTACGGGGCCAAATTAGGGCTAGGTTTATTACAAAATAGTTACAAAAAAGCGGCAATTGAAGTCTTAAATCTTAGTTTGGTTGATGATTTTAAAATTTCTTATCACTATTTGTGCGAAGTTGACTTGGAAAAAATGAACTGGGTACTTCAATTAATAAAGAAAAATGGATGTACAATCCAAAAAAAAGAATTTGGAGAAAAATTTCTAAATGGTATAACAATAGAAGAAACGCTTAACAACAATAATATTTTAATTATGGAGCATTTTGGCGAAAAAAGTCTATTATCGTCTAGACATTATTATTTTGACGATAAAGTCGATGCTTATATAAATATGACTCCTTTTCGAGCAGATGATATTCATTATAATCGGTATACGAATTTGGGGATTGTGCCAGTGTTTAATCCATATTTTACCGTTGTTTTGTATCCTAAAGACAAAAAAATTTATTTTCACTATGATTTTAAGAAAGCTGACGAAGAAACTTTAGTAACTAAAACTAGAAAAATTTATCATGATCTTGAAAAAAGGTATTTACTTCCGAATTATTTAAAAAATAAAGCATTTTATGATATTTTCGATGAAATTAAGTCTATCCAAAAGAAAAATAAAATTCAATTTTTTAAATTAAAGCAACCGTACGATAAAGTTGCTGAAAAACTCGACCCTTGAGCCAATAATTTTTTTGAAAACAAACATGCGATAATTAAAAATTTAGAAGAATTTAAAGATAAAATAATCAATCGTATTTCAAAATTGGACTCAAGTTTAAAAATAGATGAAAATGAGTTTATAAACGATTTTGAAACAAAAGTATTTAAAGGGGAAAAGCTTGAGAATATCTTTAAAAATTCAAATATTTTTATATATGAAACATGAGAAAAATTTGTCTATGGTTCTCCGCAATCTTATTATTTAAATTCTGATAATAAAAATTCTGATAATAAATCAGCAACAGTAGAATTTGAGAACATAATCATTACAAAGGAAGAAAATAACAATATTTTTTTAGAACCTATTAGCCATTCAGATTATAGTTTTAATGCTTTTTCGGGTTTTTACCCCTTATCAAAATTTAATAAAGTTGCTTTTCAAATTTTGGTAGTTCCAAAAGAAAAAAATATTGTTTTTAATAAAAACATTAATCACCTTAAAACACTCGAATCAGTAATAAAAAATTATTTACCACAATGAAAAATGGAAAAAACGGGTTAGTACATATATATTTTTCATAGATTTATTAAACTTTTTTGCCAATTTCTTATTAAATTGTTTAATATAATACATGCAAAATTGATTCATTGTGTCAATTTTGCATTTTTCTTTTTCTTTTTCTTGAGTTTCCCAGTTTGATAATATAATCTTAAAGAAGTGCCTGGTTTTAGGCACTTTTTTCATTTTTTTTGCAAAAGTTAATTACAATTTTTTTACTGTTTTATTAAGATGTCAAAGAAAAAATCATACCTATTTTAAATATTTGGACCGCTAGAAAACTCATAAAAATCCTTTTAAAAAGCACTTAAAATGACTAAACAACAGAAACAAACTACCAATAAGTTGGCAAAATTTAAATCCTTTTGAACTTCAAAAATGGAGTCTATAAAGAACTAAAATTGGAAAATTTTAGGAAAAAGTCCTTTAAAAGTTCTTGGGACAACAGCATAAAATTTTATTTTTGCTAAAATCGCAAAAATTGGTCATGTTACAACAGTTTTGCAAAAAACGAAGTCTATAAAGGACCAAAATTGGAAAATTTTAGGAAAATGTCGTTTAAAAGTTCTTGTAATAACAGTACAAAATTTTATTTTTGCTAAATTTTTTTGAAAAGCTAAAAATATAGTATAATTTTCAAATAATCATGGATTTTGGAAAATACTATTTATATTTACTAAAATATTACATGTTTGCGGCATCTCTCTTTGATGATGCTGCTTTTTTCCATGAATCTGCATCAGAAGATATTTTTGATAAATTCCCCACCACTCTTCATTAGAGAAGATTTTTTTCTTCAAAGATGAAGTTTTCATATTTTTTTTAGAATAAAATTACATTTTTTTATTTAAATTAGATATTGTTTTTAATTTTATCTACTCAAGAGGGAATTATAAAATGCAAAAATTTCACAAAAGTGAAACAATAATCTCGCTTGTTGATGTTGATAAGGAATTTGGTGATAAGAAAGTTTTAAATCAAATAAATTTGGACATCAAAAAAGGTGATTTTGTCACTCTTTTAGGTCCATCTGGATCTGGAAAAACTACAATTTTACGCCTAATTGGTGGTTTTGAATGAACAACCCGAGGCGAAATTAAATTTAACGGGGTTGATATTAAAGACGTTCCAGCCCATAAACGAGATACAGCGACTATTTTTCAAGATTATGCACTTTTTCCACATTTGTCAGTTAGAGGAAATATTGAATTTGGCCTAAAATTAAAAAGAATTAAGAAAAGTGACTCTGAAATTCCACAGTCAATTTGGAAAAAATTTGAAGAATTAAAGCAAAAATGGCAAGCAAAACAGGACAAAAAAATTGCAGAACTTAATAATTTGCAAGCAAACCTAGAAAAACAGCTTGAAAATCCTAATTTAGACAGCAAAACCCGTAAAAAATTACAGGAAAAACTTGATGATTCAGATTTTAAATATTCTAACTGGGAAAATTATGTTTTTTATAAATCTGTAACTTTTGAAAAAAAATACCTTACTCGTAAAATAACAAAAACGGAAATTGATACCGAAATTAAAGATATTATCGACCTTGTTGGTCTAAGTGGCAACGAAAACCGTGCAATTTCAGAGTTATCTGGTGGAATGAAACAGCGAGTCGCACTGGCTAGATCGCTTGTTATTGAACCTGAAATAGTTTTATTAGATGAACCTTTATCAGCTTTAGATGCAAAAATTAGACAAAAAATGCAAGTTTTTCTCAAAAAAATTCAGCAAAAATTAGGTCTAACTTTCATTTTTGTAACTCATGATCAAGATGAAGCCCTTCAATTATCAGATAAAATCGCTGTAATTCGTAACGGAAAAATCGCTCAATATGACGTGCCAAAGAAAATTTATGACTATCCTGCCAATAAATGAGTTGCTAATTTCATTGGCGATTCAAATTTTTTTGAAGCAACATTTATTGGAAAAAATAAGGTTGAAATTCTGGGGACTGAGCTCTACACAATTCACACAGAATTTAATTATGGGCAAAAACTGGATGCACTTATTCGTCCTGAAGACATCGATATTGACCTAAATTCTGGATATTTTAAGGGTAAAGTGGTTCAAAATATTTATAAAGGGTCATATTATTGACTAGATATTCAAGTTGGTTCTAAAATTATTTACGTTGAAACTAACGATTTTTACGATCTTAATACGCAAGTTTATCTAAAATGAGATGATGATGCAATTCACTTAATGGAGATTGAAAGTGGAAACTCTTAGCTTTTTTGATAAATTTTGACAAAATTTCAAAAAAAATTTAAATCCACGCATCAGTCTTGTTCTCCCTTATTTTGTATTTGCCCTAATTTTAATAGTTATTCCACTTATTTTACTTTTTGTTAAATCTGTAAGTCCACTTTCGACAAACGGCAGTCCATTTGACAACCATCTTTTAGTAAAAGAGCAAACAACCTGGCAAATTATTGCCCGTTCAATTTTTGTTGGTTTAGTTAGCGCTTTTATTTGCTTAATTTTAGCTTTTCCTTATGCTTTTATTGTTGCAAATTCAAAATCAAGAATTTTTAAAATTTATTCTTTATCATTAATAATTACCCCTTTAATTATTTTTACAATTGCAAAAGTTTTCTCATTACGGGCTTTATTTTTGGCAATGTTTGACGAAGGATCGCTAAATAATAACTCTTTTATGATTCTTGGTCTAATTTTTCTCAATTTTCCTTTTATGGTAATTCCGCTTTATACAATTTTTAGAGACATGCCTAAAAACTTAATTGAAGCTGGCACTGATTTAGGATACTCAAAATTTTGAGTTTTGATTAAAGTGGTTCTTCCTTATAGTTTTCGGGCAATTAGCTCTGGATTTGCGATTGTTTTTTTAATGGCAGCAACTTCAATAGTTGTCTCAGATAAATTGCTACCAAATGGATCACAAAATCAACTAATTGGAAATTTAATTAATAATTCTGCAAACACAACAAACCCTTTTGATCTAGCTCGAGTTTCCTCACTTGTTTTAGTCACACTTTTAGTTTTTATTGGAATTTATACACTAATTCATTTTACGCCGATTGTTATCATGAAACTTAAAGGATTTAAATATGACTAAAATTATTGATTTTTTTCAAAAACACGAGATTTTGAAAAAAACTTATGTTTGATTTTTGATAATTATTTTTTACATTCCAATAATTTTTGGCTCTATTTTTTCATTTAACAGTCCGTCAAAAAAAGGTTTTGTCTCTTCAACATGAAACAAATTTAGTCTGCAAGCATTTGACGAATTTGCAAAAGATACTTTTGCATCAGCACTAATTAACTCATTAATTATTGCATTTTTTGCTGCAGTAACCGTTGTTTTCCTTTCACTTTTAACAGTTTTTGCCCTCTGAAGACAAAAAAATAAATCTGTGAAAATTTATGTAAATGTCACCTCAAATATTCCTTTAATTAATCCAGATGCTATCACCGCAGTTTCGCTTGCAATTATTTTAGGCTTCATTTTTGGTTCACTTTCGGCGGCTTATGAAGGTCTTTATCGGGCAATTATTTCCCATATTGTCATGACTTTACCTTACGGAATTTTGATAATGTATCCAAGAAGTGAAAAATTTTCGCTGAGCTTATATGAAGCAGCCCAAGATTTAGGCTATTCAAAAATGAAGGCATGATTTTTGGTTTATTTAAAACACATGTCGCCAGCGATAATTTCGGTTTTTCCGGTTGTTGTTTTTCTTTCTTTTGATGATTTTATAATCACAAAAATTACATCAAACACCCAAACAGTTGGAACGCTTTTGTATCAAGGAACTTTTAAAACTTGAGCACTAATGTTGGGAACAATTATGCTCTTTATTTCCGTGATTTCTAACTTAATTTGACTTTATTATAAAAATAAAAAGGAAAAAACATGAAAAAGAATTTAGTCAATTTTTTTGCCAAAGTAGCACTCGCACTTTCAGTAGTTAGTGTTGTTTTTATTGCATCTTTTTCAAAATCAAGCTTCCCTTTTAAACCGGTTGTCTATAATTTTGAAGCTTACATTTCTGATTTTGGTCGCGATGTAATTAACAAAGATTTTAATTATCGCGAGTTTGGTGATGTTAGCGAATTTACAAAAGCAATTGAAGACAACCGCACAATTGCTGGCGTGGGTTCAGATTTTCAAATTGCACGTTTGGCTCAAAAAGGTCTTTTACAAAAAATAGACTATTCAAAACTTTTTCCAAATTGACAGCTAACTAAAGTTTTTCAAAAACCGCAAAATTATGCCAGTTTTTCATTAGCCCAAAAGCAAGAATTTATCAATAAAAAAAGGGCTGCTTTTGAAGAAATGTTTCGCCCTGAAATTGTTGAGCATGTTGATAAATATGACCAATTTATGAAAGACGCCTATGATCCCCAAAAAAATCTTGATACTGATAATGACGGAATTCAGGACCGTTTTTGAGAATTTTTCATACCTTATTACACCCAAGACAAAGTAATTGCCTACACAATTGGTGATTATGATGTTAATGGTAAAAGAAAAAATCTCCGTAAATTTCAGAACAATTGAAGCGCTGAGCAAAAAGAACAAATTCAAGAAAAAGGCCTTAAATTTGAAGATCAAAGTCTTAGCGGAATTGGCAAAACCTTGAGAAAAAATGGCTACAGTTTTTTTGAATGAACTGAAGCTATGAGAGATAATTTGCTAATTGGGGCTGAAAAAACTAATCAATATGGCCAAGTATTAGCTGAAAATAACTATAAATCTTTTGTTGATGGTTTTATTGACTATATCGGCGAAATTTCTGGTTTTGACTATTTTAATTTAAGGCATAATGTTTTTAAAACTTCAGGTCTTGACTTAGCCAATTCAGTAATCGATCCTTCTTTGAATCAAGATGTTGGCTTTTTATATAATGGCGACTCTCTTGATGCCCATTATTCTAAAGATAATTATGAAGAACTCGAAGAAGAAAATACAATTGCAATTATCCGTCCAAAAAATAATTTAACTTTACTTGATGGCTGAATTATTTTGAAAGACACTTCGTCTGAATTGACTGACAAGATTTATAATTCGCTTTATGAAGGAATTTATAAAGGCGAAGATTTTGACTTAGAAGAAATTGTCCAAAAAGCAAAAATCGAGGTTGATTTTGCTTTTGTCCAAAATAGCCAGACAGAAAAATTTGAACCTAAAAAGGGAAAAGGTTTCTATTTTGACTATGAGTCTATTCCTTTTTCAGCAAATTTTGACTATATAAATTACACCCCAACATTTAAAAAATCCTTTGAATTCTTTAAGAAATTCTACTTTAATGATGCAGTTGAAACTGTTCGCGAAACTCTTGATGGCGAAGACCAATCAGTTTTTGTTGACCTTAATGATAAAATTATTGATGATGAGAAAAATTTAAATTACAACAATATAAAATCTGAAACTTCATCAAACAGATCACTTCGAGCTTTAAATATGTACCTTTCTCAACAATCTGAGCAAACTCTTTATGGGAATATGCCAACCGAAAATAACACTGACGAGGGCAGATATCCGATAAATTACACTTTTTTAATGCCTTTGGATGAAAGACTTGCTTCTCAAATTCGCACTTACTATAATTTAAAGACAAAAAATTAGCACTTTTATCGATAAAAGTTTCTAATTTAACATTTTTACTAAATATTATTGTAAAATTTAACTTATGTTCAAGTTTAAAAAAATATTAAAAACATTAGCATTGCTTTCACCAGTGATTGCACTTTCTGCATGCGGCCAAACCCCATCTCAGGCAGAACAACTTCTTGCTTCGATAGATAAAACTGATTCTAAATATGTAAAAATTGATGAGTCAACAAATTCTTTTGTGCTTGACCTGACAGATTCTGGGCTAACAAAAATTGACAAATCTGCATTTTTTAGTCTAAAATCACGGATTTATCAAAAAACTACTCTTCAAAATCAGAATCAAACTAATCAAACTAATGGCGAAAATGCGCAAAAACCTCAAGAAACAAAGGTAAATTTTTATTTTTTGTCAAAAATAATTTTTCCAGAAACGCTAACTGAAATTGAAGATTATGCATTTTATGCCGATAGCGCAAATTTGACTGATAAAGAAAAAATTCAGGAACTTGATTTTTCAAAGGCTACAAATTTGAAAAAAATTGGTGATTTTGCTTTTCAAGGAAATAATATAACAAAATTAGTTTTACCTTCATCTTTAGTTTCAATAGGTAAGCAAGCTTTTGCTAAAAATAACCTAGAACAGGTCGATTTTTCAAACTCCAAGAATTTAGAGATTATTCAAACTGGTGCTTTTTTTGATAATAAAATTAAACATCTCGATTTTAGTCAAAATACTAAATTAATCGAGATTTTCACTAGCGCTTTTGAATCTAACAAAATTGAAACCGTAAAATTCAACAAAAGTGCAAAACCAGTTACAATCGGAACATCAGCTTTTAAAGAAAATGTTATAAAAACTAACGAAAATTTCGAGAACCTTCCTGAATTAAGTTCTCTTAATTCACCATTTAATTAATTTTTTTTTAAACTAATTATTATATAATGGGAAAACATTAACTAAGTTTTCCTCTTTTTTAAATAATTTTTGGGCTTGAGCAAAATTATTTAAAATTAGTCGGTAATCAACTTGATCATCTGGCCTATTTTTGATCTTAATATCTGAAATTTCAGAGATTAATTGGCCGTCATTAGCAAAGGCACTAAACTGTGAATTTTTACTGTAACTAATAAAATATTGCCTTTTTTCCTTTTTTTCAAAAGATAAAAGGTTAAAAGTCGAACAAGTTCAGAGATTTATATTGCCTAATTGTGCAAGAGTTCTAAAAAATGTCAGTCCAACCCTGCATCCTGTAAATGTGCCTGGGCCTAAATTAATGTAAAAATCACTAAAATCTGTAATTTTTAGATTATTTTTTGACAAAATATTACGAACTAATTCGGGAAGCAAATCAGCTTTATTTTTAATTTCAACTATATTAGAATCAACAAGGTCGAAATTTTTGTCAAAAATTGCTAAAACTAAATCTTGACTTACACTATCAATAAAAAATTTCATAATTAAAAATATATTTTAATACAAAATTTTGTTTTTAACTATAAACATTAGAACGAAATTCTGCAGGGTATCTTCTTCATGTCAGAAAGTATTTTTTTGGCTTATCAGGTTGAAAATTTACATTAGAAACTCTAATTCGGTATGAACCGTCTTCAAAAGCTTTAAAGCTGATTTTGTCAAACGGGCTTATATCTGAGTTTGCTTCAATAATTTTTTGTCAACTTCCACGGTAAATTTCGATTGAAATATCAAAATCATTTGTTTTATAATTTGGCTGACCATAAAGCAAATTACTCACTCCATCACGGACTGTTTTACCAAAATTATAAAAAAAACCGCTAAATCCCGATAAGTATTCTCCCACCACTTCTTTTTCAGAAAATCTATCATTAAAAACAAGAGCTGAAAATTTTTGACCTTTTAAAAGCTCAAAAGGCTCGCTTACATACTCATTTCCATCATAATTATTGTATAAATAATTACTTTGTTCTAGAGTAAAATAGGCATCTTTGTAATTTATAAATCCAAAACCTTCACTTGAATGGGCACCATTGAATCCTAAATTGCTATTTTCTGAAGGTTGACCCGTTAATGATAAAGCCGAAATTATTTTTAGATTCCTTTCTTTTAAACCTTCATAAGAGTCAAAACTTGAGGAAAGAGCGCTAAAAATAGCGGAAAGTAGAAAAGTTGAGTAAAATTTTATGTTTGAATCACGAATATTTAACTGATAGGCAAATTTTAATTCTGGAAGTATAAAGTGGTTTGATTTTACCACTCCAGCGCTATTGCCAAAATTTTTGACATAGTTAAAAAGTCGCGAATCTTTCTTAAATCTGTCGTCTTGTTTTGCAAAAAAGCTGAAATTACTATTAATTTCATCGCCTACAACTCTGCTTCCGTCAAAAAAATTTATTATTCCAGTTTTGCCGCTTCAATAATCAAGAAAATCTCCTAATTTTAATAAGTCTCTCCCATTTGAAAAATATTCATTTAAAAAGGTTCTTTTTTCTTTATACAAGTGCAAAATCATCTCTACCCCAACAGTTTCAAAATGTGAAAGACCTTTATTTCATTGCTCACCTGTTTTAAAACGGTAAATAATTAAATTTGAATTAGGTGCAAAAAACTGAAAAATTGCCTGTAAATTATTAAAATCATTGTTATTTTCGTCCCCGTTTTCTTCAACAAAAACTCCAACTTTAACATTTCTATTTACTTTATTTAAATTTGCATCAAAATTTAAGTTTGAAGCAAGCTTTTTAAAATCAAAACTTGAGTTTTGATACTGGTGAAAATCACCAGATTTTTGGCTAAAAAGCAAAAAAGGACTTAATACTGTCAAACTGGGCAAAATAAGTCGCTTAAAAATTCCCTTAATTTTCATCATGATCACCTCTTCTTTTTCTTCACGCATAATTAAATAATCAGGCTACTTTTTGACTAAAAAAAGTAAAATCGACACTTTTTTCCTAAATTTTTCCTTTTTTGTAAATAATCGATTAAAATAAAGTATAATTAAATAAAATTTTTTGAGATAACATGAAGTCAACTATTCTAATTAAACTTTCAGGTGAAAGTCTAGCTAACAAACAAAAATCACTCGCAATTGATTATGAACTTGTCGGTCGAATTGGCCATCAACTTAAAGAAATTCAAGCATTAGGTTATAAAATTTTAATTGTGATTGGCGGTGGAAATTTTTGGCGTGGAACTTCCGCTGCAAAAAACGGAATAAATCGAAATACTGCCGATTATATCGGCATGCTTGGGACGGTAATGAATGGACTGGCCCTTGATTCAGTCTTTCGCGATTTGCAAATTAAAACTCGCGTTTTGTCTTCAATGAGCCTAGATCCTCGAATTTGTGAGTATTTTGTTCGAGAAAAAGCTATTAAATATCTCTCAGATGGTCATGTTTTAATTCTTGTCGGTGGAACAGGTCGCCCATTTTTTACAACAGACAGCGCCGCTACCCTTTTTGCCTCTGAAATGGATGCAAATTTAATTCTAGTTGGAAAAAATAATGTAAATGGGGTTTTCGATTCTGATCCTAAAATTAATCCAAATGCGATTAGATATGATAAAATTACTTATGATCAAGTTATTGAAAAAAATCTAAAAGTAATGGATTCAACAGCCTTTTCGATGGCGCGCGATAACAAGATTAGATTATTAATTTTCGACATTAAAGAAGAAAACAGTATTGTAAAATTAATAAAAGGTCAAATCAAACATACGGAGGTCTATTAAAATGAAATCTGAAATTGAATTCAATTTTTATAAAGAAATTCTAGAACAAAAAGCACAAGATGTTTATTCCTATTTGGAAAAAAGTTTCCAAAAAGTAAGCGTTGGCGCACCAAATCCCCAATTAATTTCCCATATTAAAGTTAGTTTTTACGGGACGCTAACCCCAATTAATGAAATTGCATCAATTTCAACCCCTGTACCCTTACAACTTTTAGTAAGACCGTATGAAATGTCACTTGTAAAGGAAATTGCAACTGCAATAGTTGCATCAAAAATTGATGCTCAAGTTCAAAAAGAAGCTAACCAAGTCCGTATAATTTTTCCTGAACCAACACAGCAAAAACGTCAGGAAAGCGTTCATTTATTGAAAAAAATTCACGAAGAAGCAAAAGTTAAAATACGTCTAATTCGTCAAGATGTTAATAAATTAATAAAAAAAGAAGAACTTTCCGAGGATCAAGAAAAAGATTATCTCAACCAGGTTCAAAAAACAATTAATTCACAAATAGAAAAAATTGATGAAATTTACGAAAAAAAAGTAAAAGAAATTCAAACTCTTTAAAAAATGCGGGCATTTTTCCCAAATTTTACATCTAAGGAATTTTTATATCGCTTTTTATCCTCAGTTTTTATTATCGCAATAATTGCCCCAATTTTATTTGTAGGTTATTATTGACATTTTTGGGGACGAATAATTTCTTTTGGTGTTTTAGCGTTTATTTTATTTTATAGTTTGTACGAAATTTTTTTTCACTTTCAATCCAGAAAAATTTTTGCTGCAATATCTGCATCATTAGGTTTTTTGCTATTTTTATTTCCTTCAAATTTTAATTTAAATCAAATCTATTTTTCTAAAGACGTCGAGTTTAGCTGAAGTTCAATAGAATTTTTTGCAAGAGAACAAGTTTTAGACTATCATATTTTTTTTACCTTACCTTTTTTAATAGTTATCAGATTTATGGATTCTAAACAAAAAACTAATTCGCGTTTTTTTTCTGATATTTTACTTAAATTTATAATTATTTTTATAGTTACATTATTTTTTAAATTTTTGTGGTTATTAAACACATTTAATGTGTTTTTAGTTATTTCCTTGGCTTTAATTGCCGTAATTTCCGACATTTCTGGTTATATTTTTGGTTCAATTTTTGGAAGAAAAATATTTCCTTGAAAATTTGATTTTTCTCCCAAAAAATCAATGGAAGGTTTCATTTTTTCCTTCATTTTTTCATTAATTTTTACTTTATTAATTTTTTTAAATCTAAATTTCGGAATTAATTTGGATAATTGACTACTATTTAAAATTTTGGCAATAATTTTTCTGCCAATTGTAGCTATTTTTGGTGACATATTTTTTTCTGTTATAAAAAGATATTTGAATATAAAGGATTTTTCGCAAATTATTAAGGGTCATGGTGGAATTTTTGACCGTCTTGACTCTATTAGTTTTGTTTTTCTATTATTTTTTACAATTATTCTGATAATTTAGTTTTTTCTTTTTTTAAAAAGAATGAGGGTGGCTATGAATGTAAGATTCAAAAAATTTTGTGAGTGAATTAATTGGCAAATACCGCTAGATTGAGAAGATGTTCGAATAATTCAAAACGAAAATTCAAACAATGATAATGCCCCAAATGAATTTTCCGCAATATTTAAAAAAACTACCCTACCAAAATTTTTTGACTTATATTCATTTATTAAGTTAATTTCAACAATTAATAAAAAATCCTCAATTTCAAGTTGCAAAATTAATTTTGATTATGAAATTGAACAGAATTATTTTTATGATCATGAATTATTAGAATATCTAAACGGCTTAATGGAAATTATTTCAAAATCTAAGAATTTTTTTAAAGATAAAGAAATCGTAAAAGCCGGTCCTGCTAAATTTAAAATTTTTTTTTCAGACTCAGAAAGCTATCACCTTTTTAAAGAGCACGAAAATAAATTGCTGAAAATAATAAAAAAAATTGGTCTAATTCATTTAGATCTAGAATTTATACTTGAAGACAGGCAATTACCACCTCAAAAAGAATTAAATTTACCCATAGAAAGAGTTTTGCACCCTTCAACATCTCAAACTTCTGTTCGCAAGAAAAAAACCTCGAAAAAATGCAATAATTTTGAGCTTATTAATTTAAAATTCATTCGTTCACATAAGAATTCTAATGTCGAATTCCACGGTGAAATTTATAAAATTTCAACAATAAAATCAAAAAACGGTGGTCAAATTTTAAAAGTTTATGTAAATGACTATGAATACACAGAAGCAGTTGTTGTTGATAAATTTTTGCGAACAAATCAAAATCTTGACTTAAAAGTTGGCGATTTAGTAAAAATTCGCGCTGAAATTAAAGACGCAACTTCGCGATATAAGTCAAATATTGATCTAGATTTGTGTGACATTACTAAAATAGAAACATCTGAATTTTTTCCTGAGCAGAATATTGACAGAGCTAATGAAAAAAGAGTCGAAATTGCCGCTAGAACTTGAAAATCAACTATGGACGGAATCGCAAGTGCAAGTGCATATGTTCGTCATGCATTAAAAAATGGATATTCGGCAATTGGAATAGCTGATTTAGATTCAGTCCAAGCTTTTCCTGAGTTTTACGCTGCTATTAAATCGACAAATATTAAGCCTATTTACGGTTCAACTTTTTCAACATATCCATCAAAAATTGAAAAAGTTTTAAATTTTAACGGTAAAAATCAGTCACTAAGTTCAGCAAGATTTGTCATTTTCGACTTAGAAACAACCGGACTTTCATCATATTATAATGAAATTATTGAGTTTGGTGCGCTTGTTTTTCAAGATGGAATTGAAATTGAAAAACATCAGTTTTTTATTAAACCATCACAAAAAATACCACATTTAATTACGAAAATTACTGGAATTACCCAGGAAATGATTGATGAATTTGCGATTTTGCCAGGCGATGCTGTTGAGAAAATAGAAAAAATTATTAAAAATTCTGTTCTAGTGGCCCATAATGCAAATTTTGACTTTAATTTTTTAAATCAATTTTTTAAAAAACATGCACAAAAATCAGTAGAAAATCCGATTATTGATACGCTCGAAGTAAGTCGTTTTTTGAATCCTTCTGAAAAAAGTCATAGTCTTAAAAATGTTGCAAAAAGATTTGAAATTTACTATGATGATGAGGTAGCTCACCGGGCAGATTATGATGCTCAAATTTTATCCAATGTTTGGAGAAATTTTCTTAATACATTACAAAACCAAAATATTCATGATTTAGAGCAACTTTCATCAGTAAAAAACTCAATTTTTGATATTCGTCCAGAAAAAGTTTTCCCAAAACAGTTGACAATATTAGCCAAAAATCAAATCGGGCTAAAAAAACTTTATAAATTAGTATCGCTAGCAAACACAGAAAATTTAATTTCTCGTCCGCTAATTTTTTATGACAAAATGGAAAAAGACCCTGATTTATTGGTAGGTTCAGGAGGAATCGATTCGCTTTTGATCCAGAATTTACTCTATTTTGGACCTGACAGTGTTGAAAAATTTGAAAAAATATTCGATTTTATCGAAGTTCCACCTCCAACTGCGTTTGTTCATTTAGTAAAACGCGAAATTTTTACACAAAATCAGATTGAAGATTTGATAAAAAACCTGTTGAATTTGGCAAAAAAATTAAAAATTCCAGCTGTTGCAATTGGTGATGTTCGTTATTGCCAGTCTCGTGAAAAAATTTTTCATGAACTTTATATTTATGCAAAAGGTGTCGGCGGAGTCAACCATCATTTGTTCGATCATCAAGAAAAAGAACGAAAAGACCCTAAAAACAGTCATATTTTTCCCGATAAACATTTTTTTACAACTGATGAGTTAAAAAAACAGTTTGAATTTTTACAAAATCCTGAATTAGTTGATGAATTTGTGGTAAAAAACTCTAATTTAATTGCTAATTCAATTTCAGATAGCATTGAAATTATTAAACCCGGACTTCACCCGCCAGAATTTGATAATTCTGAAGTTAATTTAAAAGAAAATGTTTACAAAAATGCATATAAAAAATACGGAAATCCGTTGCCAGAAATAATCAAAACTAGAATAGAAAAGGAACTTATTCCAATAATTCAGCACGGTTTTCACGTTGTTTATTGGATTTCAAAGCGAATAGTCGATGAGGCTAAATCTCAAGGAGCAATTGTCGATTCTCGTGGGTCAGTAGGTTCTTCTATTGTTGCATATTTGACCGGAATTACAGATGTAAACCCACTTTTACCGCATTATTTGTGCCAAAAATGTTCTAAAGTGGAATTTTTTGACTCACAAGAATTTTTATCAGGTTACGATTTGCTAGACAAAGAATGTCAAAATTGTGGTCAACTTATGGATAAAGACGGTCATAACATCCCTTTTGAGACTTTTTTAGGATTTAATGCCGAAAAAGTTCCTGACATTGATCTAAATTTTTCAGGTGAGACACAACTTAAAATGCACGATTTTGTTCGTGACCTTTTTGGAAAAGATAAAACATTTCGTGCCGGAACTATTTTGACAAATGCCGAAAAAACTGTTTTTGGTTTAGGAAGAAAACTTGGCGAATTTAAGGCAATGTATGACTCAAAATTTGATCTTAACCGTGAAGTTTCATATTTTACAAATACATTTCTCGATTTTTTGGCTACAAAAGCCCAAGGTGTAAAACGAACATCAGGAAAACACGCTGGTGGAATTATAGTCATTCCTCAAAACCGTGAAATTGAAGATTTTACCCCTATTAATTTTCCGGCAAATAATGAAAAATCTGACTGAAAAACAACGCATTTTGATTATAATGCGCTTCATGATAACCTTTTGAAACTAGATATTTTAGGGCATGATGATCCAACAATTTTGCTTCATTTAGAGGAAATTACTGGAGTAAAATCGGATCAAATTCCAAAAAGTGACCATAAAATCTTATCACTTTTTACGACTGCAAAAGAATTAGGTATTCAACCAGGTCAAATGCTTGGCGAACAGACAGGAACAATTGGAATTCCAGAATTTGGGACTCCTTTTGTTAGAAGAATGCTTCAAGTTGCAAAAGTAAAATCTTTTGCTGATATTGTTGCAGTTTGTGGTCTGGCCCACGGAGGTGGAGTTTGGCAAAATAATGCTGAAGTGCTAATTTCCAAAAAAAACCACGCAATTGACGAGGTAATTTCCTGTCGTGATGATATTATGATTTATCTTTTAAGAATGAAACTAGATCATCTTGATGCTTTTAATATTATGGAAAAAGTTCGAAAAGGAAAAGGACTTACACAAGGCGAAATTGATATTTTAACTGAAAAAAAGGTGCCAACTTGGTATATTGACTCATTGCAAAAAATTGGCTATATGTTTCCAAAAGCCCACGCGGTTGCTTATGCAATGAAAGCTTGAAAAATTGCATATTTTAAACTATATCACCCACTTGCATTTTATTCATCATATTTTTCTATCAGACCTGATGTTAAAGATATTGATACATTAATTCAACCGGCGGACAAAATTGAGGCTAAAATTCTGACATTACAACAGAGGCAAACAAATCAAAACGGATCAGGCCAAGGTTTAACCCCAAAAGAAAAGGATTTAATTCCCTTTTTAGAAATCAGTCTTGAACTAAAATTGCGAGGATTTGAAATTGAAAATGTTAATCTTTTAATGTCAGACGCCCAAAATTGAATTGTTAATAAGGAAAATAATTCATTAATTCCACCATTTATTTCAGTTGATGGAATTGGTGATATTAATGCCCGAAAAATCATTCAAGCCCGTAATTTACGGCCTTTTTCGTCAATTGAAGATTTTCAAACCCGGACAGAAACAAATAATACTGCGCTAAAAAAATTAATACAACTGGGAGTTTTTGATAAAATTTCTAAGACAACACAAGTAAATTTATTTGATTAAACAAAAACAATAAAAAGCGAGTAAAATTATGGATATCGGTGACAAAGTACTATGTAAAATCAAATCTCTACATAAAAAATATTTTTGGGTTTCAATGCCTGATGGCTATGATGGCGTTGTTTTTTTAGATGCAAAACAACTAACAAATGGTCGAAAAATTGATAATTATTACCAAATAGGCCAACAACTTATTTTAAAAATTGAGACAATTTCTCATTTTAACAAGAAAGCATCACTTTCAGATAGCCGTAGAGTAATTTACTACAATGAAGTCGAACATCTTTTAGAAACTCAATCGGGATTTAAAAATCTACAAAAATTATGCCAGGAGCAAATAAATTCTGAGTCTAAGTTTAGAAATAAAATCACCCGACTTTCCCAGTTTAATGAGATAATCTTAAAAAAGTCTCGTGTTTTAGGCAATTTTTTAACTATTTTGGTAAAAGTTTATTTCTGACCTTATTACCTAATTTACCGATTTATTAAAAAATCAAAGTAAAAATTATATCTATGTCAAATATTTGGATCACTAGGAATACCAAGCAATTTTTAAATATTATTTGCTTATCTAATGTGTTAAACTCAACCCTTTGTCTTAATTTTTGCAATCAAACTGGCAAACCCGGAAAATAACTATAAAAGCAAAAACACTAAATTTTAAATCTAACCCAAGTAACATCGAGTTGATCATGGCTTCTTAATATAATATAGTATAATATAATTAGCTACTTTTATATCTAATGATAAATTTAAGGAGACTTTAAATGCTTAAATTATCCAGATTTAAAATCATTTTTGGAATAACAACTTTTGCGACAGCTGTTACTTTACCTTTTTTAATATTAAGTATTAATGAAAAAACTGTCAAAAATGATAAAAATATATCTGAGACAACCTTCTCTAAAACATTAAAATCCGAATCTCTAAAAGTAATTTCAGCTTTAAAACAAAAAAATGCCGAGTCCTTTTCTTCTACTAACGAGAATACTGAAGCACAGATTAAGGATTTTTCAAAATTTGAAAAAGATTTTCAAGATTATATTGATGAAGTTGCAGAAAACCCAAATTTAAACTTTGAAAAAATAGCTAAAGAAAAATTACTAAAAAAAGGTGTTACCGCCGATAATATAGAAAAAATATTTGCTTCAAAAAATTCAAAAAATAACAAAATTCAAAATCAAGAATTATTTATTAAGCCTCAATCCTTTTCTTCTAAGAGCACTCCTAATTTAAAAATGAAAGAATTTGCGAATAAACTTTGGAATCAACACGTTTCCAATGCCGCATTTGCTGCTATAAATTACGGTCTTGCAGTGGCTTATGGAGTTATTTTAATGTGGTGATCAGCATTAGCTAGTGCGGCGGCTGGCACTGCCTCAACAATGCTTTCAGTTGAATACAAAAATACTTATAATTCTCTTGTGTATGACAAAAATTGAGATGCTATTAAAGAAACAGACTATCAATATGGACTCAGGCTTGGTTCCAGAGGATTATCGTATGTTGGGCTTGCATTGTCGTTTAAAGAAATAGGAAAGCAAATAAACAAATTAAGAGGTGTGCAAGCAGCGGCAGCCGCTACTCTAAATAGTGTAAAATGGGTAAGTCCCCAAATTATAATTATATTATCTGCAATAGATGTTTTTCAAACAATTATTTCCTTAGGTAATCAATAAAATGAACTTTTGGTCAAGGGTTGAAAAATTTATAAATCTTAAAATACCAAAAAAATTTTCAATAATTCCGTTTTTGTCTAATCTTGTGTATTTTTGACTTTTTTATTATTTAGTTTATCGTTTGAACCCTAACAAGCAAAGAAGACATTATTTTTTTCTTGTTTTACTTTACTTAATAAGCTACCCCTTTCCTTTTTTTGTGCTTGTTTTAGTACTGAGTTTAAGTCATAATGGTGATTTTTTAAGATTTTTTTATTTAAAAATTTTTAACAAGTATTTTTTAATGCATTTGTTTGAAATAATTACTTACTTAATTTTTTATTTCCCTTATTCATATGTTTGTAGTTTTTTACAAAAAATATTCCGTTTTTATTTAACAAAAAAAGTGAAACAAAAATTAGGTCGACTAAATCCAGAAAATAAATTCGATTTTTTAACTAACTTTGATTATGATAAATATTATAAATTTGCGTGTCAAAGAAAACTTTATGATCGTTATTTTGAACAGCAAAATTGATATAAACCTGATCAAAATGTTGAAAATATTATTAAGTCAATAAACAATTATGACTGACAACAAGGCTATGTAGCCAGATATTATTCTCATATAATCTTGCAAATTTTTTTGTTTAATTCTGAAAATTCAGAATTAAAAATCAATCAAAAAAACTGAAAATATTTTTTAATAATCTATTTTATTTTTACAACACTACATTTCATATTTTCATGATACTCTATATGACTGTTTTATGGATATTTTCTTTGAAGCAAGTCAAATACTGATGATCTTTATAAAGAACTTTTTGAAAGTGATGCTGTTTTTGTTATACCATTAATGTTTCTTGGGATGGGTTTTACTTTTATTCCTCAACTTTTTTATTATCCAAAGACGTGAGTAACATATCGACTATTTGAAAGTTAAAATTACTTTAATTGAATTTTAAGCGGCTTAAAAAAGGCAAATTATAAATAAATCAATATAGTTTTTAGACTTTTTTATATAAATTAGCTACATTATTCAAGGAAATTTAAAATGAACTTTTGATCAAGAGTTGAAAAATTTCTAAATCTTAAAATACCAAAAAAATTTTCAATAATCCCGTTTTTGTCTAATACTTTGTATTTTAAACTTTTTTCTTTTTTAGTTTTTAAATTTAATCCTAATAAGGAAAAAAAGCATTATTTTTTACTTGTACTGCTTTACTTGATAAGTTTTTCGCTACCTTTTTTTGTAGTTATTTTAGCATTAATTTTAAGTCCTAATATTGATTTTTTAAGAGCGCCATATCTTAAAATTTTTGATAATTATTTGATTACACTGGCTTTTGAAATAAGTACTTATTTAATTTTTTATATTCCATATTCGTATTTTTGTGGCTTTCTGCAAAAAGTATTCCATTTTTATTTAGCCAAAAAAGTAAAACAAAAATTAGGTAGTCTAAACCCGCAAAATAAATTTGATTTTATAACAGACCTTGATTATAATAAATATTATAATTTCGCTGTAGGGCGTGTAACTTACTTTAGATCTGGGGTAAGTAAAACTGATAAAAATGATCCTAACAAAATAATAAAAAATATTCTCGCAACATTTGAAAGTAGAGTTAACATATTTATTCCTGGTAGAATTTTTTCTAGATATTATGCCCAAATAGTTTTGCAAGTTTTTTTATTTAATAGTCAACATCAAACATTAAAAATTGATGAAAAATACTGAAAAGTTTTTCTTTTTATCCATTTTATATACTTTGTCATTGATTATGGTTTACTTTTATTCATATTTTGATTAGGTGTTGAATTTTTTAGAGCCACTATAATAGTTGATCTTGAATTTAAAAGATTTTTATTGATTTCTTCTTTCCCACATATTGTTCAACTTGCTTTTTTAGCAATTGTATATTTTATAAAACCTTTGGGTTATGATGCCATTTTTAAAAGTATGAGCTAATGATTCTAAAAATAATGTGATAAATCAGCCATTTTTTATTATTTCTAGTTTAGATCCATTTTATCTTTCAAAATAATTCTTGGACAATTCAAAAAAAGTAAAAAAGTAAGCTAGAAACGCTAAAAAAGTTAAAAAAATAACCATAAATAATGTATAATAAATAAATAAATTAATAATCGAATTTTCTCTATAATTATCTGATTTATCGAAAAATTGGGAATATTAAATATTTTGTGTTTTAAGGTAAATCTGTTTTGATAAAATTTATCATAAGGGACTAAAATATGAAAAAAAAGCAAAAACAATTATCCCCATTTGAGTTAGAAATTGAAAAATTTGCTAAAAAATACGTTGATTCTGAAGAATACAAAAAAGAAGATTCTCGCAACAAAATTTCGGTTATATTTGAAACTTTTATTCAAGAACTATCAAAAGTGGAATTAAACCAACATTTAGACTATGAAAAAAGCAGCCAAAGCAAAAATTTAGGTCATATCGAAGAGCAAGTAATTTCGCTTTTTGCATCAGGGTTACCATATCAAAATATTGTTAACACAATAAAAAGTATCTATAAAAAAGAAATAAGTAATGCCTGAATTTCTTCAGTTACTGACAAATTATTGCCTGAAATTGAAAAGTGAAAATCGCGAAAAATTGAGAATTCCTATCCAATTTTGTACATTGATGGGATGTTTTTTAATGTTAAAGAAAACGGTGTTTTTGTCAAAAAATCACTTTATCTTATTCTTGCAATTGATTGGGACGGAAATAAAAAAGCACTGGGATTTTGGATTAAAAATACCGAATCAGCAAGTAATTGACTTGATGTTTTTAGCGAACTAAAAACTCGCGGGCTGGAAGATGTTCTAATAATTTCTTGCGATAATCTAAGTGGAATTACTCAAGCAATTGAAGCGGTTTTCCCGCAAACAGATGTTCAAAAATGTGTTGTTCACCAAATTAGAAACTCGCTTTTAAAAGTTTCTAACAAAGACAAAAAAGAGTTTGTCCTTGATATGAAAAAGATTTATCAAGCGGCTAATCAAGAATTTGCAATGCAAAATCTTGATAAATTTGCGGAAAAATGAGGCCAAAAATATCCTTCAATTATCAAGTCTTGGTATACAAATTTCGTTGAACTAACGACATTTTTTAAATATCCATATGAATTGAGGCAAGCAATTTATACGACAAATTTAATTGAGTCAATGAATAGAATAATTAGGAAAAATACAAAAACAAAAGGCGGAATTCAAAGTGTAAATTACCTTTCAAAAATAACTTATTTAACTCTCCAAAACGCATCTACAAAATGACAAAAGGTAAGAAATTGATTCATGATTAAAAAACAATTAGAAATTATTTTCCCTAATCGGTTAAATAATGTAAAATTAAATTAGATTACATTTCTATTTGAAAAATCCATAAAAATTTAAAACACAAGATTATGAACACACCCTAGCCACATCAATCCTATGATGAAAAGCTTCGAAAAAAGTTCCTTTGTTTTAGTAAATAACCATAAAAAAACAAAATTTATCGTTATATAAGGCAACAATCAACTGTTAAAAAAAATTAGAACCACTTTTCTTAGAGAATATTTTAACTAAATATTTAATATATTTCAAGAAACAATAAAATTAACTGTGTTTGCTAATCTTTTTAGATTTTTCACGCTCAAAAATTATTTAAAAATTTGTTTTTTTATTATTTTATGATATAATTATTTAATTGCTTAATGAAAATAACCCAAAAAAGCTAGTAAAGGAACTAAAATGGTAAAAATTCGTCTTCAAAGAATGGGCTCTAAATTTAGTCCAATTTATAAAATAGTTGTCGCAGATGCGCGCGCACCTCGTGATGGTCGTTTTATTGAATCACTTGGATTTTATGATCCTCAAAAAAAAGTTGCTAGGGTTAATTTAGAAAAAACATATCGTTGATTGCATATAGGTGCTCAAACAACAAACACTGTGCGAACTATTTTTTCTAAAAAAGGTATTTTTGAAACTTTTTTAGAACAAAAACATTCAGCATAAAGTTCTTTCAAAACTTAAAAGATGAAAATTAATGTTTTAACATTGTTTCCCCGCTATTTTGAAACCTTTACTTCTGAATCAATCATTGGAAAGGCAATTCAAAGAGGAGATATATCAGTTAATATTATTAATTTTCGCGATTTTAGTCAAAATAAGCATCAAAAAGTAGATGATTATGTTTATGGCGGTGGCCCTGGCTTACTTTTGCAAATTCAGCCAGTTGTTGATGCTCTTGAAAAGGTTGGAGGCATAAAAATAGCCTTGAGCCCTCAAGGTAAAAAATTTGACCAAAATATTGCAAAAAAACTAGCAAAAGAGCCAGAAATAACTCTTTTATGTGGTCATTATGAAGGTTTTGATCAAAGAATTATTGATAATTTCATCGATTTTGAATTGTCTTTAGGTGATTTTGTTTTAACTGGGGGCGAAATAGCTGCAATGGCAATAATTGATGCAATTTCGCGTTTACAGCCAAACGTAATAAACCCAAATTCTTTAGATAATGAAACTTTTAATAATTTTTTATTAGATTATCCTCAATATTCTCGACCAGCAAATTTTCGTGGGTTATTAGTTCCTGAAGTTTTAATTTCAGGCAATCATAAAGAAATTGAATCCTGGCGTCAAAAGCAAAGAGAAATTAATACCCAAAAAAAACGCCCTGATTTATGAGAGAAGTATATAAAATTTAAAGAAAAAAATAGTTAAATAAATTTTTTTTATTATAATTTATAAATCAACAAAAAAATTTTTAAGGAGTAAGACATGCAAACAAGATTAATGCAAATTGTTGAAGCAACCCAAATACGTGATTTCCAAACTTTTCAGCCAGGTGATAACGTTCGTGTTCACGTTAAAATTCAAGAAGGTAATAAAAGTAGAATTCAAATTTTTGAAGGTTTAGTAATTAAATTTAAGAAAAATGGGCTATCTTCAAGCTTTGTAGTTCGTAAAATTTCTCACGGTGTTGGTGTTGAGAGAACATTTTTACTTCATTCTCCACTTGTTGACAAAATTGAAGTTGTCCGTTCAAACAAAGTTCGTCGTGCAAAATTATATTATATGAAGGAACGTTCTGGAAAATCTGCACGTCTTAAAGAAATTAAAAGAAAAGAATTAAAAAGTTAAAATAGTCCTTAAATCGTGGAAAAGCTAATAATTGTTGAATCTCCAAATAAAATCAATACGATTTCATCTTATCTAGATTCATCTTATACAGTAACATCTTGTGTTGGTCACATTACAAATTTGGCTAAAACCGGTGAATTTGGGCTTGGAATTAATTTAAAAACCTGAACACCTTCTTATGTAATTGATAAAACTAAGAGAAAAACTGTAACTGAATTAAAAAAATTAGCAAAAAAAGCTAAAACAGTCATTATAGCAACCGATGCTGATCGCGAAGGTGAAGCAATTGGCGCTTCACTTGTTGAATATCTTGATGTCGTTGATAAATATGAACGGATAAAATATAACGAAATTACAAAACCAGCAATTATTTCTGCTCTTGAAAATCCAGGTCGTCTAAATCAAGATTTGGTGAATTCGCAGCAAACTAGGCGAATGCTTGATCGAATTATTGGCTTTCGTCTTTCTTCGTTGTTAAAAACTAAAATTCAAAATGCACCTAAAATTCCTGCTGCCGGACGTGTTCAATCTATTGGCCTAAAGTTAGTTGTTGAAAGGGAAGAAGAAATTAAAGCCTTTATTCCCGAGGTTTATTTCAATCTTTCAGTTCTACTAAAAGACGAAAAACACAATTCCTTTGAGGTTAATTATTATAATCCTGAAAATGAGTCCAAAAAATCTGACTGGATTTTTTCCCAGGAATCTTTGACAGAAATCACTGATGAAATTAAAACTAATCCGTTTTTAATTCTTGATGAATTTAAGATTTCTCAAAAAAAGGATGCTAAAATTTCACCTTTAAAACAAGCGACTGTTTTTAAAAAGATGTCGCAGTATTCGTCTTCTTCTGTCTCATTATCGCTCCAAAAACTTTATGAAGGTTTTGGCGATCATGGTTTAATTTCCTATCCAAGAACTGATTCAACTCGTCTTAGTGAAACTTTTCTTCAAAAAGGACGCGAATTTATTTCAAAAAATTTTGGTAAAGATTATATAGCTAAATCAATCAAAGGTTTTGCTGGTGATCAAGATGCCCACGAGGCCATTAGACCAACAGATTTAGAACTTAGCCCTGAAGAAGCAAAAGAAAAATATCCTTTAAGTCAACTAGATTTCCAAATTTACCAATTAGTTTATAATACAACACTTGCAGCAATGATGGAAGTTCCTGTTCGGAAAATTACCCGTCTATTATTTAAAACATCCTCAAAAAAACACAATTTTACTTATTCATTTTCAGAATTTGTATTTGATGGATACTTCAAGGCAACAGAACTTCCGGAATTAAAATTTAAACCTGAATTTGAATCGTTAGATAATTTAGTTGACTCAAAATTTGAAGTTGAGTCAAATTTTGAAAAAACTATTAAAGAATCCAGGCACGAAACCCAACCACCGGCAAGATTTAATGATGGTACTTTAATTGAAAAGTTAGATGATATTAAAGTTGGCCGTCCATCAACTTTTGCAATCTCAGTTAAAAAACTTAAAGATCACTTATATGTTCAAAGCGAGTCAAAAGCGTTAATTCCGAGTGAATTTGGGCGAGTAGTTTTGGAAAATCTTTTAAAAATTTCACCAGACATTATTAATACTAATTTTACTGCTAAAATTGAAGAAGAACTTGATTTGATTGCTCAAGGAAAACAAGATTATAAAGAATTTCTTGATAATTTTTGGACAAAAATAGAGCAAATTACAGATTCATCAAAACCGCTTGAAAAAATAGTTATGGAAATTGAAACAACTGGTGAAAAATGTCCTGAATGCAGTATGGATTTGGTTTACCGTTACAATCGAAAAACTTCACAGCGTTTTATTGCATGTAGTGGTTTTCCTAAATGTCGCTTTCTAAAACCTGATCCTGAAAGCAAAAATACCTATAATTTTAAGGCAAAATTTAAGAAAAAAACAAAATAGATAGCTATATTTTTTAATTTTTATTTATGGTTGATACTAATTTAATAGTCGTAATTGCACTGCTCACAACGCTAATCATAGGATTTTTAGCCTATGGTTTTATTTCAAATCGTCTTAAATTAAGGCGACTAAAGATAGAAAAAGCTGAACTTAAGGAATTAAGCAACAAAACCTTAGCAATTTTTTTAGCACGAATTATTGTAATAATTGAAAAAAATATTGATTTAGTATCAAATTTTGTTGTTGGCGCTAATCTTAAAATGTCAGATGTAAACAATTTAGCACGCGTTCACCTTGAGGTTCTCCAAAATGATCAAGTTGTGTCCCAAATTATTCAAACAGGGTATGAAACTGAAAAAATTTTTTTCAATAATATAAATATTTTATCCAAAAGTAAATCAAATTTATGAGCAAAACATAATACTAAGGAACTTAATTATTTTACTGATTTTGCTAGTTATTTGAAAAAATATGACAAAACTATCCTTGGATTATATAATGACGAAAAAATCCGCTTTTTGAAATACTATAGTCATTTAATTGCTAATTTAAAACAAAAAAAAGTTAAAATTGACGATCTCTCAACATTAAGTCAGCAATATTTTGATCAAAATCGCATTCCGACAAAACCGATTAAGCTACCTTTTTGAAAAAAATGAAGAAAAAAATAGATATTTTATTTTATTTTATTAATTTTTTAACTTTTTTTCGTCTTCTTGGCGGCTTAATAATTTTTATTTTACTCTTTCTTTTTTCCAAATATAATTATTTTTCGCTATTTTATATAGCGTTTTTCTTTTTTGTTGCTTCAAGTTTGACCGATTTTCTTGATGGTTACCTTGCCCGAAAATTTAGACTTGAGTCAGAATTAGGCAAAATTTTTGACCCAATAACTGATAAAATACTGACTACAACGACCTTTTTTCTCTTATCCTATTTAGAATTAACGCCGTGATATCTTGTTTTGGTTTTTGTTTTGCGCGACATTATTGTTGATGGCTTTCGTATTTTTCTTGCCAAAAAAAACATTAACGTAGCTGCTAATTTTTTAGGAAAACTAAAGACAGTTTTACAAATTTTAGCAATTGTTATTATTTTCCTTGGATACTCAATTAGTACTGAAATTTTTATAAAACACTATTATTTATTTAATTTAACAACTATTTTTGCAGCAATTATATCAGTAATTTCTGGTATTTATTATGTTGCCCCTGTTTTTAAATTAGTAAAAAAACAATAATTTAGTACTTATTTTTAATAATAGTTTCAAAAAAACTGTTAAAAAGTGGGTGAGACTCTAGAGGTCTTGTTACAAATTCAGGATGATATTGGACACCAATATAAAAAATATGAGATTTAGATTCACAAACTTCAATTAAATTAGAAACTGAATCTCGGCCAGTAAAACTAAAGTCAGAATTCTCAAGTTGGTCAACATATTTTTGAACAACTTCAAATCGATGACGGTGTCTTTCATATGCAAAAGAAGTTCCATAAATTTGGGCAATTCTGGAATTTTGCGCAAAAACAACCTTATACTCACCAAGTCTGAGAGTTCCACCAATTTGAAGTTTAGAACCATCAATTTTATTATAATCAAGAACACTTGTTTGGTTAGGTTTTTCTGCTAAAAATTCAGCTGAATGTGCGTTTTTAATCCCATTTAGACGCGCAATTGCAACTGTCATTGCTTGCATTCCAAGGCAAATTCCAAATGTTGGAATATTATTTTGATAAGTAAAAATAGCAGATTCTACTTTATTTTCAAATCCACGAAAACCAAAACCTGGTAAAATTATTATTCCATCAAATTTTTCTAACTGACTAGTTGAAAAGTTTAGATCAGCGGTATTAATAAATTCTAATTCTAAATTTATTTTTTGGTAGGCGGCTGTTATTTTAAGGGCTTCTAAAATTGACTTATAAGCATCTAAAAATTGTGTGTATTTTCCAAGTGCGCCTATTTTTATTGTTTTATCTCATTTTTTTAATAATAAATTAGTAAAATCTCTCCATTTGTCTAATTTAGGTTGTCTATGTTCTAATTCAAAATGGGAAAAAATAGCATTTAATAGGTTACTTTTTTCTAATAACAACGGAAGTTGGTAGATATTTTTAAGATTTGGAATAACAATAACATTTTCTAATGGCAAAAAGGCACTTTTTGCAACTTTTTTTGCAACATGATCATCAATTTGATCATGTTCAAGTCGCAAAAAAATCGCATTTGCACGAATTCCACGCGAATTTAATTCAGCTATAGAAAACTGAGCCGGTTTAGTTTTAAATTCATTAGAAGCATTCAAAAAAGGAATGTAGGTTGTGTGAATAAAAAACACATTTTTAAAATTTGACTCAGCGGCCATCTGTGAGGCTGCAAAGAAAAACGGATTTGATTCCATATCACCAACAGTCCCACCAATTTCAACTAAAATAAAATCACTTTGGTATTTATTGCCAACACTTTTGATTCGTGAAATAATTTCATCAATTACATGCGGAATTATTTGGACAGTTTTTCCTTGATAAAAACCTTTTCTTTCTTTCTTAATAATTGAAAGTAAAATTTTACCACTTGTGTGATTTGAATCTTTTGAAAAATTTTGACCAACAAATCGCTCGTAATGACCTAAATCTAAATCAGTTTCACCACCATCGGCGGTTACAAAAACTTCACCATGTTCATAAGGTGATAAAACCCCTGGATCAACATTTAAATATGGATCCAGTTTCAAAATATAAACCGAATAGCCGCAATTTTTTAATAAATTAGCAACTGAAGCAACTGAAACACCTTTGCCAATCCCGGATAAAACTCCACCGCTGACAAAAATATATTTTGGCATAATTTTTCCTTTGATAACAAATTATACCATAAATTTGATTTTTTCCTACAAATTGCTAAAAAATTAGCATAATAATTTGTAAGAAAACATTTTTAAGTTAATAGGAAAATTCTATGTTAAATTAGCACAAAAAATTCAACTTTTTAATTTTTTAAACAAAAGGCGATTTTCTTCAACCACTAAAGATTAAAAAATATTATTACTATTGAAACCAAGAAAAAATGTTTTGATTTTTTTAGTAAATTAAATATTATTTATTATTTTTTTTAATTTGAAATATTGAAAGATTAATTGCATGCAAGAGAATCATAGTTTTTTTGATTCACCTAGTTTTATTTAATGCCTACGACCAATAAAAAAACATAAAAAATTTTATTAGTTTTTTCTTTTTAAAATTTTATTAAATGCTATAATTGTAAAAAAATATAGTGGAGGTGTATAATGAAATTCCTAGATTTAAATTTATTACCTGAATTAGACACAACAACATCTTTGACTGAGTTAGACAGTTTTTCTAAAAATGAAATTGTTAATTTCGCTATTTTAAATATAACTTGAAGATGCGTTATTATAATTAATAAATAAAATTATTGCATGCTTTTTGCAATAATTTAAATTATTTATGAAATTTCTAAAAGTTAGAGATATTTTTTATCTTGACAAAATAAAATTCATAAAGCAGAATGTTATTTTTAATGAAGATAAAATTTTTATCTCTGCAAATTTTTCTTCTACTAAAATACCAGATTACGGGTGAAAAATCCATATTTCATCCATTGCAAAACATGCTATTAATGTTTTACAAATAGTTTTTGATTATTGTTTTGAAAATGAAATAAACTTTAAGTTTATAAAGAATGAACAATTATTGCTAAATAATCAATCAATTAATATCGACATTTTTTCATTTGGTAAATTTATAACTATTTATTGCGAGTCTGAAGAAAAATTTAAAATTTATGTAATGTACCTATACAATGCTTTAAAAAAATTTATAGGTGTTAACATAAATTCTAGTAGAATCTTTTTTGATTCAACAAATGTTTTTTATCGTTATGGATCAAATTATTCGCATAAACCTTATTTAATTGGTCCAAATAACCAAAAAATATTAGATAGAAAACAGGCGGAGTATTTTCTGCCTGTTTTTATAAACGAACCATTCCCGCGTAATAACTCATTGTTTAATTTTGAAAAAGTTATATTGAATAATCGGTTTCTAATCCTATATTTTGTTCATAGAAACACTATTTCAACTATATTTTTTGCACAAGATATTCATAGTAAAAAGTATATCATCCTGAAATCATCTCCACTTTATGCGATAACTACTAAAAATATTCAGCTAATTTTTTTTAGACGCAATGAAGCAAAATTGTTATTTCAGTTATCAAATAAAAATTTTCAATATTCTCACCAATATATTGATAGTTTTGTTTTTCAAAATAATTTTTATCTATCCAAAAGTTTTATCAATGGTAAAGATTTAAAGTTCATATTAAATAGCATAAACTTTCATAGAAGAAATTGATTCAATTCTAACGATAGAAAAAAATATAGAGATAATTTTAGAAAAGCATTTGACTGTATTTATAATTTTCACAATGAGAACATAATATTGAATGATGTTAATCCAAAAAATTTTATTTGTAATAATATAAAGTGTTTTTTTATTGATCTAGAAACTTCGTATGTTTTAGGCTCTAAAACAGAAAAAATATTAAGTAAAATTTCATTATTTAATGACAAGTTTCCTAATAAAACCCCCGCTTTCCTAATTGATATTTTGAAATTAAACTATATTTTTATTGAATCATTAATAGGAGAAACTTTAGTACTTAAAAATCAATTCCAAATTAAATGATTACTGCTATCCTTATATAATTTTATTTTGTTTTACAATTTCCCATTATGGTTAATAACAGATATTTGTGATGTATTTAAAAAAAGCAAATATATTGGCACTAGGTCTAATTTTGAATTTTTAAATAAAACATTTGTTAAACCATCAACATCAACCTTTAGTGATTTAGTTGAAAAGGTTGAATATATTTATAAAATTTGTAATTCAAATAAACCATTAAAATTTAGTAATTTTAAAGAAGATTTTCTATATAAAATAATTAATGATATTGAAATACCTTCCTATTTAATAGAAAAGTTACAAAAATATGAAAAATTTTTCAAATTTACTAATTTAGGTAATTTTACTACTTCAAATCTACTATTTTGGGGGCATTGGTTTTTATTGAAGAGCAAGTTATATAACGATTTTTCAAGCAATTTTTATTATCAAAAAATAATTGATTATATTTTCGATAAGCGCGTAGAAAAACATAATAACCAAATTCTTGTTAAAAACAAAAAATATTTATCACCATACATTTGAGATGGCTCTCTTGGTTTGTGTTACTTAGTTTTAAAAGGAAAATACAATAAATATTACAAGCGAATTACATTACTCGAGAAATCATTAGAAGGTATGATTTCCACCAAAATTAATTTTTTCCATGGTGTTACAGGATTAATACATTATTTCGGTCAAAAAATTAATGAAAAAAACTATTATGAACAAGTTTTAAAATGAGTAATTTTTGTTTTAAGTTTTTGAGATGAAGAAAAAAAATTTTTTGTAGATATTCTCTTTCATCATAAAGAATTTAAAATTTTGAATTATTTGATAATTAATACTATTTACAAAGTTGTTAAGAATGAAAAATTTTTAAATTATTGCTATCAAAAAAATTTAAAAATTAATAATTATAAGCCAAAAATTTACGCCTCTATAATAATAATTTCAGAATTATTCACTTAATTACTTTTCCTAAATTAGTTTATACTATCTTAATTAGAATAATTGAGGAGAAAAATGAACATTTTCAAATTATTCAACTTAGCAAGACCAAAATTCATACTAATAATTTTTATAATATTAATAAAAGAAGCAGGACTTTTAGTTCACATTTTTAGCTATAAATTTGTTGTTGAATTTTTTGTTGAAGAAAAACCTACTCTTAATTTAGGTTTGACCTTGGTTATGTTAATAGTACCGCTTGGAATTTTTATCATTTTTTCATTTCTAAAAGGTTGGATTTTCAGTCTTTTAGAAATGGATATTAGAAATAAATTAAGCGATATTATTATTAAAAAAATTCAAAACAGCTCCTATTTTCACTTGAAATTTAACAGAAATTCTATGATTTCGTGGTTTAATTATGATCTTAGACTTGCCTTAGAAATAATTGGTAACTTTTTAAACATAATAACTCCACTTATATCAATTTTTGGCGGAATCTCATTAATGATAGTTTTGTCATTAAATTGAAGTTGAATTTTAATTTTATCGACCATGATTTTAAGTTTAGTTTTGCTATTTTTTCAACAAAAAATTAACAATTTTGCATCAGAACCTGTCATGAATCTATCAAGAGATAGCGAAATTTTTTCACAGTATAATTTAGGACTTCTTAATTCATTTAAATCTTTCTATTTTCACAATAAAATAGAAAGATTTAAACAATTATTTTACACAAGTTATAAAAATTTTTCCAAAAAACAAATAAAAGAGTATAAAAAACTGACAAAGTTAAATGTTTGATTAAATTTTTTATTTAGTATTTCAGTAGCATTTATTATAATGGAAATATCAGTTTTAACATTTTATAATTTTTATAGTTTGACGATTTTTCTATCACTACTTTTATACTCAAATCAATTGCATTCTGACATTGGAGAAATTGTCCTCGGATTATTTTCATTCAAACAATCGTCATTTTTGTATGACAAAATTGTTGAAGATAATAATTTGTCAGAACAAAAAGTAATGATTCAAGAACCTATCAATAGTATTAAATTTCAAAATGTTAATTTTAAATTTGAAGATAAAACTATCGTAGATAATTTCAATTTTATTTTCGAAAAAAATAAAAAATACTTGATTTCAGCGCGAAATGGCGCCGGAAAATCCACCCTAATTAAAATAATTTCCGGAGTTTATGACACCTACGAAGGCAAAATCTTAATAAATAATAACTATGAGCAGAAAGAATTGAACCAAAAATATCTAAGAGATCAAATTGGACTTATAGATAATCAAAATTTAATTTTTAATACAACCCTCAAAAACAACATTACTTTATTTGCAGAAAATCCAGATTATCAAAAGTTAAATTCAATTCTTAAATCACTAGAAATTGACTTTGACCTCGAAGCCCAAATTAGTACTAATAGTCTTTCAGAAGGCCAAAAACAAAAAATTGTTTTTGCACGGCTCCAATATTCTCCTATTAAATTTTGACTAATTGATGAAGCTTTTGACAATATTCAGAAGGATTATTCAAATATTTTAATAGGTCAATTGTTAAAAAACCCCGAATTAACTATTATTTTTGTTAGTCATCATATAAGTGATTTGCAAAAATTAGGCTTTGATGAAATAATTAACCTGGAGAAAAATAATCATGAAAAAAATAGTTAAATTGCATATTTTTAATATTTTTTATTCACTTTTTATATTTTGTATCGTTGGTCTTTCAGTAGTTACAAAAAGATTTTTATACCAGGCTTTATCAGACAATAATCAAATTAAAATGTGAATTTGGTTAGGGTTAGATATGTTTGCAATTATAATTAGTTCTCTTTTATCTGTTATTTATAATTCACTTTTTTCAAGAATTTTTGGACAATTAAGCGCGCTAAAATTAATTAAAGAAAAATTGAGTATTTTTAACAATTTATCATATAAAGAATATGTTAAAAATACCCCTGGAAACTATTTTTCATTGTTTTTTAACGAGGCTTTCACAAAAGGCGAGACACTTTTTGCATTTTTATTTTATATTATTTCTTTAATTTTTCCAATTATTGCAATTTTGGCAACTATTTTTTATATAAATCCAATAATTGGATCAATAGTTTTTGGTTTGACTTTGGCTTGAATTACTTTTCCCATTTTTTTTAGAAAATTTTTTAGTGAAAAAATTAGACAACAACTAGATTCACTTGAAAATTTAAACAGCGAATTTAGCGAAAAATTAAATAAATTTGAGGCATTTTTATTTTTCGGTAAAATTCATTTGCTAAAAAAAATCCTAACACCAACATCAAAAAACGCCAGTTTTATGCAAAGAAAATATAGATTGTGGGATCAATTTAATACAAATATAAATTTAACAATTCGCAAATTATTTTTAATTTTAACGGATTTAGCAATCATTTTTTTAGGAATTTATTATGAAAATCCAGCATCAACAATAATTGCTTTGGTAACTATCAATAGTGCCAACCAGTTACTTATCAGTAATTTTAATACTTTTATTGTTGTGGGAGTTCAATATTTATCACTGAAAAAACAATTTAAAGATTCTAAATTAAATGAAAATAAACCTAAAACAAATTTGAATTTTGAAGATTTTACAGAAAAAATTCATAAAATTAGCGTCAAAAACTTGAATTTTGACTATGAAAATAAAAAAGTGCTAGAAAATATTAATTTTGAAATTATAGTTGGTAAAAAATATTTGCTTCAAGGTGATAATGGCTCTGGAAAATCGACGTTTTTAAAGATTTTAATGGGTATTGAGCGCGATTATAAAGGTGAGATTTTTTTCAATTCAACTAATTTAAAAACAATTTCTGATAAAAATATTATTCAAAATATAAGTTTTATTGATAATAATCCGGCCTTAATTGAAGGTAATTTAGCTGAAAATATCAGTTTTTATTCAAAAACTGATCTTGAAAAAATCAATGAATTAATTAATTTAATTAATTTAAATGACCTAAAAGACAAAAACTTAATTAATTACCAAGAAAAAACAGATCTATCAGTTGGACAAAAACAGTTAATTAATTTTGCAAGTCATGTTTTTGAAACAAAAAAAATATTAATTATCGATGAAGGTTTTTCAAATCTTGACAAATCAAATATTAATAATCTTATAAATTGACTACTTGAGCAAGATGTTACCCTCTTGTTAGTTTTGCATAATTTAGACCAAAATTTAGCTGAAAAATTCGATTTTTGTCTAAAATTTTAAAAATGACAATGTACAAAAATAAAAAAATTTTTACCTTAGCAGCAAAAAACAAGCTTTTTGCCCATCAATTTCGGTAATGTTAAATATTTTGTGTTTTAAAGTAAATTTATTTTGATAAAATTTATTATGAAGGACCAAAATATGAAAAAACAGCAAAAAACATTATCCCCATTTGAGTTAGAAGCTAAAAAACTTGTTGACAAATACGCTGATTATAAAAAAATAAAAAAAGAAGATTTTCACAACGAAATTTCGCATATGTTTAAAACTTTTACTGAGGCGCTCTTAAGGGCGGAATTAAGCCAACATTTAGGCTATGAAAAAAGTAACCGAAGCAAAAAAGGCGTGCATAGGCCAAATAAGCGAAACGGATTTTCGGGTAAAACTGTGAATTTTAATAGTAATAATTTTCATCTAAAAATACCAAGAGATCGAAATGGCACTTTTGAGAACAAATTACTCGGTAAATACGAAACAAATTTAGGCGATATCGAAGAGCAAGTGTTTTCACTTTTTGCATCAGGAATGTCATATGAAAATATTGTTAACACAATAAAAAGTATCTATAAAAAAGAAATAAGTAATGCCTGAATTTCTTCAGTTACTGACAAATTATTGCCTGAAATTGAAAAGTGAAAATCGCGAAAAATTGAGAATTCCTATCCAATTTTGTACATTGATGGGATGTTTTTTAATGTTAAAGAAAACGGTGTTTTTGTCAAAAAATCACTTTATCTTATTCTTGCAATTGATTGGCAGGACATTAAAAAAGTACTGGGATTTTGGATTAAAAATAGCGAATCAGCAATTAATTGAGTTGATGTTTTTAGTGAACTAAAAAATCGCGGGCTACAAGATGTTCTAGTAATTTCTTGTGATAATCTAAGCGGAATTAGTCAAGCAATTGAAGCACTTTTCCCGAAAACAGATGTTTAAAAATGTGTTGTTCGCCAAATTAGAAACTCGCTTTTAAAAATTTCTAACAAGGTCAAAAAACAGTTTGCCTATGAAATGAAAAAGATTTATCAAGAATCTGCAATGCAAAATCTTGATTAATTTGCGAAAAAATGAGGCTAAAAACATCCTTTAATTATCAAATCTTGGTATGGAAATTTCATTGAATTAACGACATTTTTTAAATGTCCATATGAATTAAGGCAAGCAATTTATACGATAAATTCAATTAAATCAGTGAATAAATTAATTAGCAAAAATACAAAAATAAAATCCGGAATTCAAAGTGTGAATTACCTTTCAAAAATAACTTATTTAACACTCCAAAACGCATCTAAAAAATGACAAATGCAGCTAAGAAATTGGCAGATATTAAAAAACAGTTAGGAATTATTTTCCCTAATCGATTAAATAATGCAAAATTAAATTAGATTTTATCAGAAAAAATCCATAAAATTTAAAACACAAAATTATGAACACTCCCAACTCGTTAGAATTAGAAAACAATACGACCTTTTGGAAAAGGTTCGTGTTTGTCATTAAATACTGATTTGTAAAATTCACCTGGTGTATCTGCGAAAGTTACAAGTTCTAGGTCTTTATTTTTAAATTGATCTTCTCAATTCTTTAGTATTGCGTTTAAAATATTAGTAATTAAATTTCCAGAAAAATTTAAGCGTTGAAGTATTTTAAAAAGTTCGATAATTTGGGTTTGGCGGGTAATTCTAACTTCGGCAATAAGTGCATTAAAATAAATGCTGCAAAATACTATTCTAATAGGTGTACTTTGTAATTGTTGATAAGTAAGGTTGTAAGGTTTTAATACGATAACTTTTTTTTCGAATGCATACCATTGTTCATAAGCAACTTTATATGAGTCTGTAGGTTTAAGATATAATCGCTCGTTTATTTTAAATGTTTTCATTATTTAGTTAAGTCCTCCAAATTATGAAATTGTTCATTTTTTTTACTAATTTATAGCTTAAATCTATAAGTGTAAAAATGCAACGTCAGTATTATTTTGTTTTATTCTAATAATAAATTGTACAATAAAAAAAAAAAAAAGTAAGTTTGTAAGTTTAAGTTAGTATATTAATTTCAGACACATTCAAAAAAGGTGTGTAAAAATGAAACAATACAAATTTACAATTGAAGACAAATTTAAATACATCAAAATTGCCGAATCTAAAGGGCTAAAAAACGCAATTTTGCATTTTGCAGAAGAATTTAGAGAAATTTAAAAAACAAATCTAAAAGTAAAAAAGCGGATAAAGAATGAATGTTGCATATATATGCTAATAATTTGATAAGAAATTGGCAAAAAAAGTTTTATAATAATGATATGAAAAGTTTAATAAGTACTCGTGGGAAAATCAAATCTCCACGCAAACCAAAAAAGAAATATACAATTAACGATCTTTCTGAAAATGATCGTGGAATTTATCAAGAAATAGTGGAGAGTGTTCTTAGAAGATCCGGAATTGACCCCGCAATTATTCTTGAGGAGCTCAAAAAACGAAAACAAGAACAAGAGAAAGATAAAGATAAAATCGAAAATTGCACTAGAATTTGTAGCGTTTTTAACGTTAATCGCACTTCTATTTATGAGAAAATAAGGGTGAAAAAACCACCAAAGAAAATGATTTATGATGAAAAATTACTTGAGTGAATTCGTGAAAATTTCATTTTAAATCGAAAGGTAAAAGGCCGCGACATCCTATATAATATTTACATAAATCAGGGAAATTATGTATCCACGTACGTGTTTCAAAAACACTACGAATTTTTAGGATTAAAATCAATTGCTTATAAAAAGCAAGGAAAACCAGCACCAAAAGAGAAAAAGTTTACGCGAATTTGGGCTGAAGATCATATCAAAGGTGAATTTAGCTCAGAAAATTTCGGTGAAAAATGCCCTGCTAATATTAAATTTATAAAAATTAAGGTTGAATCATAAAATGTGAGGCAAACTTTAATGAAATATAAAAAAATATGTCCTAAATTTACTTTATAATTATGTTTGAAAATAATTTTTTCGGAGTTTTAGCCCTTGATTTTATAAATTTTTTTAATAGTATAAAAATTTATAAAATTTATATATTTTTTTTTATTTTTTTAGTATAATTAAATTATTATGAGTGTACTTACTATTTCGAAAAATTTTAAATTAACACATATTGAAAAACTAATAATTCGTTTCATAGAAACAAAACCACAAAAGTTTGTGGAACTGACAATTAACGAACTTGCTGCAATTTTATTTATTAGCGTCGGAACAATTACTCAATTAACTAAAAAACTTGGCTTTAATAACTTTAAAGAACTAAAAAAATTCGTAATTGAATGACTAAAAATCGATAAAGATAACAATTTATATAATGAAAATGATGAAATTGAGAACATAAATCTTCTTTATGCTCACAGTATTGAAAAAACTTTGGCAATTTTAGATGTTAATCAAATCAATCGAATTGCTAATTTGATGTTAAAAATGGATAAAATTATTGTTTTTGGTGCTGGTGCATCCTTAATTGCCGCAACTGAATTTACACATAATTTAAGAAATTTACACTTAAATGCTTTTAGGGCTAATTCAATCACTGATATTGCTGCCTGAGTTGATTCACCTATGAATACTTGTTTATTTATTTTTTCAACTTCTATGACTTCAAAAAGTGCACTTGCGATTGCTAAACTATTAAAGCAACAACAAATTTATACTATTTTTATTACTTCTAATATTTCACTCGAGCCGACTCAATATTCAGAAGTTGTTTATGTTGATAATTTAGAGCAAAATAATAGTCTTTTTTCAATAGGTGCAAAAATATCCCAACTTTTTGTGGCAGACTTATTAACTACAAAACTTCAAAGAGAACTCAACGTTAACCGCTCAGATTTATATACCGAATTTATGCGTGTTTGACATAGAAAAACTAAATTTGACTAGTTTTTCTATGCTGTTCTTTAAATAATTGTTTTGCATTTTCAATGTCTTGATTTTTCAAGACATTGTTTTTTTGTGAATAAATAAGGCGAATCTGTTTGATAATTTCAAGGAAACCTGAATGTGTATTTGGCTGTTCAAAAAAATGAACTTTTCCGGTTGTGCTATCAAATTCTATATGAATAATGACCGGAAATTTTATATTTTCTTTTATATTAACAAAATAGCCAAGATAAATACCAGGAGCAGGACAAATTAATGCTGGATCTCAAGTAAAATTTCCTTCTGGACTAATGGTTGTGCTAACTAAAAAATTAGAAGCTAAAAACTTATTTAAATTTTCAAAGTCACCAAATTCAAGGAAAAGTTTTAAATTTTTTGTTGAAATTTTTTTATTGTTTTCGGCTAAATGATCAATAATTTTAGTTTTGGGGAAGAAATTTTGCAATTTCTTCGAATTTCAACTAGCGTTTTTGCCAAAACTAAAATTTTTGCCAACAACAAAAAATTTAGCACCATAATTTAAAAAAATTTCAATAAATTCTTGGCCATCAAGTTCTTGCATTTTGGAGTCAAAGTCAAAAATCAAAATATTTTTAACGCCAGAATTAGCCATCATTTGAATACGAGCATCAAGATCAGTGAAATTTTTTCCTGTATTTTTTGGCAGTTTTGATGGGTCTCTAATCAGCATTAAGATAACGTTTTGCCCTAAAATTTTTGCATTTTTAAGAAGTTCAAGATGACCTAAATGAAAAGATTCAAATCCGCCTAGAACAAAAACAGGGTCAGCAAAATCAAATTTTGAGCTTGGATAATAAAAGACTTTTGTCATTTTAATCAATTATGTTTAATTCTATTGCCTTAAGATAAACGCCAAAAGAATCTACAGGTGGGGCAATATCTTTTGCAGCTTCTTTTACCTCTGGAACTGTTGAGTTTTCCATTGCAACACCAAAGCCAACATTTTTTAACATTTTAGTGTCATTTCGCGAATCACCAAAGGCAATAATTTCGTGAATTTCAACATTATGCATTTTTGCAAGAATTTCCAAAGTTTGCATTTTGTCAACGTTTTTTGCACCAATGAAAAATCCTCATGACCACCTTGAGCTAACACTAACATTTAGATTATTTTTTTGGGCAAATTCTTCAAATTTTAACTGTATTTCAGAAGTTGTATCTTGATCATCAACAACTGTAAAAATGTGGAAATTATTCTTAAAATTACACATTTTTAATGGCTTCATTCTATCATGATACGGACTTAAAAACTTTGAAGAATGTTGTGGAAAGTAATTTGAGGTATAAATTCACTCAGAGTCCATAATTATGTAACGAATTTTGTGCTGATCGAAAAACTCAACAATTTTTAAAAAATCACTGATTCTAATAGGATTTTCGTAAATCATTCGCTTTTTTTTGAAATCAAAAATGAAAGCACCATTGGCGCCAATGAAGTAATCAACATTTTTTGCATTAATTAATTGCCCTATTGTCACAAAATCACGCCCAGTTACAAAAGTTGTGATAATATTTTTCTCTTTTAATTTTGCAAAAAGCAAGTCTATTTTTTCGGGAATTTCTTGACCACCATGAGGCACAATTGTATCATCAATATCTGTTGCAAAAATTTTAAATTTATTCATTATAAGCCTAAATTTTTATTAAGTTTTTAACTTTGTTACCAAAAATTTTTTTTGGTACTAGTTCATTGTTAATTATTTTGCCAAAACCAACTAAATGTTCATCAAAAACAAGTTGAATAAATTCGTTGTCTTTGGTAAAATAATTAATTTTCTTACCATTTAAAAGTTCAATAAGTTGACCCGAATTGACTAAAATTTGTGGAAAATCAAGGAAATTCTGTATTTTTAAAGGCAAATTAACAAATGAAAAATCAAAATTACCGATTTTAACACGCTCTAATTCGGACAAATATCCACCCGTTTTTAGCATTTTACCTAAATCATTAGCCAATGAACGGATATAACAACCTTTTGAAACTTCTCAGAGTATTGTTGCGATTTGTTTTTCTTCATTAAATTCTAATAAAATGGTTTTAGATATTTTTATTTTAATAGGCGCTAATTCTATATCTTTACCATTTCGCGCATATTCATAAGCACGTTTCCCACTAATTTTTTTACTTGAAAAAATTGGCGGAACCTGTAATTCTAGCTGCTCTAATTCTAGCAATTTGGACTCGAGCGCTGTTTTTGTGACTCAAGTTGCGGATTTACAGGCAAAAATTTCCCCATCTATATCAAAAGTTGTTGAATAAAAACCAAAATTGACTTGGGCAATGTAAGTTTTGTTTTCTTGATCTAAATAAGGCAATAATTTTGTATCATCATCAGTAGCGACTAATAACAAACCAGATGCAAAAGGATCAAGAGTTCCTGAGTGACCTGCTTTTTTGATTGAGTTTATTTTTGCTCATTTTCTTAAAAAAGTCGCAGAACTAATATTTTTTGGCTTATAAAGGAATGTAACCATTATTATAAAAATAAAAAAATCAACTAAAAGTTGATCTTAAGCTGGTGCGCAAGAAGGGACTTGAACCCTTACGCCCGAAGGCACTAGAGCCTAAATCTAGCGTGTCTGCCATTTCACCACTTGCGCGCATAACTTAGAAACTCTATCTAAAAAGATGGTGCCACTTATAGGAATCGAACCTACGACCTTTCGCTTACAAGGCGACTGCTCTGCCTGCTGAGCTAAAGTGGCTAATGGTGGAAGATAAGGGACTTGAACCCCTGACCTTCGCCTTGTAAGGGCGTTGCTCTCCCAGCTGAGCTAATCTTCCAATCTTTGGTGACCCGTACGGGACTCGAACCCGTGAATCCATGGATGAAAACCATGTGTGTTAACCGCTTCACCAACGGGCCAATGGCGCCGATTGCGGGGATCGAACCTGCGACCAACTGGTTAACAGCCAGCTGCTCTACCGCTGAGCTAAATCGGCAAAATAAAACCAAAAGTAATTATACTATAAAATTTTATTTTAACAAGAAAATTTTTAAAATTTTTTTTCTTGTTAATGTTTATCATTGATTGCTTGGAAATTTATAACTTTACGATTCTTATAAAATCCACAAAATTGACAAACATGATGTTGTAATTGTTTATTAGAACAATTGCTGCAATTCACAAGGTTTGGCAATTTTAATGCTGAATGAGAATTTCGCTTATGTTTTCTTTGTTTGGAGGTTTTTCGTTTCGGAACTATAGCCATTTTTTTCCTTTAAAAATAGAAGAAATTATTTATAAAATTTATCTATTTCCTGACAAACCTTGTCAGTTCCAGTTACTCTGTAAGTAATTTTCTGGCGATTATTAATTATAACATAATCTTTTAATTTTATTGAAAAAATTTCTGGAATTTTTTTAATAACGTCTAAATAAGTGTCAGGAATATCATTTTTATCTAAAGATAGCGTAATATCTCGATATTTAAGTTGCGAATTATCATATGGCTCGAACTTAACAAGTTTATTTTTATGTTCAAGATCAATTTTTGAAACGATTATTTCAAGAAAATTGATGTTTTGGTAGTCATATTTTTCACTTATTTGTCCAACTCAGCCAACTAAAGTATTATTTCAATAAATAAATTGGGACACTGAAGGATTTAGAAATTCAGATTTGGCCGGCTTAAAACTAAAGTTATCACTGTATAAAATTTTTAAATGATCTTTTAGAGTTTCAAGATTATAAACTGTCGAAGCCATGGCAAAAACTTGATGTTTCTCGGAGACACTACCTGTTTCATAAAGACTAATATCAATCATTTTTCGCTTAACATTATATTTTACAATTTTTGCTAACTGTCAGGCGAGTGAATATCTAATTGTTGTGTGTTCTTGGGATGTATAAGTTGTTAAGGTTTGAGTTTTTAAATTTAATGGATTAAAATTTTCTGACTGAGAAATTAAAAGGAACGAATTAGCTTCAAAATAACCTAAAGTTTTTAGTTGAATTGGTTTTGGATCAACAACAGAAATTGATCGCTCTACTTTAGCTAATTTTTTGTTTCCTAATTTTTCAAGTCCGTAAAATCTAAGAAAATCAGCGGAATAATCGGCAAAAAATTCAATGTCAACACGATAAAACGGTGCTAAAAAACTGTCAGAATTAAAATTATAATAGATTTTCTGAAGAATTGAGTTAATTTTTTCAAAATCTTTTTGCTCAAGTTCAATTCCTAAAATATTTTGGACTTCTTCAAGTCCAAAATTAATGCTAGGTCTTTGGTCAAATTGATTTTTGTCAAAATTAATTGGTGCAGAAAAATTAATTCCGTGTTTTTCAAGGAAAAATTCTAGAAAAATAAAGCTTAAAAGTGTTGTTCCTTGACTGTAATTTTTTGCCAATTGTCTTGCTGAGGGACTGCTTAAATTAAAATTATGATTAATTTGCCTAATTTTTGCTGAGTCAAATTTAGGCATTATTAAGTATAAATTTTGATCTTTTTCTATTGGTTTTTGGAATATTTCCGGAATTAGTATTAATTCATCATTGTTTCAAAATTGAAAAGTAGCAAATGAGTCTTGAATTTCAGGTAATTTTGTTTCTTGATAAGTTAATTTAATTTGGTTTTGATCTTTATTTGTTTGTAAAAAATAAGATGGCTGACCTGTGTAAATTAAGACAAAATTAGCAAAATTTTGGTTTAAATCAGCAATTTTAACACCTGATTTTAAAAGTAAAAAAATATCTACTAAGCCAAGATTAGGAACTTTTTCAATCTCAATAGCAGCAACTTTTGACTCATTTTTTTTAGTAATAATTTCTAAATTTGATTTACTTTTGCTGTCAAAATTTAGTTTGTCAAACTCCAAATCCAATTTTGTGCCAAAAAAAGCAGCAAGTTCAATTGCTATTACTAAATAAGAATTTGCATCAGGCCTGTTTCATAAAAGTTTGATATCTAAAATTAGGTCAGATAATTCTAAAATTTCAAGCGGATTTTGTTTTAGATCAAAAATTGGATCAAAAACAAGCACTCCTTGGTCTAGTTCTGGACTTAAAAGTTTAGTGCTAAAACCTAATTCACTAGCTGAAACTAGCATTCCTTCAGAAATGTGACCGCGTAATTTTTTAGCTTCAAAAGTTATTTTTCCATTTGTTGAACCAGGAACAAAAGCTAAAACTTGCTTGTCTTTTTGGACATTTTTTGCTGCAGTTTGAATTTGTCTTATTTTGTCGTCAAATTGAACTTGACAAATCAGTAAATTGTCAGCATTTTCATTTTTTTTAACTTCTAGAATATTTCCAAATTTTACGCCGGAAATTTCGTTTAGTTTTGAAATTTTATCAACTTCAAAACTAAGACTAATCAAAGCATCAATCACTTTTTCGTCGCTAATATGATCAATATTAGCTATTTTTTTTAATCTTCTTAATGAAAAAAGCATTTTTTTACCTATCAAAATTGTTTTAAAAAACGTAAATCATTTTTATAAAATTCACGAATATCACTTATTCCGAATTTAATAGCAGCTAGTCTTTCAATCCCAATTCCAGCGGCAATTCCGTAAATATTTTTATCAGTAAATCCGGCATTTTTCATAACTTTTGGGTGTAAAAGTCCACATCCTAAAACCTCAATTCAACGCCCTTGATAAAAAATATCGACTTCAAAAGAAGGTTGCGTAAATGGGAAATATGATGGCCTAAAACGAGTTTCTAGTTTTGTTTCAAAGACAAATTCAAGCAAATCACTAAGCAATCCTTTAAGATGTGAGACAGTGTATTTTCCGGTTGCAACTAAATCTAATTGATTAAATTGATGAGAATGAGTTGAGTCTTCTTCGTCGTTTCGAAAAACTTTTCCAAAAGAAAAAAAAGCCCGTTCTTGATTAGGATATTTTGCAATTGCTTCAATTGAAACACCAGTTTTATGAGTTGCCAACAAATTTTCGTTATCAAAAACAAGACTTTGAGTTGGGTCAAAAGCAGGGTGAGATTTGTCAATATTTAGCTTTACAAAATTTTTCTCAAAAGTTGTCAGTTCATCAGATTTAATGTGTTCAAAACCGTAGATAGATAAAAAATCAGTTATTCTTTTAGTTAAAAGTGATATTAAATTAAGTGAGTTTGGCATGATCTAAGAATTTTATGTTTTAAAATATTAAAATAGAAAGAGATTTAAATTAAATAAGGTAAAATTATAGCATAACTTACTTAAACAAAAGCAAAATTTTATTTACTTTTTTAGCAAATAAAGCAAAAAAGTTGCTAATTTTCTTATTTTATGTTTTAAAAATCAATTTGCTTTTATTTTTAAACATAAAATTAATAATAATAGCACTTCTATGCCAAAAGGTCAAAATATGCTATAATTTATTAATTTATTAATTTATTAAAATTTAGGAGTGTGGACTATGAATTCATCAAGTTTAGCAGCCAAAATTAAAAAAAATAAAAGAAAAGTGTTAATTTTGTCATCATTTTTCACAGGATTAGCTTTTGTTGGAATAACAGTCGGAATTAGTTTTACATTTAAATATAACGGAAAACATCCGCGTGAAGAAGTGCAGCAATTTGTAAAGAAAGTAAAATATGTTGCATTTAATCCTGAAAAAATAAGCAAAAATAGCGATTTTTCTGCAATCAAAAGTTTATTATTTGACGGAAATGCTCTTAAAAACACGATTAAACTTGATGAGTATTTGATTCCTTATTATTTTAGTGAAGATTTAAATCAACTTGTTAAATTTGAACAGCAAAATGAAAAAACTAACTCACCAGTTTTAGACTTTGTTGATTTAAATTTTGATGATTTAAATCAAAATTTTATTATTAAATTTAGAGCAAGACAACAAATAACTAACAAAAATTTTGCACAGTCAGATTTTGTTTTATACCCTGTTTCTTTTTATGACTCAAGAAAATTTTTGAAAGCAGATTTTAACTTTGCGCTGCAAAAAATTACAAAAAAAATAGAAGATGCAGTCTCAAATTTTAATACGACAATATCGAATTTTTCTGAGGAAAATTCGAATTTAGCGCAAAATAATTTATACCGTGCTTCAGATTTTGCCGCTAAAATTAATTCTAGTCAAAATTCTTCTGAAGTTGAAAAAAATTTAGGTCAAATTTTTCCAAAACTTACGGATTTAATTTCTTCTGTTAAAAATTCAAAAGAAAATTTAATTCCTGACACAAATGCCCAAATTTTCGATATAAATTTTGCAAAAGATGCCACAACCAACCAATTTGTCAGCGTTCAAAACAATATTGTGACAATGTTTTTGCAGGCTAGTTTGACTCAGTCGGCACTTGATCAATTAGGCGATAATTTTGAAAATAATGGAAATAAAATTATCAACATAAACCTTGAATCCAAAGATAAAAAATCAATATTTTTGGATGTTAATGATTTTTTTGCAAATGTTAAACTAAAACCGTTAATTTATAATACAGAGGAAAAAGACAATAAACTTCTCATAAGCAAGCAAAATCCTTTTGATTTTTTTGCAAAAATAAAATTTGAATCCAACCCCTTTTTAAAAAATTCAAACATTAAAGACTTGATAAACCCGTTGTTGGCTGAAAATTTATCTTTAGATTTTGGTAATTTTAATAATTCAATCCTTTCAGATAAGCAAGGTATTGATTTTATTTTTGGCACACCAAATGCAAAACTAATAAATGACAACGGTAAATATATTATCGAATTACCGTATAAAATTGTCTTAAATGAGTCTTTTTTTGATAATAATTCAAACGAAATTATCAATGAAAAGGAATTAATTTTAAGAATTGAAGGCTTTGGTTTGCCTATAAATTCTAATGTTTCTCCTGGAAGTGGTTTTGCTAATTTTTCTATCCCTGGAACACAAAAAGGGATAATTTATCAACAAAATCCACTTTTTGACAATAAAAGTGCTAATTTGTCGCAATTTATTTCAACTTTTGGCGAACCTGTTTTTGCAAAAGTCCCGCTAAATAAAGAAGAATTAGACAATTTATTGCTAAAACAGGATTATAAAGCCTTGGCCGATAAATTGAGTTTGCCTTCATCTTATAATTATAATTTTGATAACTTTGAGGCAAAAGTTAGATCTTGAGCAGGCAAAACTTTGATTCCTAGCTTGGATGATATTTCCCGTTTTAAAAAGTTTGAAACAACAACTAGTATAAATTCCGCAAATTCATCTGGAAATTTGGCAGTTAGTTCTTTAGTTTCAAATACTTTTTTTCAAAATCCATCTGATGTAGCTGCTTTTTTTGCAAACTATATTCAACAGGAACCAAATAAAATTGCTAAAACATTTTTTGAATTATCTAAATATTTTGGACTTCTTGATCAAAACCGTTCTTCTTTGCAACTTTTTGACGATGATTTGCAGGAAGATATCTTTAAAAAAGCAGCAAAAATTAATCTTAATAACAAAAACATTCAAGTTTTAAGCTTTAATAATCATTTTGAAGATGTTTTTAATCAAGGCTTTTTTTCAACATTATTTTTACCTCAATCGATAAAAACTGGAATCGGTGATTTGGAAAATAAATCAACCTCAGATGTTTTAACCGCATTGAAAGATCAAGAAATTTTTAAGGAATCTAACACTAATTTTGATCTTAATCAAATAAGGGAAAATTACAAACAAAGTATTCAGCTTTCCACTCTTGCTGATGTTTTATTAGCTTTTTATTTAAAAGCAGCCCAGTTGAGTAATTTTTTGGCATGAGAAAAAATAGATACAAACTTAAATTATGAAATAGTTTTTAAAAAAGGCAATGAAATTTCAATGCAAACGCTTGATCAAGAAATTAAAAAAATAACAGAACCACCTAAATCTGAACAAGAAAGTGAACAACCAACTGAAGGGTCTGAATCGACTGAACAAACTGAACAAACTGTACAGTCTGAAGGAGATCAACAGTCTCAACAGCCCCAAGAATCTCCGCAAAATTCACCAAATAATCCAAATTATGAATATTTAACGCTAAATTTTTATTACAATATTGGGGATCAAAATACTAACAAATTTTCTCTTCAAACACCTGTTAGAAGAATTTTAATTAATTTATCTACCGAAAAAATTGATCCAAAAGTTTCAAATCAAGAAAAACTTAATTCTCTAGCAGACTCAATTCCTTCTGAATTATTGAATTTTGAAGTAAATGATGATACATTTAACAAAATTTCTCAACCCCAAACTAACACAACTGGCCAGGGAAATGATCAAACTTCACAAACTTCACAACTTTCATCATTAGAGACCAATCTTACTAATTTGAAAAAAACTAAAGAATATTTTTCAAAACCACTAGAAAATGCCCAACTAAGATTTGACATATTTCCTAGCTTTGAAAATTCAATAAAAACAGACACAATAAATTTTTTGCTAACAGTTTCTATTCTTGATAAAAATCCTCAGACTCAAACTTCCGACCAAAATAACACAAATCAACCCGAAGTTTTAGCCTCACGCAGTTTAAAAATTTCAGTAAAAAAATCAAATAATTCTCAATCATCCACTTCAGGTCAACAATCAAACTAACGAGGTCAAAATGAAAAAGTTCTTCAATTTTAAGCATTTTTCAAGTAAAACATCAAATATAGTTATTGGAATTTCATCTTTAACAATAGTTAGCGGGCTTGCCATTTCAATTCCTTTAGGAATTTATTCTTATAATCGTTCTTACTATCAAAAATTAAATGAAGAAATTCAAACATTGAGTTTAGATCAAGAACAAAATCCTTTTAAAAATGGGCTAGCTGGTTTGTTTGATAATTTGACAGTTAAAGATAATTTTAAAAATTTAACCGCATTTACCGCACTAAATTTGGCAAAAAGCAAAATTTATAATTTTGACCTTTTATCACTAATAGATCTTGATAAATTATATGAAAACGAATATCAAATTACTTATGATTTGGTAAATGCACAAGTTAGTGGAAATTCGATAAAAAATATTGTCTTATTTTTAAAGTCAGAAAATGACAACCAAATTTTTTCAAAAGCAATTGATATCAAAAATTTTGCTGATGAAAATAAAGTTGTTGATTTTTCAAAATTTGAAATTGATGAAAAAAAGTCATCAATTAATATAGACTCAAAAAATTTAATTAGTTTTGCTGAATTTAAAACTAAAATTCAAGCTAGTTTTAGCGCGGCTCAAGAAACAGAAAACCAAAAATTTATTGCATTTGAAAAAGCGCTTTTAGCACTCAAAGGAAGTTATAATTTTATAAATAATTTAGGAAATCCGTCCTTTATTCGCAATGGTTTGACTCTTGAGCCAGCAATTGTTGATAATAATCTTAGTTTTTTTTCTGAAGCCGGCAAAAATTATCTTAATTTTGAGTTAATTGACGGGGATAAAAAAACTCCAATTCAGCTTGAAATAAAAGGAATTGCTACTGATCAAGAAATTGAATCAGAAATAAAATCCTGAATAAATGATGAGTTAATTCCTGAAATAAAATTAAAACCTCAAATCCAGCAAAATCTTGTTAGCAAAAATTTATCACTTGGATCATATTTGTATTCAACTCAAGATGAAACAAACAACTCGCTGTCAAAAAATTTTTCAGAATTATTTAATTACACCAGTAATGAATTTAGTCTAAACACTAATAAATTAAAAAATTATTTCGTAAATATAGATGTTATTCTTAAAAATTTGTCTGAAATTAGTGAACAAGATCGCCTAAATTTAATTAAAGACGGAAAAGTTCGCCTAAATTTAAGCGGAACCTTGACAAAAAGAGACCATCAAAAATTTATAAAAATTTTAGATTTTAAATTGGACACTGATATTAAACCTGATCTAAACGAATTTTCACGTATTTTTGCAAGGAATTTACCTCAAACTAAATTGCAAGATTTTTCTTTACCCAAAGCTTCAAATATGCCAGCGCTTAGTTCGGATAAATTGGTTCAAATATTTAATGAAATTAAGGAATCATCTAGTCAAATTGACACCAAAAATCCTAATGAAAAATTAGTTAGTCAGCTTTATTTGCTTGATTTTGGTAAAAATCCAAGCAAAGATTCGCTTGAAGAGTATAAAAAAGAGTTAATAGAAATTTCAGAAAGTTCAAAATCTCAAGCAATTCAAGCCCAAACTTTTTCAGATTTAGATGACCAAAAAAGTGAAAATAAACCATTAACTTTAGGAAAATCTATCTGAAAAGCTTTAAATTTACAGCATAATTTTATTTCGCTTGATGTCAGACCAGAAATAAATTTTGAAAAACAAAGCGATAATTTTGTTATTGAATTTTCATTGGTTTCTACTAAAAACAACGAAAAATTAGCCTCTTCAAAAATCCAGATTAATAATGTTTTAAGTTCGCAACAAAGTGCTTTTGATGTTGCTTCCAAATTTTATCCAACCTTTTTCCTTGACGGAAAAGCTAGTTTTTCACAAACTTCATCAACTGAATCACTAAAAATTCAAGACTTATCTGATAATGACATTCATTTTCAGGATAGTAATTCTGTCGAAAATAAGCTAACCCACAATGGTTTTGAAATCAAAAAAGCCTTTAAATTCATGGATAATTCGCCAAAAACCGAGAATACTTCTAGTTCAACCGAGCAACCAAAAACAAATCCCGCCCCATTTTCACGAGTCAATTCAGGAGTTGTTTACTTAGCTTTTAGACCAAAAAATATTAACGATTATAAAAAACATTATTTACTTTCAGATTCAAATGGTAGTGGACTTTTCATTCAAAAAGTTGGAAGATCTAAATATGTTGAAAAATCAAAACCAATTGAAGGGAAAATTGGAGGTGGTAAGGTTGAAATTAATCCCAGTCCTTCAATAGATACCAAACAGGCTGATGCAAAAATTGACGAATATGTTATTGGTTTTGATTTTCAACAAGTCGAAGATTTTAAATCGTATAATAATCATTTTCGCCAGGGTCAAAATTCACTACATTTAGGATTAGAATCATTTTCAACTTCTTTAAAAGAAAAACAAGCTGTTGTTCTTGGTCATAATTCTTGAAATATAAAAAATAGGTTTTTTTCGGCAGATATAAATGAAAATTCTACTGGATTTCCGCCTAATTCTGAATATCGCCCATCAATGGAAATTGCAAATCGTACCGATGAAAGCCGTTTTTTTTCACAGGAATTTCGAAATTCTTCACCATTTGTTGGCCAAAAAATTAATCCAATAATCGAACAAGACCAAGATATTCTCCTTGAAATTATTAAAACCCCATGATCTTTTGAAATTACAGCTTATTCTTCGTCAAATAATCAACTAAATTCGCCATTTTCAGTTAGCTTAAATGCTAAAACAATTTATAATATAAACCATTTAACTCACGAGTGAACTCCATTTCCTAATTTTTTCAATCTTGATTGAGCTCAAATTGGCCCTAATCCTGAAAAAATGACAACTGATACTGCCTCAGATGGATCAGATTCAACTCAAACTCAAAATCAAAAATCAAATGCTTCTATAATTCTTAAAGGTCTTGCTGTTTATAATGATTCTCAATTGACTAGCCCTTTAGGAAAACCAGCTCGCGAAGAAATCAAACGTTCCTTTATTAATGCATATTTAAAATAAAATCTTTGCACCTAAATTAGTAGAAAAAATTAACAAAAGTGGTGAAATCAAAATCATAGATAAAAAACTAGTTGTATTAATTTTTTCTACTAATTTAATCAAACTTTTATTTTAATGGCAGCAAACTTATGATAAAAAATAATAAAGAAATAAGAAAATTGAAAACATTTTTAATTACTTCCAGTTCAATTGTTACGCCTTTAAGTGCTGTGGCCTTTCTAGTTGCTTGCCATGAAAAAGAACAACCAAAAGTAACAAAACCAAACAAACCAAAAAAAGAGATAGAAACAAAACCAAACACTTCATCAGATAGTACAAAAGAAACAATAACTACTCCATCACAAAATAACCCGCAAAATGGCCAACAGGATTTTGCCCCTCATTTCAATCCGAATTTTATACAAAGAGGAATAGAAAATGCTAAACGCTTAAGAGAACAACAAAAGCAAGAATTAGCATCTAATTTAGCAAAACTAACAGAAACGCAAGCATATGAAAAGCTAAAAAACAGAACTTTTGCAATCGCTTTCAATAGCGTTGACAAAACAGATGAGAGCAATCCTAATCATGTTGTCAAATATGAGCCGACAGGAACAGGTTGATTATTAGATGCTGCTTACAATGAAAACAAGACGGAAGTAATGTTGTATATTGCTACAAATGCTCACGTTTTTGCCAGATCTTTTAACACTTTAGATTCAAAATATAAAGACACTTTCCCTGAATATTTTACTGAGCCAAAGAATGGCGAAAAAGTAGATAGCTTTATTATTGGTGTGCCAAAAAAAGAAGCTAACATCCAAGCAATTGATAATAACTCAAGACCAGATGCAAACAATACTCCCGTTTACTTTATTAACAAGCAATTAGGAGAAGGGAGTGAGATTGGTATCGAAGGAATTTTTGATAATCCGAAAACTGTCTTTGTGGCTTTAAATATTTTTGATGATCAAACAAATGAGCAACTAAAACAAACATCAACCACATCTCCTAGTAGTCAAAAAATAAACAATGGAATTGGTAAAGATTTTGCCGTTTTTGGACTAAAAGTTAATTTAGCAAAATTAGATGACCTCATTTCAAAAAATGATGCAAACAAGGAAAATTTTCAATTATTCAAAGAGCATATCGAAAAGGCAATTGTAGACATCGAGCAAGATATTGCTAAGTTTCAGACACAACAGTATCCAAATCATGACAAAAAGGCAGTACCTTATATAAGTTATGATTATACCTCAATTTATCAAAAAGGTATTGCTGAGCCAGAAAAATTAGGAATTAGCGAATCTGGCGTTTTATCTCCTAATACCACAAAACTTTATTTATTAGGTTATCCAAGCCTTGATGGACAACAATTTTTGATGAGAAATTATCCAAAAAATTTAACTAACAAGGCTTTTGCGATTTCCAACGATAGTTTTAGCAATGGTTTAGCACTAAATGACATCCTCAGCCCTAACAGAAGTTATTCTTCTTTTGGCTTTATAACCTTTATTGAAAATAGTGGACTGTATTATGGAGCCTCTGGGTCGCTCGTCATTAACGATTATGGCTTACCTGTTGGTATTTATTCTGCTGTTCAAACCAGAGGAGGTAATTTAGACATTAGTGGCAAAGCTGGTTATACTCCTTTTGTCCAAATTGCTGATTTTGACTCTTATGGACTAAGACACAACTTAATTGATGGTACAAATAAAAAACTGTTTCCCAAACAAGAAAAATCATATCGACAGAACTTAAAAAAATTATCTGAAAATGAAGGCGAATTTAAAGATTTTCGCAAAACTTTACTATTTCCAGATGGTCCTTAATACTTAAAAAGTTAATTGCTATTTTAAAACCTGGCAAAAATCAATTTATGAAAAACAACAAAAATCACAAAAAATACAACTACTATTTAAACTCAATGCAAATAGAAAACTCGTTTTTATTTAAATTGAGCCTAAAAAAATATATGAAGTTTTGAAAGAACAATAATTAAAGGCCTTAAATTTATAGATTTCTAAACAGTTAAATTTAAGGCATTCCATCATTTAAAAATATGATGGATAATTCGCACTGTCTGATTTTTTTATGACAAAAACATAATCAAGTCCTCCCTAATTCAATATCAAAATTTATTAATTATTCTTAGTGAGTTTATTATAACATAATTTTATTTTAGACCAAGCATTTTTTTTTTTTTTTGCAAAAGGTTAATTTCAAAATAATAAAAATTAAGATTTTAGGTCAAAAAACACGGATTTACGGGTATTTTTGCGTATTTATATTCAATAAAAAGTGAATTTTTGCCATTAAACTGTGAAACTTAAAAAATTAAGGTTTTTTTGCCAACAAATTTATAATTGTGATGACCGCATATTTTTTTGCCAAAATTATTAAAAAAAGTGCCTAGAATACAAATTATCATCTAAATCAAAGGGTTTTAACATCTAGTTTATTAGTTGTTGCTCTAAAATAAAAGGATAATTTTGTTGGTAAAATTACAAAATTTTATTTAAATTAAAAATTGATCAAGGGGAATTTCGCCTCTAATTTGAGCGGTTTTGTAATCTGAAAATTGCAGTGTCTGATCTTGAGGAGTAATGGTTAAATTTGGTAAAAGATTTGCATATTTTAGTTCAAAACTATAAATTAACTTCTTATTTTCTAGTTTGAGTGCAATTTTTTTGTGGGCATCATTTCTGATCATGCCATCTCATTCTAGGGAAATAATTTGTGGATAAGGGAAAAAGTTGTTGTTTTTAATATGATCTTTGACTAAAAATTCCTTTAAAAGAACCTCAGGATCAGGGCTTTTTATTTTAAAATAGAGGCTGTCAAAAATTATTTTAGCTATTCGCCCTTTTTGAATCTCTGATAGTTCATTTTTATTTTGTCTATTGTTTTTAAAAATTTCTTTTTCTCTTATTTGAGGTCAAACTTTATTATTGTCAACTTCAAATTCAAATTCAGCTAGATTTTTATTGTTTTTCTTTAAATTGGAAAAAGTAAATTCTTGAAGATCGCCAATTTGTTCCTTTTGCTCTTTAAATTTTGTTTTTTTAACTTTAATTTTTAAAGTACCATTTTCATCATTAGGGCTTGCGCTTATAATATCAAAGGAAAATTTTTCCTCATCATTTAGTGATTTTATCACTAAAAATTCATCTTTAAGGCCAACTGAAAGGGAAACTTCGCTAAAAGCGGCATTAAAATCGCCAAAAAGTACTGAATTTAAAACGGCTTCATTATCAGAATTGACTAAGGCGTATGCCAAAATTGAAGGACTTATTTTGCTAAAAACAGGTCGTAATTCTTTTTGATATAATTCTGGCACTTGATTTTGTTGAATTTCTTTTGATTTTTCTAAATCTCAAAAAAGGTTCACTCGTTTTGTTACTTTTGTGTCTGAACCCTTTTTGGACACTGAAAGTTCAACATTTTCTAGCCTTCTTTGATTAATATCGCTGTTATTTTCAACAGTTTTAACCTCAAAAGGAAAACTAAAGGTAATTGTATAATTTTGGTCATCAAAGTTATCAATTTTCTTTACAAAATTTTCATAATGAAAAGTTGAAGGTTTTTGCTTATAATGATGAAGCACAGTTGCAACATTACTTGATGCTCTTTTTTCTTGGTCAGCTATTTCTAAAGAATTTGGAATTTTTGCTAAAACAGCATTTAAATCATTGACTGTTTGAATATGAAGTCTATTTTTTTCAAGTATTATTTTTTGTTTTTCTAGTTCTTTTTGCCTTTTTTCTTCCTCAAGTTTTGAAAGGCGTTCTTTTTCTTTAAGTAGTTTTTCGTCTTGTTCCTTTTTTTGTTTTTCTAATTTTTCTTTTTCAATTTCTAGTTTTTCTTTTTCTTTCTTGATGTCTTCTGAACTTTTATCACTTTTTTGATCATCAGTTGAAGCTTGATTTTGTTTAATTTTATCAAGTTCTTTGTTTATTTCTGCTTGTTTTTCTTCAATTTGTTTTGTTTGTTCTTCTGTTTTTTCGATATTTTCTTTTTGTTTTTTTGTTTCTTCGATTAATTTCAAAGTGTCTGATTCAATTTTGCCTTTTTGTGTGTCAAGAAAAGCAACAGGATCTCCTTGCACGTCAGTTCCACCTTTTGGTGGATTAGGGTTTTCCTTTGGTGGATTAGGCTTTTCTATAGTGTCTGATTTATTATTTTTGTTATCTTCCTTATTTTTATCACCGTTATTTTGGCCACATGCTGCAGCGACAAAAAACGTTGGAATTAAAACTGTAAGACTTCCTAAAAACCATTTTTTTGGATATATTCTTTTCATAATTCTCCTCACAAGTTAGATTAAATTATAACATAAAAATAGCTAGTTTTCTAATATATCTTAAAAAATACTATTATTAACATAGAAATGTGTTTTTTGTTGCTTAAATTTTTGTCGATTCTTTGCTAGGCTAGATACATTCAATTTTTATTTCATAAATAAGTTCATATTTTTGATATAATTATACTAATTTATTTTGGTTTAGACTTTAATTATTAGGGGTGAAATATGAAAAAATTTTGAAAAATAGCACTTATATTAGGATCGGCTGTTGTTGTAGCAGGAACAGCTGCGTTTGTTTTGATTTATAAATATAAAAATACTAAAGAAGACGAAAAAAATTCAATTACCGTAGAAGTCCCTGATGGTCTTTTTGATCCGCCTCCAAGCTTTCAACCGGTAGAATCTAGTGAAAAAATAAATCAACCAGAAATAATTTCGTCTAGCGATAATCCTAATATTTCAGCAAATTCATCAAAAGATCAGCCTAAAATTTTATTGCCTCAACCAGTAGAAAAATCAATTACCGAAACAAAAAAAAGATGTCTTAGCTACCAAATTTGAAAATAATAAGTTAGTATACTAGCTTACATAAAAATACCATTTTTTTAATCTATCTGAAATATTTTAATACTTTGAAGAATTGATATAAATAAATTTTTTAGGTTTTACTTGACTTTTAAAATTTTTTGTTTATAATTAATAAATATAGTAAATCAAACAAACAGGATGAGCTAGATCATTCCTGTTTTATTTTTTTAAATAATTTTATATTCGTGGTATTATTATAAATTATTGGTGTTGGTTTTAATTTCTAGGGGTGAAATATGAGAAAATCTTTAAAATTGGTTTTTGGATTAGTTCCAGTTGTTGCAGGTTCAGCAGGAACAGCTATTTATTTGACTTCTAGTAATGCTATTTCTAATTTGGACGATACAAGTTTAGCACGCCAAACACTTCAAGTTGAAACCCATCTTTCACCACTTTTTGATTCACAAGATAATGAATTCAACCAAGATTCTGAAGAATTATCAACCCAGGAAACTGTAAAAAATGATGAAACAATTGTTCTAAAAAGTCCGGAAGTCTCAGAAGATTCTCCAAAATCTCAGCCTATTAATGTTACTAAAAACACAAAAAAACCAAAAATCTTATTGGTCGAACCTGTTAAAAAACCAGTTGATGAAACAAAAAAATCTGTTTCAGTTAGTAAAATTCAAAGTAGTGAAAGTAAAAATTCTTCTATTTCAGTTTTAGAACCCCAAAAGCCAACAAATTTAGACAAATCCCCATCAAACTCACCAGAAATTGTTCAAAAAGTTGTCATAATTAAGCAAGAACCGACTCAGGATGAAGAGAAAATTCAAGATCCAACCCCATTAATTTCTCCTGTAGTTTCTAATGAAGATGTAAAACCGGTTTTACCGCCCAAAATTGTAAAAACTCCTGAAGTTATCGTTATTAGTGAAACTCCAAAAATTGAACACAAAGAAGATACTCCTAAACCTAAAACCCAAACCCAAAGTGATATTTCCAAGTCAACATCATCCAATTCAATTTCTCCTGCAACAACCGAATCAGAGCGTGAAGTTGATGAAATAATTGATAAATTACAAGAAGATTTAAAAATATTATTGAAATCTTCAGTTGTCGAAAATGCTCAGAAATATCGTGAAGCAAAAAATAATCTTTATAAATATGTCTTTAAAAAGAATGACCAAATGAGACTTTTTAAAGAAAGATTCCCAAAAACACCAATAACTGAAGCAGCAGCAGCATTTTTATATATCTTTTGGGAGAATAATTACGCTCGTTTTTATCCATCGCGTGCAAGCTCCCATACTGCTCGTGAAAATTGAAAAAAAGAGCTTCAAAAAGTTTTGACAATTACTAAAACACCAGAAATTGGCGCTTTTAACAGAACAACAGGCGGTCATGTGTTTATTATCGATGAAACAAATATAAATAGCGATGAGTGAGTTGAGGCTCAACCTAATAGCCCAACCCCTAAAAAATCTTAAAGTTTATCTAGGCAAAATAATGTTAAAATCTTTCAAAGTAGTTCTAAGTCTTGTTTCTATCGCCGCTGGTTTTGTAGGAACACCGGTTTATTTTAGTTCGCGAAATGTAAAGAAATGAGATAATTAAAAAATTACAGTTATAAACAACGGGAAATAATCAAAATATTAGAGTTATCACTCAAACTGGTGGTCGTTTTGTTTAAAATTTTATAACAATTTTTAATTCTAAAGTGTTACAATGTGAAAATTTCTTAAATCATGTCCAGAGCAGTGTTTTTCTGAAGATCAATTTGCTTTTATTGGGCGTTCAAATGTTGGTAAATCCTCGCTAATTAATGTGCTAGCAAGGCAAAAAATTGCCCGTATTTCGTCTACTCCTGGAAAAACTCAGCTTTTAAATTATTACCAAACTAGCCAAAATAAGTTAATTGTTGACCTTCCAGGATATGGATATGCCCGCCTTTCTCATGTAAAGAAGGATCAAATTGAATCGATGATTTTTAATTATTTTAGTAAAAATAGCAATATTTTATTAGTTTTTTTGCTAATTGACAGTCAAATCGGTTTTACTGATCTTGATTTTAGTATGATTGAATTTTTGGTTTCATTAAATATAAAGGTGCAAATTTTAGCTAATAAAATTGATAAAACAAATCAGTCCCAGCGCTCAAAACTGCTAAAAGTGTGTAAAAATTTATCACTTGAGTGTTTGAATGTTTCGGCAAAAAATGGCACAAATTTAGATAAAATTCACCAAATAATTAATCAAGAAAAAAATTAACCTATAAATTCATAGGTTTTTTAAATTAAAAAGTAAAACTATTTTTAAAAAAGAGGAAAAATGGCAATTGCAATTATCGCTGAGTACAATCCTTTTCATAATGGTCATATTTATCAGCTTGAATATGTTAAGAAAAACTTTCCTAATGACAAAATTTACATAATTTTAGGCGGAAATTTCACCCAACGAGGTGAGATTAGTCTTGCTAATTTTGAAACAAAAAAGAAAATAGCACTAAAATATGGAGCTGATTTTGTAATTAGATTGCCTTTTGAATACACAAGTCAAGCTGCTCATATTTTTGCCCAAGGCGCGCTAAAATTAATTTTTGACCATAAAATAGACAAAATTATTTTTGGATCAGAATCAAATGATGTTCAAAATCTGTATAATTTAGCAAATTTGTGAAAAAATAACATTGATGAATATAATGTTCATCTTAAAAAAGCATTAAAATTAGGCAATTCTTTTCCAAATGCAGCTGCAATTGCCCTTGAAAAAATCAGTTCGCAAAAAATTATTTACCCTAATGATATTCTCGGGTTTGAATATGTTAAACAAATTGTGCTAAATAATTATCCAATTCAGGCATATAGTCTTAAAAGAACTGTTGATTATAATGAAACAACACCAACTGGAAAGTTTGCATCAGCAACATACTTGCGAAAATTAATTAGCCAAAATAAGTCAATTTCTCAGTTTTCGCCAATGGAATTTAGCCAACCAGTTTGTTCGTTAGCCTTGTTATATCCAAAATTTCAGGAAATTATTCGTCAAAAGTCGCCTGAATCACTAAGAAAAATTTGACTAGTAAAAGAAGGAATTGAAAATTTATTCAAAAAACATATCGACCAACCGGACTTAGATAGTTTTTTGAGTGCCACCAATTCAAAACGTTATACTAATTCACGCATAAAGCGAACAATGTTGTATATTTTGTTTAATATTGAAGACCCATCAAAATTTGATGAAACCACAGTGGATCTTGATTGTTGAAAAAATCAAAATTAATTAAAATTTTTTAAAGTATATTTTAAAAAATTTTAGAATTTGGTCTAATACAAACGGGGCAAAAATAGTTAAAAGTAACAGATAATTATAATTATTTTTTAAAATAAGATAGTTTGAGTTGCTAAAATCATTTTGGGAAAAAACAAAATTTATTCCGGGAATAAAGGAAACAATTAGAATTGAAGTAAAACTAGCTAAAAAACCAAGGTGTAAAAATTTTAGATCTGCAAATTTATATTTAAAAATATTCTCATCGGCGGCAAGTATATAAGAAAGACTTGAAAGGCTAATACTGATAATTAAAAAGGAAAAAGTTTGTGAATTTGTGATTCAAAAACTTAGCAGTGCTAAAAATGAGATGAAAATTGCCCAAAACATTATGCTAAAAACCAGTTTTTTATTAAAAAGTGATTTATTTTCGTTTAAAAAGCTTTTATTCATAACGTTTTTTGAAATATTTGTAAGGCCAAGGGCAATTCCCCCGAAAGTTTCAGAAACAACATTTATTCAAAGTATTTGTAGTGACGTAAAAATTTGTTCCTTAAAAAGTAAAGTTGCAAAAATAACTGATAAAAGCATTGAAAAATTAGCAACAAGTAAAAAAACAAACAGTTTTTTAATATTTGCAACAATATTACGGCCAATTTTTATTGCTTGATAGAGAGTTTTAAAATTATCATCGGCTAAAACAACATTTGCAACCTGTTTTGAAACTTGTGAGCCAGTTATTCCCATTGCAAAACCAACATCGGCTTTTTTTAATGAAGGAGCATCGTTAACCCCGTCACCTAACATAGCAACAACATGTTTTTTTGACTGTAGTGCGCCGACAATTTCTAATTTATCTTCTGGTTGAACACGTGAATAAAGGTGAAATTTTTCAACATTTTCACGCCAAAAGTCATCTTTTTTTCAATCAGGGTTGCCTGTTGCAAGTGATTCAGGACCTAAAATTTCAACATTTTTTGCAATTGTTGCGGCAGTGTGAAAATTATCACCTGTTATCATTATCGTTTTAATTTCTGCATCTAAAAGATTTTTGACAATCGGTTTAATTTCTTTCCGAGGTGGGTCTTGAAAACATACAAGGCCTGAAATATTTATGTTTTTTACATAATTTTCTAGATTTTCATTAGGTTGAAGTTCATTTTTAATTTCACGATACCCAAATGCAAAAATACGATATCCTAAATTTTGCATTTGGGTTAATTTTTCTTCTAAAATAGGGTCTAAATTGTCCGCCTTTTTAAAAATAATTTCAGGAGCACCTTTGATGAAAAGAAACTTTTTATTATCAATTTCATAAAAAGTAGCTGAAAATTTAAGTTTGGAATTAAAGACAATTTTGTCTAAAAATTTGTGTTGTTTTTCAACTACTTCTTTTTGAATTTCAAAAGTTTTTGCCTTTTGTAAAATTAAAATTTCCTCAGGATCACCGTAATATTTTTCAACTGACTTATCAAAAAAACTATATGCTGTTGTATTTAAAACAGCTTGTGTCCAGAAATTTTTTGACTCAATTTGGTGATAATAAATTTCCTTAATTTGCATTTTATTTTCAGTTATTGTCCCAGTTTTATCTGAACAAACAATTGAAACTGCTCCAAGAGTTTCAATTGTTTTTAAATCTTTTACAATTGCATTATTTTTTGCTAATTTTTTAACACCAATAATTAAATTTATAGTAACAAGCGGAATCAAACCCTCGGGAATAAAGCCAATTGCTAGTGAAAGTGATATTATAACTGCGTGTTTTGACTGGTTAAAATCGCCATTTTCAACCAAAAATATATAAATAAAAAAGAAAGAAATTGCTAAAAATGCGGCAATAAAAGTGATAATTTTTGAAAATTTAGCAATTTTTTTCTGAAGTGGTGATTCTAATTCGGCTGTTTTTGTCACAAGTGAAGCAATTTTTCCAAGTTCAGTATTCTGACCAACATCTGATACTAAAATTTTTGCCTGTCCATTTAAGACACTTGTTCCACTGTAAACTTTTGCGGCTTTATCGCCCCAATTTTTAAATTCATCTTTAAAAACTGATGTTGACTCACCAGTAAGAATTGCCTCAGATACGGATAATTCTTTATTTTCAATTACAAATCCATCGGCGCTAATTAAATCACCAGAGCTAACTTCAAGAATATCCCCTACTAAAATCTCATCAGATTTTAAGCTTATTTTTTTCCCATCACGAATTAGTGTCGAAACTGGCGAGTTAAGATCTGAAATTGCATCTATTGCTTTTTTTGATTTAGTTTCTTGTACCAAAGAGAAAAAAACATTAATTGCAATAATTAAAGCAATAACTACTGGCTCAAGATACGAAATTAATTTAGCCCAAAAAGGCAAGTCATGTTCAAAAACCGAACTAATGATAACCGAAATAATAATAACAAAAATTAAAACTAAGGTAAGCGGCTCTTTTAGTTGCAATAAAATACGGAAAAATAATGATTTTTCCGGAATTTTTGGTAGTCTGTTTTCGCCAAAAAAATTTTTTGATCTTTCAATCTGTTCTTGATTAAGCCCCTTTGTTTTGTCAATTTCCTCTAAAAATGTAATTTTATCGGTATTTTTATAGTCGATTTTCTCTTTTTTTTCTTTTTTGATCATTTTTGCCTTTTTTTATATAAAATTATTTTGAATATAATTATATAATTTTTTAGGTTCGAAGATGAAAATTTTAATTGAAAATAAAAGAGCTTATTTTGACTACGAAATAATTAGCAAATTTACAGCGGGAATTGTCTTAGAAGGATGAGAAGTTAAATCTGTTCAGGCAAAAAATATATCGCTTGTAGGTTCTTTTTGTTATTTTAAGGGTTTAGAACTTTATTTGTCAAATGCAACAATTAGCGCTTATAAAGGATCCCGAGGTCAAACTGATCGCTCAAGAAAACTTTTATTGCACAAACATGAGTTAAAAAAAATTTTTAAAGAAAAAGTTACACAAAAATTAACAATTATTCCACTTTTTGTTGGTCTAAAAAACCGCAGAATCAAAATCGAAATTGCACTTGCAAAAGGGAAAACTAAGGTTGACAAAAGAAACGCCATAAAAGAACGAGATCAAAAAAGGGAGGCACAAAAATTTTTAAAAAATTACTATTAGTTCCAGGATTTTTGCCACTTTTTTCGCTTACAAGTTGTTATGATTATCTTTCAGAAATTATTTCAGAAAAAACAGTTGCAACTGATGGCTTAAATCCAATAAAAAAACTACCTATTTTTTCTAAAAATTCACGAATTAAACAAGGCTTAACTTATACAACATTTATAAAAAGTGTTTATGACGGGGACACTTTCACTGATAAAAACGGTATACGTTTTCGAATTTTTGGGATTGACACTCCTGAACTTGAACTCAGCCGTCCAAATCGTTTAATTAATGTAAAAACTATGAAATTTCACGGTTTAATAGCCAAAAAACGTCTAGAACAACTAATTTTAAATCGCTGAATTTCATTTGAAATTGTCGGACATGATCCCTATGAGCGGATTATTGTTGTTCTGAAAAACGAAAAGGGCGAGATCATTAATATCAAAATGGTTAGCGAAGGTCTTGCAATTCATCGTTATGCCCAATATCAAAATCCTAAAAAAACTTATTATTATCCCGAATATAAAAGTTTAATTGACCAAATTTTAAAAGCCCAAGAATCTGCCAAAAAAAGTAAATTTATGCTTTGAAAAGAAGATATTTCAACAATTTATGGCCTTAAAAAGTTAAAGAAATAAAAATGAAAGGCAAGTACGCTTTTCATTTTTATTTTAATAACTGTTGAGTGGTTTTCCCGAGTTTCCCAGTTTGATAGATAATCTTAAAAAAGTGTCTGATTTTGGGGGCTTTTTAACTTTTTCCCGAGTTTCCCAGTTTGATAGATAATCTTAAAAAAGTGTCTGATTTTGGGGCCTTTTTAACTTTTTTGGCAAACACAGGAAAAATAACTATCAAAGCAAAAACACTGAATTTTAAATCTGACCATCACGAAAGAAAAATACAACTACTATTTAAACTCAATGCAAATAGAAAACTCGTTTTTACTTACATTGAGCCTAAAAAAATATATGAAGTTTTGAAAGAACAATAACCAAAAGCCATAAATTTGTAGATTTCTAAACGGGTAAATTTAAGGCATTCCATCATATTTAAAAATATAATGGATAATTCGCATTTTCTGATTTTTTATGGCAAAAACATCCTTGATTCCTCCTTAATTCAATATCAAAATTTATTAATTCATTCTTAGTGAGAGTTATTATAACATAATTTTTTCTTAGACCAAGCATTTTTTTTTTTTTTTTGCAAAAGGTTGATTTTAAAATAATAAAGATTAAGGTTTTAGGTCAAAAAACCCGGATTTACGTTATTTTTGTCTATCTATATTCACTAAAAAAGTGAATATTTGCCATCAAATTGATAAACTTAGGATTAAAGAAATAAAAATGAAAGGCAATTACACCTTTCATTTTTATTTTAATAACTGTTGAGTGGTTTTTTTGTAAGTAATTAACGACATTAAAACATAAATTAGAATAAATGCAGCTGAAAGTCCGGCTCAGGACGATAATAAAATTAGGGCTAGATTTTCTTGAGAAGCGGCGGGAAAATCATTGCCAACTATTAAAATATGAATCGATTCCATTGACGGGAAAATGATTACAAAACTTAAAATTAAAACAACAATCGATATCAAAACAATATTTAAAGTATGATAAAAAAGTGTTAGTAAAGTCGAACCACCAAGTGATTTTAGAATTCCAATCATTCTCTGTTTTGATTCAGAAATTGTTTTGGCATAAACTAAAATGAACGAAATTAATATAATAACAAAAATTATAAACACTGCAAAAGTAACTTTATTAACTATCGAAATAATCGCTAAAGATTGGCTAGTTATTACCCGAATTAAGCTTGAAGGTGGAGTAATTTTGAGGTCAAATTTAGCATTTTTTGCCTCTAAATCAAGGTTGTTTTGCTCGTCAGTTGTTGTTAAATAAGCAGTAAGATTGGCTGGTTGGAAGCTGGTATAAAATTCTTTGGCATCTTGGTGATAATATAATTCTGAATCTGGCGAGTCAAAAATTCCAACAACAAGTAAATTAAATGTTTGATTTAAAGGCGAGTTTGTTTGAATTATATCGCCAACTTTTAATTTATATTTAGCATTTGAATCAATTGCTGTTGTTGAAAGTAGAATTTCATCGACTTTTCTTGGAAATGTTCCAGTTATTAATTCTAGATTGTTTTGCGGGAAAACTTTTGTGTTTTTTAGCGGAATTTTAAATGGTTCAAGCGCGGAGCTTTGGGCATTTTCGCTAGGAATATAGGAGTTAATTTCCTTAAAAAGTTGAAAGTTTTGGTCTTTGTTTTCTTCAACTGTATTTTGCTTAACTAAATTTTCAAGATCTTTAATTGATTGAGTGCTAATAAAAGATGGAAAACTAATTAAATTAAAAGTATCTAATCTGGCAACGGAACTTTTAATTCCATTATTAATTCCGACAATTTTTAGTTCAATTTTATTTTGATTTTCCTCAATTTCTTTATTAGAATCATAAACCAAATGAATTGTTTTTCCTATTGGATTTTCAATTTTAAGTATGTCAATAGCTGATTTTGAAAGGATAATTTCCCGAGCATTTTCAATGAATTTTCCTTCAAAATTAACAAGATCATTTTCGATTCTGTTTTTGAAAAAGCTATTAATTTCAACTTGATCAACATCTCTAAGATTAATTTTTCGATTTTCATAGTGCAAATTTATATTTGTCGTTGGCCTATTTGCAACAAGTGCATTGATTGATTCAAGCTCACTAATTTTTTTAATTTCATCTTGGTTAAAAGCGGCGTTTGATTTTTTCTCAATTAAGTTTTTGTCAAGTGAGAGCGTATATTTTTGCTGCCGTTCGACTTTTGCCGTTCCAAGATTTAATTCAAAAGCAAAACTAATCGAAAAGACGGCCGCTAAAAAAGCTATTATAATTAAAATACTAAGCGTTAATTTTTTGCTAATATCAGCAATAACAAAAATCGGCGAAATATTTAATTTATTCTTATATTGAACTACTTTTGCAACTTTTTTATGTTTAGTTTCGCTAGTTTGTTCAGAATTTTGGTCTTCTATTATATTAGTGTCGTTAATTTTAATAATTGGTGGCTTGTCTTTTTGTAAAAAAATTATTTGATCAGCATATTTGTGAATCATTTCAGTATTATGGCTTATAACCACAACTGTGTGATTTTTTGACATTTGCTTAATTTTTTCAAAGATAATTTGCTCATTTTCTTTATCAAGCGCGGCAGTTGGCTCATCAAACAAAATAAATTCTGAACCCCGATTTAGAGAACGAAGAATTGCGATTCTTTGTTTCTCACCACCAGAGAGATTTTCCATTTTTGTTTTAAAAACACTTTGGTCAAGATTTAAAAAATTTGCATTTTTACTAAATTCATCTTGTTTAAATTTATAACCCAAAATACTTGTCCCAATTCGAACATTGTCAATAGCTGAAATATTTTCAATAAGATTGACATCTTGAAAAAAAATGTCAACATTTGGGTTTTTTAAAACTTGTTGATTTTTATCAAAAAAGGAAATTTGCCCGCTGTCAGCTTTGGCGATTTTGGCAATAATATGCAAAAGCGTCGTTTTTCCAACACCAGATTGACCAGAAATGAACGTTAATTTATTAGTTGGAATATCAAAACTAATGTTATTTAAAATTATTTTTGTTCCGAGTCTTTTTGTGATGTTACGAATTTGAATCATCTTTGCACCTAGATAGCTTTTTTAATATTGTGTATATTTTAATATAAAAAAATTTTTTCAACCAAATTATTTTACTATTTCTTTAAGATTTAGCTCAAAATTTTCTTCTAATTTTAAAGGATGGCTGAATTCAATTTTTAATTTTAGTACAAATTCTTTTTTCCCCCGAGTTTCCCAGCTTGATGACATAATCCTAAAAACTGTCTGGTTTTCCGTGCTTTTTTAGCTTAAAAAGCAAAATATGAAATATTTAAACTAGCTTTTTTAGTTAAAACACTGACAAAAATCAATTTATGGATAAAACAACAAAAATCATAAAAAAATACAACTACTATTTAAACTCAATGCAAATAGAAAACTCGTTTTTACTTACATTGAGCCTAAAAAAAAATGTGAAGTTTTGAAAGAACAATAACTAAAAGCCCTAAATTTATAGATTTCTAAACGGTTAAATTTAAGGCATTCCATCATATTTAAAAATATAATGGATAATTCGCATTTTCTGATTTTATCATGCAAAAAACATAACTAATTCCCCCTTAATTCAATATTAAAAATTTATTAATTTATTCTTAGTGAGAGTTATTATAACATAATTTTTTCTTGGACCAAACATTTTTTTTTTTTTTTGCAAAAGGTTAATTTTAAAATAATAAAAATTAAGATTTTAGGTCAAAAAACCCGGATTTACCGGTATTTTTGCATATTTATATTCACTAAAAAGTGAATTTTTGCCATCAAACTGTCAAACTCAGAAAATAATTTTTTTCAACCAAATTATTTTACTATTTCCTTAAAATTTATCTTAAAATTTTCTTCTAATTTCAAAGGACAGCTAAATTTAATTTTTAATTTTAGTCCAAATTCTTTTTTTTGGATTGTACATCCATTTTTCTTTATTAATTGAAGTACCCAGTTCATTTTTTCCAAGTCAACTTCGCACAAATAGTGATAAGAAATTTTAAAATCATCAACCAAACTAAGATTTAAGACTTCAATTGCCGCTTTTTTGTAACTATTTTGTAATAAACCTAGCCCTAATTTGGCCCCGTACATATATCTGACAACAATAATTAATGAATTAGTAATTTTTTTTGTTCTTAAAATGTTAAAAATTTGTCACCCTGCCGAACCTTTTGGCTCGTTTGCATCACTAAATTTACAATTATATAAATCAAAACAAACTGCATAAACAATATGACTTGCATGCTTATTTTCTTGTTGAATTTTGGTTAGTAGCGCTTCTGAGTGTTCCTTTGATTCTACTAGAAAACTATAAGAAATAAATTTAGATTTTTTGATTTCTAATTCAAAAACAGCTTCTTTTGTGATAATTTTTTGCATTTTTCAAAATTATTTAATATTGTTTGCCGTTGCATTATTAATAAATTTGGAAAAAATTATATAAGAAAATAACGGAACAATTATTGTAAAAAGCGAGCCTGCTGCTTGAATGTTTTGCAAAAATCCAAGGCTACTTTGACCTGAATACTGAAATCAAGTTGAAATTGTCTGGTATGAGCGGTTTGAAAAAATGTAATTTGGTCATAAAAAGTCGTTTCAAGCTTGAATTGTTGTAAAAATAATTAATAAATAATAGGAAATTTTTATTTTTGGAAAAATTATCAATTTAATCTTTGAAAACAGAGATAAATTATCAATTCTTGCAAGTAAAAGTTGCTTTTTATCAATTTTGTTAATGCTTTTATAAAGGTAAAAAAAGTTAAAAAAGGAAAAAATTTGGTTAACTGTCAGTGCAAAAACTGGCGAATTTGTTACTAATTGATTGCTGTTTAAAATTCTTGCAAGGGGAATATAAGTGCTAATTTCTGGAATAAAAGAAATTGCTACAAAAAGAGAAATGAACGTTAATTTCAGTCGTTTTTTTGCCATTCAAAGTCCAAAAGAAGCTAGCGAATAGAGAAGAATTCTAAAAAAATTAATGAGCATAATTACAAAAATTGAAGTGGTAATTCCAATTCAAAAATTATCATTAATGGAATTTTTAAAGTTTTCAAGTAAATTTGAGCCTATTTTCAAAGTCAAATTAGGATTATCTTGCAATTCATTAGGCAGCGAAGCATTTACAATTAAATAATATAATGGAAACAGGAAAAAAATAAGTACTATTATTAAAAAGGAAAATAGTAAAAACTGTAGAAAAAAACTATTTAGATTAAATTTTAATGACATTTTTACTCCTTTTATTTTTAATAAGTTTTGCTATTTTTTTCCATGTTTTTGGCCTAAAAATAATAAAGGTTGAAAAAACTGCTAAAAGATAAAAGAAAGTCATTAAACTTACGGCAGATTGGAGTCCTGAATTATCGCTTGAAGATAAAATATATGAAGCAAGAGTGTGGCCTCTATTTAGATCCAAATTTATGTCGCCTGTAATAACATTTGGGTATAGCATTGTTGCAAAAATGAAGTTTGTGTAGGCAATGACTAAAAATTGATTACCAATTTCCTTAAAATAAAGGTTAAAAATCTTATCTTTTAGGTTAATTCTGTCAATTTCTAAGTTTTTTTGATATTTTGTGTGAATGCTTGAAATTGCAAAGAAAAAAAGCACTGAATTAAACGGGATTGCCCTTCAGAGTTGATAAATTAAATATAGTCAAATTAAATCAATTTTATTATCTCCACCGACAAATGAAAAATTTAGATTAAGCATTTTTGCAAAAACATTTTTTTGACCAAAAAGGAAAGAAAAAGCGGTTCCAATTGCAAAAGATGAAATAAAAAATTGTGAATAAAGTCCGGTTATTATTAACATTCTAAGAAATTTAATCTTAAGTTTTGAGAGCAAAATTGCAACAATAAATCCTAGAAAAAGTGCAATCGGCGAGCTAATAAAAAATAATAAAGTACTGTTTCTTAGTGCGTCATTAAAATTTGATTTTGCAAATAATTGTCTAAAATTGTCAAATCCTAAATGTGTGTTTTGTCCAGATCCAACATTAAAAGAGTTAAATAAGGAATCCAGAATCGGGTAGACTGAAAAAATAAAAAGAAAAATAAAAAGTGGACCTATAAGTAAGATTGCTTTTGTATTTTTGTGAAAAAACACTGATTTTATGGACTCTTTATTAACCATTAACACGATTTCCGCCTTTATCAAAAGCAAAAATTTTATCTTTATTATATTCTATTTTTACATTTTGGCCTTGAATATCAATAGGACTTATAATTTCAAGGTCAATATTTTTTTCAGTATCATGAATTTGGTAATAAAAATTATCTGCAATATTTTTTTTATAAAAAACTTTTCCGTTGGTTGTTTCAGGTGTGCTTGAAATTTTAATGTATTTAGAACGGATGTAATATTCAATATCTCCTTTTTTTTCAATAAAATTGATTTCTGGCATTCCGATAAATTTAGCGGCAAAAATAGACTGAGGATTTTCAAAAAGTTCTTCTGGATTAGAATATTGCAAAATTTCCCCTTTATTTAAAAGAATAATTTTGTCACTAATTTTCATTGCATCAGTTTGGTCGTGAGTTACTAAAACGATTGTCATGTTAAATTCTTGTTTGATTTTAAGTAATAATTTAATAGTTGATTCCTTAATTTTTGCATCAAGTGAACAACGCGTGGCTTTTGCAAAATCAATAATTATCCCCTTTTATTATTGATTTTGCAAAAGCCACGCGTTGTTGCTGACCCCCACTGATATTTTTGGCCTTTTTTAAAAAAATATCGTCAATTTCTAAGGCTTTTAACACATTTAGGACTTCTTTTTCAAAATATTTTTTTCTGAATTTCATGAAAAAAATATAAAATTTTATATTTTTCAATATATAAAAGTAAAATTTGAATTTTTTTATAACCTTTTCTACGCCTAAAGTAGATTTGTTTGAAAGCAAATTTCCAATAGATTCGCTAAAATCTTGACTATTTTTATCATTTTTGAAATTTTCCCAGCTTAATTTTCATACTTTTGAGGTTCATTCAGGCGAATTTTTAGCACTAATCCAAAGATTTTTCTTTACCGAAATTTCTTCATATAAGTTGTTTTTTTGCATTATATAGCCAAAGTTTTTGAATTTTTCATGGTATTCAATACCTGTCTTTACTGGCAAAAAACCGGCTAAAATATTAAGGAAAGTGGACTTCCCTGCGCCTGATGGTCCTAAAATTGTAATAATATTATTTGCTGGTATTTCAAGGTCATTAATTTTAAGAAAAGCTTTTTTATCATACGAAAATATAAGGTGTTTAATACTTATAGCAATTGTTAAGTGGTTCATATTAAAAAATTTTACCTTTTTTTCAAAATTTTTTTATAAATGTTGTATAGTTATTTTTATTAAAATTATAAATAACTAATATTTAATTATTAATATTTCTGAAAAAAATTTCATAAAATTAGAAAAAGTGAGAAATATATGAATTTTAAAAAATTTTTTAAACCTTTGTTACTTACCTCACCAAGTCTTTTCTTAATTGCGAGTGCTTGTGGAGTAAGCGAGAATACAATTGATCCAAAAACTCAAGTTGTTATGACAACAAGTCAAGGTCCTTTTTGACCATTAATTTTTGGACTTAATGTTTATGGTAAAAATCAAAAAGGATTAATCCCTTATTACAACCAAAAGTTTAAAGATGATCCTGATTTTGCGCCAGTTAGACTTGTTTTGGATTTTGAGTCAAAAGCAAAAACTCAACAACAAACAACCGAAAACATTAAAAAATTACTAGACACAAATTCAGATCAACTTCCGTCAATTGTTTTAGGAGATTCTTCAACTGCGAGTGTTTTACAAGAACGTAATCGACTTTTAGAAATACAAAGTGATAAATTGAAGCCAGGAATATTCACTGATCAAATTGTAGGAAAATACAATTCATTTAATTTTGGTGAAAATAAATTTTATAACATTCCTTTTAACGTAAATGATGTTGATGCACTTGGATTTAATCTTGATAATTTACGAATTATTTTTGATTTAGTAAAAAAAGGTGGCGGAAAAGTTGATGAGAACGCCGAAATTTACAAAAAAGCACAAGAATCGGCTCAAAAAGGAAACTCGACTCCTGAAAACAGTTTTTTTAGCAATCTTGAAGTAAAATCTGTCGATGTTTTCAAAGATTTAAACGTAACTTATGATACTTTTTCCAATATTGAAGAAGCACTTGAATTTTCAACTAAATTTATTGACGGTGTCAAATTAAAAGCAGATGCAAAACTTGATGAAAATACAGAAAATGCCTCTATTTTTGATATTGACTATTCAGGTCTAATTTTTCACAAAAATATTATTTCAAAATCAGGTAAAAAATTCTGAGAAGCAAAAGGTAAAGATTTAACTTTTAATATTGCCACAGATACATCCTTGCAAGATGAATTTAAAAAAACTTACGAAAAATTTACAAAAACTAACAAAAAAATCGAACACAAAGTAGGCAATAATAGCAAAATTTTGCAAGCATTTCAGTTTAAAAACTTTAAGAAAAAAGACAGCATTGGTGAATGAGGAAGTCATGATATTCTTCAATATCGTACCGTTTTTGGCTATGTTCCTGGAGTTGGAATTAAGCAATCAATTGACACAGCAACAACCCGTAGCTTATTCGCAAAAAGCAACCCTGAACTTGCCAAAGGTTTTGCAACATTTAATGATGTCTTTACAACAAACCAACCATTAAAGTCACGCAAGGATTCTCAATTTTTTGTCTATAATTCAGGTGGATCATCCCTAATTCCAATTAAAACTGACACAGAAAAAATTAATAAAGCAGCAATTAAATTTTTAGAATGACTCTTCACTGGTCAAAATGATATTGACAAACCCGGAACAATGGTGGATAATGCTGATTATTTAATGGAAAATACCGGTTATTTCCTTCCTACAAAAGCGGTTGTAACTCAGGAAAAATTGGAACAGCTAAAGAAAAAATATAAAGAATACTATGATAAAATTGTCGAATTTGAATCTAATAACAGAAAAAGTATTGAACTAGTTGGCGAAGATGCCAAAAAAATCGACTGAAGTTTGTATGAAAAAATGGCAAACTTAAGATCAGTTATAATTTCAATGGAATCAATGCTTAATGCTTTCAAAGAAGATGCTTCCAAAGTTAAAATTTTAAGTGATAATGGTAATTTTAAAGAAGCAAAAATTTCTGCAACAATTACAGATTCACTAATTGAATCAACAAAATTCGAAAATAGTAAAGCCGAAAGTTCTGATAAATTACTAACATTAATTAACCAATAAAACTTAAATTAGCGGTAATTTTAAAAAATTAGAAATTCTGCTGTTTATAAAAACTAAAAATTCTCAAAATTTTTAGTTCCCAAATTAAAAACATAAATGCAACACATAGATATTTTTGAAATCGCCGTTTGGCGATTTTTTTTAAATCTTAAATAACTAAGTTATCATTAAAGACCTCTAAAGCGGATTTTCAATTAAAAATTTCCCTAGGCATTGATAAAAATAATAATTTTGAAGCAAAAATTTCAAATCCTGGCAATAATAATTTGTTCAATATAAGCATAAACGATAATGAAAATTTAAAATCTAAAATTTCTCCCAATAATGATTTGTTCACTATAAACGCAAAGGACAGTGAAGCTTTAAGATCTAACATTTTTTCCTATAATGATTTAGTACGACTGGATAAAAAAAATACTATTTGACTTAAAAATAGTGACTGAATGCCGATTTTTTTGAGCGACCATGAAAAAATTCAAGAAATAATCAAAAAATATCTATATTTTGAAAGTGATAATTTTAAAACTTACAATGACAAAGAATTCGATAAATTGTCTACTTTTTTCTCTAATGAGTATGACAAAGCTACTACTGAAGGTCAAAACTTCCAAAAATTACAAGTAAGTTCATATTTAGTTAATGACAAAAAAATACTTACTAAAAATTTTTTTATTATCGATGGTCTTAATCAGTATAAGGAATTTTTTAAAGAATACGTTGCCAAAGAACCCTTTTTAAAATACGATAACGATAATGAATTTTTTGCTAAAAATTTATTTTTTATATATATTGATGGAAAAAGATTAGCTAACCCGTTACTTATAAATGAAAAGTATTTGCCCACTAATTTGTCCCCTATTAAATTTCTGACTTATAAAAATCATAATTTTATTATTTCACTACCAGAAAAACTTTTTAATTATAAAGATGTGAGTAAAAATAGGAGAGGAATTCCAGAATTAGAGGATGAATTTGCTGTTTATTTTAAATTTTATCCAAAAGACAATTTTCAAAAAACAAACGAATTATCAACTATAAAATTAAATAAAATTCAGGATTTATATTTGTACAACTTGTTGGATAAAACATCGCCAGAATTTGCGACTTTTTTAGATTTAATGAACAAAAAAGAGAAAATTTTAGCCCGCAATAATTTGAAGATAACCACATTATATGGTGTCAAAAATGAACAGTATTCAAAAAATGAGCCCAAAACAGAAATTTTTTCAGATTTTGACGATGTAAAACAACTTATTTATGATAAAAATTTATCTAAAAACCTTGAATGAGAAGAAGCATTTCACCTTGCCAATTTATTTATTCCTAGCAAAAATATTGATGAACCTGAAAAATTTAATAAATTCATTCTCAAGTCTCAAAATCTAGATGAAATTTTTCTTGATGAAGTTTTTTATTCAGAAGTTGATAAAAACTCAGGCAAAATTACGCTCTATTCCTTAAACTACAAATCAATTTTTCCAGAAACCTTAAAAAACATTGAAAAATTTAATTATAAAAATTTACTAATGTTTGAAAAAATTGATTTTGGCGATATAAATATTAAAAATGTTGAGTTAAAAACAGTAAATTCACTCGAAGAATTTAGCAATATATATAAAAAAACACAAGGCTAGCATGGATTTAAAAAAATATAAAAAAATTTTTCTATTAGGATTTATATTAACTAACTTAGGTGCCGCTGCCGCGGTTTCGGTTGCTGTGGTTCTTAACAATAACAATAAAAAATTTTTTAGTATTTCAGACACTAAAAAAATAACTGACCTTAATAAACTTTTATGACTAAACAACCCATATTGACATAATATTTTGAAAAAACAACCCCAAAAATTAGATTTATTAATTCAAAAATATCCCCTATTTGAAGACTATTTATTTGATGATTCAGATGACAATATCGCTTTAATACAATTGTCAAGGTTCTTTTCTTCTGAGACCTTCAAAAACGAAGACACAATGGAATTTAATGTTATTTGGGATCAAAAACAATTAAAAGACAAGAAAATTGCCGATAATTTCGTTGTCTTAGATAATAAAAACGATTTTTTATCTTTTTTTTCTAAATTAAAAATTGAAAAACTAAGTAAAAGAATTTTGTCAACACCTGATTTTTTTGAGAAAAAATCAGTTATTATTTATATACGTCCTCAAGATATTGCTGACGGTTCATCGTTTAATTCAAAATCAAAAATATCATCATTAAATCCTAATCATATTTTCCAAAATAACCAAAATGATGGAAAAACAAGTATTATTTCTTTTGACTCAAAGTTTAAAAATTTTTTTCACTCAAGAATAGAGTACAGATACACCGGTCCACAAAGAGCAAGGACACCAAGGATGCCAGGAATAAAAAAACCAAGAGTAATTGTTCCTAGAGTCTCTCTGCGTCCAAATACAACAACTACAGATTTTGATATTTTTTACAAAATTATCGATAAGTCAAACAAACATGTTTTTGACCATAGCTTAGATATTCATATTAGTAATATTGAAGATCTTGTACTTTACAATAAAATTATTCGCCATAAAGAAGCAAATGAGTTTAAAAAATTTCTTTTAAAAAAGCAAGAAATTTTTAAGAAAAACCCTTTTCAACTCACTCGTTTATATGCTATGCAGGATTTAGATCCATCAAACCAAAGCACTGAAGAGGACCAAATTTTTTCTACATTAGAGCAAACAAAAAAATTCATTAGTGATCATACGCAATTAAAAAACTGGCATTGGGGCGAGGCTTTTCACCCTTCAAATTTGTTCATTAGTAAAGATAACAATTCTGAAGAATTTAATAAATTTATACTTAAAAAACAAGATCCAAAAATTATTTTTGACGATCAGATTTTATATTGAAAGATAGACAAAGGTACAATTAAAATTTATACCTTTAATTATAAAGACTTGTTTCCTAATTTTGCCGTTGAACCAGATAATTTTGTAGTTAATGATCCCCATAAAGACTTATTTCATAGTGCTGTGTTTGAACCAGATAAATTTATAATAAAAGATCTCCAAAAATTTGAAAAAATAGATATTGGAAATACTGATATTAAAAAGATAGAGTACATAAAAATCAAAACATTAGAGGAATTTAACTCATTGCATAATCAAATAACAGCAGCTTAATTTTAGTTTTGACAAAATCATTAAAAAACCGCCAATATTTTATCATATTATGGCGGTTTTTTTAATTAACACAAATTATGCAAACTGGACCAACAAGAATAAAATTTGGATATTTTTATTAAATCAAACAGATATCTTGTTGGTCAAATCAGTAATTGTAATTATAAATTCCTGGAATAAATTGGTGCTATTAATACTGAAACAAAAAACAGCAAAATATCTCAACTAAGCAACACCAAAAGTTAAATCTAATGAAGCAAAGTTGCAAATATTAGAGACTTTTTGTTCAAAATTTCCAAGTTAAAAAGATGAAGATTTAAAAAATTTATCTAAAATTTTAAGAAAAGGTAGATGTAAACTTTATACTATCAAGACTATCAATTTTATTTTTGTCAATTAGAAGAACATAACTTTTAAACCAATCATAAGCGCCTATTACTTGTGCAAATGCAGATTTTTTGCGGTAGTCTTCGAATTTCCACTTTAGTTCTATTGTTTTTGTATTTTCATTAAAATTAAAATCAACAAGATTTAGTCCTTTTGCTCTTCGATCACCTCAAGAACCAAAAAGTTGGCTAACATAATTATTCAAAATGATTGCATCTTTGTTTGATAAATCAATTGTTTTGCCTAGCTCCTCAATCTCTTTTTCATCAAGATATCCCATAAGAGGTCTATTACTTGTTGAGAATAATTTTTGCTTATTAGGTTTATTAGGCATAATTAAGTTAACAAGATCTTGCTTATTTTTAATTAAATGAGTGTTATGTAATTGCTTATTATTTTCACTTTCCTGTTTTTCCTTTTTAAATGAAAGTTGATTTTTATTATGATGATTTTCATAAACAAATACATACTCATCTCTAAAATCGTGGAAACTCAATGATTCTTTAGAGTCTGTTTTTGTTTTTAATTCTTCATCAGTCAATTTATGGATGTTATCTATAAAAAAACGAGGATATTCACCTTCAAATGTTAAGACATTCTTTTTATCATTTCAAAATTGAAATGTGCTTATTTTTGACAACTGTTGTTGACTCTGAACATCATAAACATAAGCCAAATACCCACCGACAGCAACTAAAATTGAGCTTTGAATTCAAAGCCAGGTTCCAAGGGAGAAAAAAGTTCAAAAATTTCTTTTACTATTTTTTGACATAAGCTATACCACCTCAGGAAATTGTTTTTATTTTGCGGATTACACAATTAATTATAGCATTACTTATAAAATAAAGGGAAATTTACTAAAAAAATGTACTTTTATATCAAAAAATTTAAAAAGTCAGATTTTTTAAATTTTTATCTTATGTTTTATTTGGGTCCTTAAACATTTGTGCCTTAAAATTTAAAATATTTTTAAAGCCTAAATTAAAGAACAACAGCAACTTAAAATTTAAAAATAAATTTGTAGGTTTTAAACAAGAATAGGCTATAATTTATTATATTATGACAATTAGTAAAACAAGAAAACCTGTGGACAATTTGAAAAATTTAGTTTTTTTGTCACTAGCAACACGTCTTGTTAAATTTATATTTGGCGTTACTTTATTTTTCTTATTTGTCATCCCCGCCTTTAGCAAATTAATTACAAATCGCGAATCAGTTGTTGTTGATTCTGGTGTTTTAGCAACTATGTTTATTTGAATTTTTGTTACTTTTGTAAACCGAGTTTTAACGATTGTTTATATCGTAAAAGTAAGTTTTCCTAACAAAATTTTTATGAATATAGAGCAAAATTCAGCAAAATCACAAAAACTTTCAGTAATTAGAATTACAGCGATTATTGGCTTTTTCGTACCATTTTTTGACGTATTTTCAATGGTAATGTTTTTAGTTTTTGCCCACAACGACAAAAAAGAATCACTAGACAATGTCACACCAAAAATTGCATAAGTCACATTAAAAGCTTTAAAAAATTAGAAATTACACTTCTTTAAGAAATAAATACCAAACATTAAAACGTTTTTATGGCGGTTTTAGTGTTTGGTATTAGTCTAAAATAGCGATTGTTTTAAAGTCAAAAAAGCCATTATTAATTTTTTTACTAATTTACTTGGAAATTTTTTTCTTTCTGATATAATTTTTAAGGCAATACATAGAGATAATAACTGTCAGAATGACTTAATTTGTTGTTTGAATGTATTTTCAAAGTATTGCTCCTAAAACAGAAAGGAGTCTAGATTTGAACGCTTTTCGCCAAAAAAAGGCAGAAATAATTACTGAAATTAGAGATTTACTCGAGAAATCTTCTTCTTTAGCAATTGCTGAATATCGCGGACTTTCAGTCGCTGAACTAGAAAGTTTGCGTCAGGAACTAAAGAAATCAGGTGTTTTTACTAGAATTTATAAAAATCGACTTTTCAAAATTGCAGCAGATGAACTCGGTTTTTCTAATCTAAAATCAGAATTAGTGGGTCCAAATTTATTTGCTTTTGGTCTAGAAGACCCAATTGCACCCGCTAAAATTATTACAAAAGTCGCAAAAGATCAACCTTTATTAATTTTAAAAGGTGGGATTTACGAAAAAAGTGTTGTTACAGCGCAAGAAAATACCGCTATTGCTTCACTTCCAAATTACACTGAAGCAATTACAATGCTTGCTTCTTCTCTTCAAGCCCCACTGAAACAATTGGCTTTTGGACTTAAATTATTAATAGATGAACAAAAAATAACTGCATAAAAAAGGAAAAAAATGGCTAAAATTACCAAAGAACAATTTATCGAGTCATTGAAAGAAATGACAATTAAAGAAGTAATGGAATTTGTTGATGCTCTTAAAGAAGAATTTGGGGTAGATCCTTCTGCTGTTGCTGTTGCAGCTGCTCCAGAAGCTGCCGCTGAAGTAAAATCTGAAGTTAAATTAACTCTAAAAGCAGCAGGACAACAAAAAGTTGCTGTTATAAAAGTTATTAAAGATATGCTTGGATTAAGTTTGATGGATGCTAAAAAACTTGTTGATGCAGCACCTTCTGTCATAAAAGAAGCAATAAAACCTGAAGAAGCTGAGGAATACAAAGCTAAATTAGTAGAAGCCGGAGCTGAAGTTTCTATTGATTAATATTTCAAAAAATTAATTTTAAAAAGCAAAAATGGTGTTCTAAACGCCTTTTTTGTTATTTTTACTTTACTAAAATAAAATATTTTTTTAATATTTTATTAATTTTTTTGAAATTTTGTATAAAAACGCTTTGATTTTTTTGCTTTTTAAATATAATATATAACCTAAACAAAAAAGGGGAAAAAGGGGTGAGTCATGAACCAATTATTTAAGCTAAAATCTTATGGCATAGGAACCCAGCGCCGTTTTTACGGAAAGACAAATAATACACTAGAAACGCCAGATTTCTTAGATTCCTTGCGTGAATCTTTTGACTGGTTTTTAAGCACTGGAATTGCACAAGCATTTGATAAAATTTTTCCAATTGTTTCGTCAAACGGTAAATTGGAAATTAAATTTCGTCCTGATTCAATTAGAGTTGAAAAACCTGAAAATGAATATTTAGCAATCCGTGAAGCTAAAATTAAAGGTAAAACTTATGCTGCTAGAGTTTATGTTACTTTAGTTAAAATTCAAGTTGAAGATGGGGAAATGGAAGAACAAGAAATTCTACTTTCTGAGTTTCCATTTATGACCCAAGGCGGAACTTTTATTATAAATGGCTTTGAAAAAGTTATTGTTTCACAATTAATTCGCTCTCCAGGTGTTTGTTTTCGTGAAAATGTTCGAAATCGTCAAGCTGATGACCTTTTTAACAAGGTCGAAATTATCCCGCAACTTGGTTCATGAATGGAAATTTTCCACAAAGTTACTGGAAACCAAGTTGACACAGTTAAGTTTCGTGTTGATAAACATAAAAACATCCCTTTAATGGCGTTTTTAAAAAGTCTTGGTTTTACAAACGAAACAATTCGTAAGTATTTTGGAAATTCACCAGAATTACAAGAATCAATTCGCCGTCACAAAATCGACTCAATTGACGAAAATCTTGAGTCAATTTATCGTATTATTCGTAAAGATGACCGTGTTACTGAAGATGGTCTAAAAAACTTAATTCCATCAATTATTTTCAATGAAAGACGTTATAATCTGTCAGCAACAGGTCGTTACATGTTAAATTCAAAGTTGAATTTAATTGACCGAATTTCCCAGACTTATCTTGCTGAAGATTTAGTAAATAAAGAAGGCGAAATTTTATACCAAAAAGGACTTTACATTAGTCGCTCAATTGCTATTGAAATTCAGGAAAAATTCAATAACTCTGAGTTTGAACTCTCCACAATTGAAGGTGTAGATTCAAGTATTTATGCTCGTCAATTACAAATTAGCCGTAATGAACGTCTTGGCGAAAGAATTTATGTTGCAATTGTAAAAGTTTGACCAAACAAAAAAGCGATGATTCAAGAAACTGAACCTGTAAGCGTAATTGCAACAGATCCAAGTTTGACCGAAACTACTTTGGTTTTATCAGATATAATCGCTATTGTTTCATATTACTTTAATTTACTACACAATTTAGGGAAAAATGACGATCCTGATTCATTAATTAATAAAAGAATCGTTAGTGTTGGTGAACTTTTACAAAATCAGTTTTTAATTGCCCTTACTAAAATTGAAAAAAACAGTAAGGAAAGAATTTCTTCAAAATCTGATTTATCACAGCTAACTGTAAAATCAATTATCAATAACAAACCGATTTATAATCAGTTTAAAAATTTCTTTAACTCCTCAAAATTATCACAATTTATGGATCAAATTAATCCTTTAGGAGAAACTGCCAATAAAAGACGGGTAACTTCACTTGGTCCAGGTGGTTTAAATCGTGATACTGCTCAATTTGAGGTTCGGGATGTTCATGCAACTCATTATGGTCGTATTTGTCCTGTTGAGACTCCTGAAGGTCAAAATATCGGTCTAATTCTTAACTTTTCAGTTTTTTCACGTACAAATAAATACGGTTTTATAATGACTCCTTATTATAAAGTCACAAATCGTGTTGTTGATTTTAGCAAAGTTCACTGACTAACTGCAGCTGAAGAATTTGGACTTAGTTTTGCTCAGTCTTCAATTGAAATTGATGAAAATAACAAAATTATTGCTGACAAATTAACTGTTCGTAAAAATCAGACATATCTTGTTCTTGATGCAAATCAAGTCGATTATATCGACGTTTCTTCAATGCAAATGACATCAATTTCGGCTTCAGCAATTCCTTTCTTGGAAAATAACGACGCTAACCGTGCACTTATGGGTTCAAACATGCAACGTCAAGCCGTTCCGTTAATTAAACCAGAGGCACCACTTGTTGCAACAGGAATTGAAGCAGATATTGCCCGTTTTTCAGCAACAAACATTCGTGCCGTTGAAGATGGAAAAGTCATTTTTGTTGATGCCAAAAAAATCGTTGTTAACTCCGAAAATTCAACAAAAACCTATTTTTTACGGGCTTTTGAAAAATCAAACCAAGAAACACTAATTTTACAAAAACCAACTGTAAAAGTCGGTGACTTTGTTAAAAAAGGTCAACTAATTTGTGATGGTCCATCAACCGAAAATGGTGAATTAGCCCTTGGTAAAAATGTGCTTGTTGCTTTTAGTACTTGATATGGCTACAATTACGAAGATGCCATCATAATCAGCGAAAAGCTCGTAAAAGACGATGTTTTTACGTCAATTCACATTCAAGAACAGACAATAAAGTTCCGTTCATCTAAGGCAGGAAATGACATTCTAACTGCCGAAGTGCCAAATGCTTCAGCCAGATCACGTGCTCATCTTGACGCTAACGGGATTGTAATTGTCGGTTCAGAAGTTGATACTGGAGATATTCTAGTCGGAAGAACTTCGCCAAAAGGAGAAGACAACCCAACAGCCGAAGAAAAATTAATGGCCGCAATTTGAGGTAAAAAAGCCTTAGCACAAAAAGACACCTCTCTCCGTGTAAAAAATGGTGAAGGTGGAACTGTAATTGATGTCCAAATTCTTTCAAGAGATCAAGGCGATAATCTTGAAGAAGGTGTTGGAATGCTGGTCAAAATTTTGATCGCCCAAAAAAGAAAAATAAAAGTGGGCGACAAAATGGCTGGACGCCACGGAAATAAAGGTGTTGTTTCTGTTGTTCTTCCAGTTGAAGACATGCCATTTTTAGAAGACGGAACACCTATTGACATTGTTTTAAATCCCCAAGGTGTGCCATCACGTATGAATATCGGTCAAGTTTTAGAACTTCATCTTGGTATGGCAGCAAAAAAACTTGATACAAAATTTGTCACCCCTGTTTTTGATGGTATCAAAATTGACACCATTCAGGATTTATTTAAAGAAGCTAACATTCCTCAGTCAGGAAAATTTAAATTAATTGACGGAATTACAGGTCAACCTTTTGAAAATCCAGTTTCAGTTGGCTACATGTACATGCTTAAATTGCAACATATGGTCGATGATAAAATGCATGCAAGATCAATTGGTCCTTATTCCTTAACAACTCAACAGCCCTTAGGTGGAAAATCACAAAACGGTGGACAAAGATTCGGGGAAATGGAAACTTGAGCGCTCGAGTCTTTTGGAGCTGCCTCTGTTTTATCAGAACTTTTAACTTATAAATCTGACAATATTCAAGGTCGAAATTTACTTTATAATAATATAATTTCCGGTGGACAAATTCCGCGGCCAGGAACACCTGAGTCATTCAATGTTTTGGCCTACGAACTTCGTGGACTTTTAATTAAATTGGAAGTTCATAAAAAACATCTATTTGATGAACCAGAAGTTGAGGCAACAAATAATCTTGAATTTGCCGAAATTCCATCTGAAATTATTGACGAATATAATGATGAATTTCCCGGTGAAGGACGTCGTCAAATTGACTATAACGACGATCAGTATGACTTTGATGAAGAAAACATCGATTTTGACTAATTGAGGGAATAATTCACTTTTTTAACTAAAAGCAAATTATGCCTATTTTTAAAGGAGAATTTAAAAAATGAACACAAAGGTTTCTCGCCAGTATGCAAAAATTTACGAAAATTCAATCGAAAAAATTTCCCTTGCACTTGCAACCCCTCAAGATGTCCTTGACTGATCTCGCGGTGAAGTAACCCGTCCTGAGACAATAAATTATAAAACTTTCAAACCTGAAAGAGGCGGACTTTTTGATGAGTTAATTTTTGGTCCACTTGTTGATTTTAAATGTTCCATTTGTGGACGAAAATACCGTAAAGCAAACGAAAATCAACTCTGTATTGCCACAAAAGAGTGTCAAATTTCAAAATCACAAATAATGTCCAAATTGTCCCGTCGTTATGCAATGGGTCATATTGCCCTTAACACGCCGATTTTGCACTTTTGATTTTTCAAAATCGATCACTCGATTGTTGCAAAACTTTTAGGTCTAAAAGTTTTTGAGGGCGATAAATTAACTTCCAACATTTCAAAAACAGCCTTAGAACAGCTTATTTATTATAAGTCTCACATTGTTCTTGAAACTGGTGGTCTAAAATCACTGCAAAAAAATAAAATAATCGACATTTCTGAAGCTGGTTTGATTTACAAAAATGCACTTGTTGAAATTCTTGAAACTTATGAGCCTGAAACTGATGAATACGAAGCAGTTGCTGAGGCCCTTTCAGAATTAACTGACCTTGCCTCAAGCAAAATAGGCCGTGAATACGGGATAGATTATTACGAACTTAATGAAGTAATTCAAGAATTTTCTGATGCCCGAATTGCAACCGGAACTGAAGCAATTGAGTATTTGCTTGACAAATTAGACTTACATGCTGAAAAAAAACAGGTAGAAGCTGAACTTGCAGTTTTACAAAAACAATCTCACCAAAACAAAAAAGTTGTTATAAAAAACCAAAAACGCGACAAACTCTACAAAAGATTACAAGTAATTAATGCTTTTATTAATTCAGGTCAAGACCCTAAATCAATGATTATTAAAAATCTGCCTGTAATTCCAGCCGATTTAAGACCGCTAGTTCAACTTGATGGTTCGCGTCATTCAACAAGTGATTGTAATGAACTTTATCGTCGAATTATAATTCGAAATAACCGTCTAAAAAGATGAAAAGAATCCGAAGCACCTGTAATTATTATCCAAAATGAGATGAGAATGCTTCAAGAAGCAATCGATGCTCTAATTGACAATCAGAAAAAAACAACTAACCAAGTAACAACAAAAGAAAACCGTCCGCTCAAGTCAATTTCTGACTCACTTACTGGAAAAAAAGGAAGATTTCGTCAAAACTTACTTGGAAAACGTGTTGACTATTCAGGTCGTTCTGTTATTGTCGTTGGTCCAAAACTAAAAATGCACCAAGCCGGACTGCCTCGAAAAATGGCCGCTGTTCTTTTTGAGCCTTGAATTATCCGTAATTTAATTCAAGAAAAAAAAGTCGGCTCAATTAAGTCAGCCCGTAAAATGATTGAAGAAGAAAATCCAATTATTTGACCTCATGTTGCAAAAGTTATTAAAACTAGACCGATAATTCTTAACCGTGCACCAACCTTGCACCGACTTTCAATTCAAGCTTTTGAACCTGTTTTAGTTCGAGCAAAGGCAATCCAACTTCATCCACTTGTTACTGCCGGGTTTAACGCTGACTTTGACGGTGACCAAATGGCCGTACACATTCCAATTTCACCTGAAGCTGTTCGCGAAACTAGAGAATTAATGTTTGCTGACAAAAACATTTTAGGGCCAAAAGATGGTGAGCCAATCGTTAATCCTTCTCAGGACATGGTGCTTGGACTTTATTATTTATCCCAAGAAAAAGCTGGTGCAAAAGGTGAGGGATCATTCTTTTCATCTTATGATGAGATGCTAAAAGCCTATGAATTTCGATCTGTAGAGCTTCATGCAAGAGTTGTTTTACCTTTTGAGTCAGTCAAACCTTTGGTTGGAAAAAATTCACGAGGACACATAATTTCAACAGTTGGAAAATTTATTTTAAATAACATTTTCCCTGAAAATTTCCCATTTATTTTTGACCACAATGTTGATGAATTAGAACTAAATTATTCCCGGCAAATTAAAAAATATGTCTTGCCGTACGGTACAAATTTCCGTGATTACATTCAAAATCTACAAATTAATGAACCTTTAAACAAAAAAGCAATTGCTAAAATTGTAAGACAAATTTTTGACACCTATGATGGAGTTCTTGCAAAAGAAGATATTGCCAACGTTATTGACCAGTTAGACTTTGAAAATTACCAAGACTGTATTTTAATTTACGAAAAACTTCGTGATTACAAAGGGGAAAAATTACCAATTTCTCACTTGGCAAAACTTTCTGAATTTACAATTTTTGAGTTTGACCAGTTATTTAAACGCCAACAACAAGCCGGAAGAGCCGAAATTTACCGTGTTTTTGAAGATCACGAAAAAGTTGACCTCCTCGAAAAAATCTGGTTCAAATACAACAACATGGTTTCTTCAATTCTTGATAAAATTAAAGATCTTGGATTTCACTACTCAACAATTTCAGGAACCTCAATTGCAATTAGTGACATTAAAGTCGCACCTAAAAAACACGAATTTATCGCCGAAGGTGAAAAATATATTAGTCAACTTAATAACTTTTTCAACCAAGGTCTAATCACTGACGATGAAAGATATGTTCTGGCGATTGCAAAATGAACCCAAATTAAGAACGAAATTCAAGACGACCTTAATGAATCAATCGTAAATGAAGCACATAACTCGCTAGTTATGATGATGAAATCTGGAGCTAGAGGTAATATTTCTAACTTCGTTCAACTTGCCGGAATGCGTGGTTTGATGGCCAACAACGTTAAGGCACTAAAGGTCGATGCCGAAAACGAACGTGTTGTTCGTTCAATTGTTGAAGTTCCAGTTAAGTCATCATTTGTTGAGGGTCTAACTTCATTTGAATTCTACTCTTCAACTCACGGAGCTAGAAAAGGTCTAACAGATACAGCGCTTAACACTGCAAAATCAGGTTATTTAACTCGAAGACTGGTTGACGTTGCCCAAAACATTGTTGTTGCAGCCGATGACTGTTTTTCAGATTTTGGCTTTGTTGTTAAAGATATAATTGACACTAAAACTAATACAATAATAGTTCCTTTAATTGAAAGAATCGAAGGTCGCTTTTTGAATAAAGATGTCTATGATTCAAAAGGAAATAAAATTGCTAGCGGCGGACAACTTGTTAATCTCCAAATTGCAAAACAAATCGCAAATGCTGGTGTTAAAAAAGTGGAAATTCGTTCAATTTTGTCCTGTCATATCAAAAATAGTGTCTGCAAAAAATGTTACGGAAAAGATTTGGCAACAAACCGTTTAGTTTCAATTGGTGAGGCTGTCGGAATTATTGCTGCTCAGTCAATCGGTGAACCAGGAACTCAGCTAACAATGAGAACTTTCCACACCGGAGGGGTTGCCAACGTTGAAGATATTACAGGTGGATTTACCCGCCTAATTGAACTAATTGACTCCCACGAACATCCTTGAGGTCGGCCAGCAAAAATTTCACCTTATTATGGAACAATCACTAAAATTTCTGATCTGTCCGAAAAAAATGCCACAAGCAAAGGGCTTTTAATTACAATTGACTATAAAAATGCCCAGGGTGAAAAAGCTGAACATATGGTTCGTGTTGAGCAAAATCAGAAACTTCGAGTTCAAGTTGGCGACAAAGTTATTCCAGGTCAAAAACTTGTTGAAGGGCCAATTATTCTAAAAGAATTATTGGCAATTTCTGATGCTAGAACACTACAGAATTACCTGCTAAAAGAAATTCAAAGAATCTACCGTATGCAAGGAATAACAATTTCTGATAAATATATTGAAATTATTATTCGCCAAATGTTGTCAAAAATTCAAATTACTGAAAGCGGAGACTCTAATTTCTTTATTGGATCAATTGTTGACATTAGCGACTATCAAGAAGTCAATGGCCAGCTAATTTCTGAAGGAAAAAATCCTGCTTTTGGAAACATAATTGTCAAAGGTGCTAAACAAATTCCGTTACTTTCAAACTCATTTTTGGCTGCAGCAAGTTATCAAGAAACATCCAAAATCCTTGTTCATTCAGTTATTTCATCACAAGCTGACAAATTAGAAGGACTTAAAGAAAACATAATTGTCGGCCACAAAATTCCTGCCGGAACAAATTCAAATTATGAACCTAAGTCCAAATTTGACATTCGTGATCCATTCAGTTTTTTCATGAAAACTTCACGCTAAAAGTTTATGAACTTGGAACATATAGTTAAAAATTACCGTTTTTGTAAGCAAATAATCTCCAAAACTTCCTCTGATTTGGAGATTATTTTTAATTTAATTATTAGTAAAAAAATTCAATTTATTTATTTAGTTGGGTCCTACGGTTCAGGAAAAACTGATTTTACCAAAAAATTTGCACAAAAAATCGGGATAAAAGATAAAATTATTTCCCCTTCATTTAATTTTATGTTTGCCTACAAGAATTTAGTTCATATTGATCTTGATAATTTTTCATCAAAATTGGACGAATTTCAGGACTATTTTGAGCAAAATTTTGTTGTAATTGAATGGGCAAACAAACTTGATGAATTTTCTCCAAATTCAATTTTAATTAATTTTGAGATAATTGGCCCCGAGTCAAGAAAAATTAAATTTTGCTGAAACTAAAACTAAAAAAACCTATGAATTTATAGGTTTTTTTAGTTTTTTGTCAATAATTTAGTCCACTTTTCCTGGATTCGCCAGTTTTATGGCAAAACTTCACTTTTTGTGAATATAAATATGAAAAAATACCGGTAAATACGGGTTTTTTTGTCTTAAGATCTCAATTTTTATTGTTTTAAAATTAACCCTTTGTAAAAAAAAAAAAAAAAATGCTTGGTCTAAGAAAAAATTATGTTATAATAAGTCTCACTAAGAATGAATTAATAAATTTGATATTGAATTAAGGAGGAATTAGTTATGTTTTTGCCATAAAAAAATCACAAAATGCGAATTATCCATTATATTTTTAAATATGATGGTATGCCTTAAATTTCACCGTTTAGAAATCTAGAAATTTAGGGCTTTGGTTATGGCTCTTTCAAAACTTCACATGTTTTTTAGGCTCGCTGCAAATAAAAACGAGTTTTCTATTTGCATTGAGTTTAAATAGTAGTTGTATTTTTTTTATGATTTTTGTTGTTTTATCCATAAATTGATTTTTGCCAGTGTTTTAACTAAAAAAGGTAGTTTAGACATTTTATAATTTTGCTTTTTTAGTTAAGATTTTTGCTTTTTGTTAATAATTTAATTCACTTTTGGCTAAGGTTATTTTGGCTTAAAACCTGTTTTCAACTTTTAGGTTTGCGCTTAATTTCAATTTTTGAATTAACAATTAAAAGATAAAAATTTAATTTTTCAAGAAACATTTTTGTGAAAAAGACAATAAAGAATGCAAAAAGGAAAATAATTGTTAAAACTGGGAAATTTCAGGGTCATTTTCCTAGTTCGCCAATGGTTGGTTGTCCATCTTTTCCCATATAAAATCAGTTTCCGTTTCAGGCTATTTTGAGTCGATTATCACCTTGGTTTTCAATTATTTTTTCAATTATTCAACTTAGAAAAAAAGTAAAAGATGCCATTAAAAAAGTAAATAATATCGATTTTCAGAAACTTTTTATATCCAGTTTTGAATTTTTACCATTAATAAATGTTAAAAAAAATGGCAAAACCAAACTTAAAAGGTGACTAAAAATAAACTCTCAAAAAAAGTAATTATCAGGCGCTCAATTTATACCTAAATTCTTAGTTTTTGCCAAATTCATTAGTTCAGATTCACTAACATTTTGGTCAACTTTTATTCCTTGAAATTCAATGTCATCCATAACAATCCCTGCATCAAAGCCAATTTGTGGAAAAGATAAAGCTAAAATTGAGCCCAAAAAACCGGGAATTACTATGTATTTTGCCCAATTTGTCCTATTAAAAATCATTAAAGAGGCACAAATTAAAACAATAAGTCGACACAAATGTAGCGGCAGATATTCTCATTTATAGATATAATCATTAATTTCTAGTAAAATTGTTCGACTAATATATGAAAAAAATCAAATCAAAACACCGATGAAAACAAACCAATTTTTTATTCTATAAAATAAACTGACCTTAAATTGAATTTGGTTCTTGTGAACGTACCATGTTTCCAAATTTTTACGGAAAAAATACAGCACAAGGATGCCTAGAAGACCTAAAACTAGCCCAATATATACTATAAAAAAATATGAATTTGCATCTAAATCACTTTTTCTTCAATCAAAATAAAACATTTTATTTTTTAATTTCCATTAAAATAGATTTTAACTGTTTTTAATTAAAATTTTAGATTTTTTGGTATAATTATATAATTATAATTAAATTTCTATAAATTTTAATTAACTAAATTTAAAAAGAAAAAGCAAAAATGAAATGATAATAAAATTGCGAATTGCTATTTTTTCAATAATCTGACTATTCAAAATACGTAAAATACGCTCTGTTTGGAAAAAATATTATAAAAAAAAAGTCGAACTTTCTCCTCAATATAGAAGTGATTTGGTTTTAAGTTACTCAAAGTTCATTTTAAAACTATTTGGTATAAAAATTAAAGTTTTTGGTTATGAAAATTTGCCCAAAAATGCATCGATCTTAATTTCTAATCAAAATCAGTTTTCTGACCACTTTGCATTATTTTCAGCACTTGAAAACCCATCAAAAGCTGAAGAAGATTTTAACCCAATTGTTAGTTTTTTTCTTGAAAAAAAGCGTTATTCCCGTAAAAATAAATGAATTTTTGGCTCTCTTGATTCACAATTTTTAGCTGAAAACGAGCAAGAAAATTTAAAAAAGTTTCAAAATTTTTTAAAATCAATCCGTGAAAAACGTGCTTATGGAGTTATTTTTGCAAAAGAGAACCTGCACGACACAGAGTTAAATTTTCCAATTGAAATTTTTGAAACTATAAAAGAATCAGGTCTTGCAATTGTCCCTGTTTCAATCAAAGTAGTTAAAAAAAATACAGACAAAAACCAGACTAAAAAATTTAAAAATATCGAAATTTTCATTAATAAACCAATAAAACCGGGTGCTGTTATTTCGCAAACAAGTAAATCCTTGAGTTTAGCCACAAAAAGAACTATTATTGATTTTTACAAAGGTGAAAAATAATGGATTACGATATAAAATTAGCTAATTTTTCAGGACCTTTAGAATTACTTTTAGATTTAGTAAAATCAAAAAACATTAATATTTTAGATATCGACCTTGTTGATTTAGCAACTCAATATGTCAAAATAATTCAAATTTTAAAAGAAAAAAATATCCAAATTGCCGGCGAATATTTAGTTATTGCCTCTACTTTAGTTCATTTAAAGTCAAAAATTTTACTTTTGCCAAGTAAAGAAGAAAAATTAAAACCCGAAGATGAAAAAGATCGACTTGAATTTTTAGCATTATTATACGACTATCAACAAATCAAAAATATTGCAAACATGTTAAAAGAACAGCAAGAACACCGTAATGATTATTTTGAAAAAAATACCTCAGATTATAGTGATTTTCGCAGACCTCCGGATCCAAGTCAGCTTGATGGACACTCGTCAGTGCATAATTTATATAAAGTGTTAAAACTAATGTTTGACAGAACAAAAGCTAAAAATCTTATCAAAATTAAAACCCAACAAGTCCAGGTGACAGCTGACGAGCAAAGTTTATGATTGAAAAATCTGTTAAAAGACGAAAGTGAAATTGATTTTGAATATTTATTTTCACTCCCGACAATGAAACATTTTGTTATCACCATGATTTCAATGCTCGAAATGGCAAAAAAACAACTTCTACATTTAAAACAGGAAAAACAGTTCTCAAAAATATCAATTTTCCGTGGGGGTTATGATGAAAACTAGAATTATTGAGGCAATTTTGTATCTTCAAGGCGAAAAAGGAGTTTCATCTCAACAACTTCAGAGTGCACTTAAATTATCAAAAATTAATGAAGCTCGCAAACTTTTAAAAGATTTTTCAGTAGAATTTAACCGTCAAAAAAGAGGTATAATTGTTGTTGAATTTGCTGATATTTTCAAATTTGTTACCGCAAAAGACTTAAAACCTTTTATTATTGACTTTGTCGGAAATGAAAAAAAATACCGTCTTAGCAATGCAGCAATTGAGGTCGCCGCTATAATTGCCTATAAACAACCTGTAACAAGAAGTGTTATTGCCCAAATTCGTGGTGGAATTAATTCTGATTATATTGTAGGTTCGCTGTTAGCAAAAGGAATAATTGAGGAGTTAGGAACAGCTCCAAGCCCTGGAAATCCTACACTTTATGGTGTAACTTCGAGGTTTTTTGACTATTTTAAACTAAGATCGGCCAAAGATTTACCTAAATTTAAAGAATTTGATTTATTAGACATTATTGAGGATCCAGGCCAAAGCGAAAATTTTGATCTTTTTTCTTCTCAACGAGAAACTGAATAAAATTTTATGAAATATTTAGCAATTAATCGCGATGTTAACCTAGAAGACCAAAAGTTGATTTTTTTTAATTATGATTCTCCACTTGAATTAAGTAATTCTAAAATTATCGGCTTTGTTGGTAATAAACCTAATTCAATAAATGAAAACTATATTTTTAGTTTAGCATCAACTATTTCTGATCTTGTTAAAGAAAAAAACTATCAGAAAATTTTAATTAATAGTAGTTCCAACAATTTTGGAATAGCTTTTGCATCAATTTTTTACAACGCTTTAGCCGCTGATCCTAACAAAGAAATCTTAATTTTTGAAGAAAAATTTGGATATTCCCAAAGTTTAGCGCGTCATTATTTTATAAATAATGACTTTGATTTTTTTATAAATATTGAAGTTAATTTGTCAAATAAAAATTTAAATCTAACAGTATTAACTTTTTATAAAAAAAACTTAACACTTTTGACAGCAGAAGAAGAAAAAAAAATCAACAAAACTGAGCAAAAACCATTTTTTTATAGAAGTTCACAAATTTATTTAACGCCAAAATTTCATATTAATTCAGACCATATTTTGAAATTTTATAGTTATTTTGACTTAGATTTCTACAAATTAGCAAATTTTTACCAGTTTTATGATTCAGAGTCAACCTTTTTAACTAATTTTTTAAAAGATCATTTTGATACTGAAAAAAGTAAATTTTTGCCAATAAAAAAGAGTTTTCCGATTGAAAAAATTACAAGACAAGTTAGCGATAATTCAATAATTTGAAAAAAGATCACAACAAGTGCTAAATTTATGACAAATGTAATTTTTTGAGTCAAAAAAAACAAAATTATAACTGCAGTTCGTAAAAAATTGAACTTTAATATTATAAAAGATAATGATTTTCAGTTGTTAGTGCTTGATTTTCTTGAAAGAAATTGAAAAAATGGGAAATATTTTCTGATAAGTCATCAAGCTAATAACTACATTTCTGAGTTTATTGAGCAGAAATTCGGTGCTAAAATCACAAAATTTTGTGAATATAATGAGAATTCAGAAACTGAATTACTTAAAATTCGAGAAAAAACTAACGATGAAGTTGTTGTTATAACATCGAAAAGCGTTCATTTTGTTCCTAAAGTTTCTGAAAATTCAATTAAATACGGAATTAGCACTAAATTTTCTATTCTCTGGTATGTCAAAATTTTTGAATTTTACACCCAAAATAATTTAAATATATTTGAAATTATCCAAAAGATGAAAAATGAGTTGAATTTTGTTTTCCAATATAAGTACCGAATGAAAGCAACTCCATCAACTTTTGATAAAATTGTAAACTTGCTTGTAAATGAAAGTGATGTTCAATTTCGTCCACAAGGATACAACATTTCAAATTCAGATTCTGGAAAACATTCGATAAAATTAAAAGTTAACTTAAAAAATAACGATTTTTACACACTAATTTACTTTAAACCAAAAGAAGAATTAACACTCTACACAAATTTTTTATCAAAAAATCACACCGAAAAAGAAGCAGTTTTTTTGGAAAACCTTCTTATTGATAAAGTTAAACTTGCAAATAAAAATCTAGCATCATCAAAAAACAACAAAACGAAGAATTTTCTTAAATTTGGGATTTTTATAACAACTATTATCGTAATTTTAATTCTTTTATTTTATAATTTCTACAACTCTAGTTTTGCAGACGGCTCGCCTACAAAAATTTTTGTTAAATTTTATGAGTTTTTTTTCAAATCTCGGGTAAATAGATTAGTTCTTCTTGGTGCAATTGCTCATTTTTTATTTTGAAATTTAGCCTCAACCTTGCAATTACGGCGGATCTTTAAATATCAGAAGGTAAAAACGAGGTTTAGACACCTTTTTATCGCCACTTTTATCGCCACTTTTATGCAATTTTCTACACCTTTTTCATTTGGTGGCGAAATAAGTTATTATTGATATTTGCAAAAAAAGAAATATCCACTGAAAAATATCAGCGCAACCTTGACATATAATGCCCTAATTCATCAGGTTTTTAATTTAGTTGTCAGTTTGATTTTAATTCCAGTTGGATTTATTTACTATCGTGATCTTTTTATTTTAGATTCCTGGGAAAAAATAATTTTCTTTGCTTGACTTGTTGTCAATATTTTTTTAAATGTTCTAGTTTTATTAATAATTATAATTATTTCTGTTTGGAAAAAATTGCAATATTTGCTGATTAAATTATTTGTTTCACTTTTAAATCTCAATTTTTTAAAAAAAATTGAGGACAGACAAAGATTAGAATACCGTTTTCAATTTTTAATTGATAATTTCAAAAACCATTTTATGGAAGTTTTGTCTAATAAAAAACTGTTGGCAAAAATACTTTTGCTTTACAAATTACCAGTTTTTTTCATAAATTTCTCTTTTGTAATTTTAATTATCACTTTAAAAGAACAAGGTTTAGATCTAAGTAATATTAATTTTCACGATTATCTCAAATTTATATCAGGATTTACGCTCTTACAAATTTCAAACAATCTCTCACCTTCTCCAGGTGGCGTTGGTTCTGCCGATTTAATAACAAAATTAATTTTCAAAAGCTTTTTTGATGAAGCAAACTCTTTAAATTTAGATATTTTTAACTTTACTAACAGAATTTATACTTGATTTTTACCTTATTTATTATCAGCGATCGGAATTTTGACTGTTTGAGTAGGTGAAAAAAGAGTTGATCGCTACAAAGAAATCCAAAATACGATGCAAGAAAACTTAATTTTGAATTACAAACTAAAAAAACAAGACAGTCATATCTTTTTTTATGCTTTATCTTTTTGAGCAATTGTCGCTACCGGGATTCTAATTTTTGTTTTTGCGATTTAATTTTAGCTCTATTTGTGCAGCTTTTGCGATCATAGCCCCATTGTCGGTACAAAATTCCCTTTTTGGAATAACAATTTTATAATTTTTTTTATATTCTTTAAATAATGCTCTAATTCCAGAATTTGCCGCAACGCCGCCAACTAAAGTTAGAGTTTTTATATTCTTATTGTCATTTAAAACAGAATCAAGCTGTCTTTTTAAATATTTTATTATTGTTTCTTGAAAAGAAACGGCGATTTTTTGGACATTTTTTACATCAAGTTTATTTTTTTGCTTCATTTGGTTAGTAAAATTTATGACTTGAGTTTTTAGTCCGCTAAAAGAAAAATCAAAAGGATTTGCCAGCTTTTTTGGCAAACTGAAATTGATTAGTTCGCCAATATTTTGTCGATTTTGCTGTCAAATTTGGTCGATTTTTGGTCCGCCTGGCAACACTAAGCCTAAATTTCTGCCAATTTTATCATAAATTTCGCCCAGAGCATCGTCAACTGTTGAGCCAATAATTTCAAGTTCACTCTCGTTTTTAGCCAAAATTCATTGACTATGACCTCCAGAAATTAAGAGCGAAAGTGCTGGAAAAACAATTTCATCATCAATATTTGCCGACCAAAAATGTCCTAAAAGGTGGTTAACTGGAATCAAAGGCTTATTAAAATAAAGACTTAATGCGTTTGCAAATAAAAATCCTATTTTCAAAGCACCCAATAATCCGGGATTATTTGTGTATGCAATAGCATCAATTGAGGAAAAATCAACACGTTTTTGCAATAATTTTTCTAAAATTATTGCTAAATTTCGCGAATGTTCGCGAGCAGCAAGTTCTGGAATTGTTCCACCAAATTTTTGGTGAAATTCAATTTGGCTAATTGTTAAAATTATTTCGACTTTTCCATCACATAAAAGAGCAACAGAAGCATCATCATGAGAGGTTTCAATACCTAAAATTTTCATTTTTCTGCCTTTTATTTTTTTTATTTTATTATATAATATTTTATGATATAATTATAAAAATATGGGCCAGTACTCAAGAGGCTGAAGAGGACGCACTGCTAACGCGTTAGGGGAGTGAAATCCCGCGCAGGTTCAAATCCTGTCTGGCCCGCCAAAACCCTTTCGTTTTCGTTTTCTATTTCTTTTAAAGCATGATACATTAAAAAATAGTTTATATTTTTATTGCCTCCTTATTTTGTTTTTTATTTATAAATTGCGTGTTTCCATTTATTTATTAAATTATTTTTTTATGTTTTCATCCATGTTTAGTAAACTCCTTTCTTAATTTTTTATTTATGATATATTTTGTGGTTTTTTTGTAAAATCATGATTAAAACCTCCTTTCTAAATTTATAGTGATAATTAATTTTTTTTTTTTTTTTAATACATATTTAGAATCTCCATTCTAAATTCTTACTAATAAAATTCTTTTTATTTTTTGTAAAAACAAAGTTTATTATGTGTGTTTACATGCATTTTTAGATTTTCCTTTTCATATTTGTCTTTGTAAAATAAATTTTATTTTTGTCAATAACAAAATTCATTATGTATGTCTTCATGCATATGTAAAATCTCCTTTCGTTATTATTAATTTATAAGTTATATTTTATTTTTGTGAATTACAAAATTCATTTATTTAATCTCTCTTCATTCTCAATAAAAAAGTCTATAAAAAATCTCTAATCTCTAAAAAATATCTATAATACAACTCTATAAAAAAAAGGCAAATTTTCATTTGCCTTTTTTAATTGTTTGGAATATAATAATTATCTATTTTCCTGAGTTTCCCAGTTTGATGCAAAAATTCACCTTTTAGTGAATATAAATATGAAAAAGCACCGGTAAATCCGGGTTTTTTGGTCTAAAATCTTAATTTTTATTATTGTAAATTTAATCTTTTGCAAAAAAAAAAAAAAAATGTTTGGTCTAAAAAAAATTTCTGTTATAATAGAGTCACTAAGAATGAATTAATAAATTTTAATATTGAATTAAGGAGGGATTAGTGATGTTTTTTGTCGTATTAAAGTAAGAAAATGCGAATTATCCATTATATTTTTAATATGATGGAGTGCCTTAAATTTACCCGTTTAGAAATCTACAAATTTAAGGCTTTTAGTTATGGCTCTTTCAAAACTTCACATATTTTTTTAGGCTCGCTGCAAATAAAAACGAGTTTTCTATTTGCATTGAGTTTTTTTTTAGGCTCAATGTAAGTAAAAATGAGTTTTCTATCTACATTGAGTTTAAATAGTAGTTATATTTTTTTATTATTTTTGTTATTTGACCATAAATGATTTTTGGCAGTGTTTTAACTAAAAAAGGTAGTTTAAATATTTTATAATTTTGCTTTTTAAGTTAAAAAAGTGCCCAAAACACGGACACTTTTTTAATTGATTAAAGTAAGATAATTATCTATTTTTGAATAAAGTATCTGATAACTCTAACGAATTGTGCAACAAATGAAGATTCATTGTCGTATCAAGTGTATAGTTTGTATAATCTTTTACCATCAACTTCAACAAATTTTGTTAAGGTTGCATCAAAAATTGAACCATGTGTGTCCCCGATAATGTCGCTAGAAACAATAGGTTCGTCGCAATAATAAAAGGATTCGCTTTCGTATTTTTTAATAGCTTTATTAAGTTCTTCAATAGAAGGTGATGATTTTAATTCAACACTTAAGTCAACAAAAGAACCTGTAATTACCGGCACTCTTATAGCAATTCCGTCTAATTTTCCAGTTAAGGAAGGAACAACAAGACCAATTGCTTTTGCAGCACCAGTTGAAGAAGGTACTAAGTTAACAGCAGCAGCACGTGCTCTTCTTAGATCTTTATGTGGTGCATCTTGAATTCTTTGGTCGGCAGTATAAGCATGAACTGTTGTCATAAATCCATGGCTTATTCCAAATTCTTTTTCAAGCGCATTTACAAGTGGAGCAAGCGCATTAGTTGTACATGATGCAGAAGATAAAATTTTATCATTTTCATCAACAGTGTGGCAGTTTACATTGTGAACGATAGTTTTTACATCACTTCCAGCAGGAGCAGAAACTAGAACTTTTTTTGCACCAGCATTAAGGTGTAAAGTAGCCCCAGCTTTTGATGCATAACGCCCTGTACATTCAAGAACTAAATCAATTTCTAGTTCTCCTCAAGGCAACATTTCAGGGTCTTTTTCTGAAAAAACGCGAATTTTTTTGTCATTGATTACAAGATAATTCTTGTCATCTTCTTTTAAAACGCTAACAGTTCCAGAAAATCTTCCTTGGGCAGAGTCGTATTTAAAAAGGTGAGCTAAGACAGATGCATCAGTCAGATCATTAATTGCAACAACCTCTAAATTTTCATCTTTAAGATCTAGAAGTTGGCGAAGTGCTAATCTACCGATTCTTCCAAAGCCATTAATTGCAATTTTTTTCATTTTTTTCCTCATTTCATTAGTCTAATTTTTTAAAAAAACTGACTAAATTTTTTTTATAGTAAATTTTACCACTTTCTTACTAGTTTACTTTAAAATTTCAATTATTATTTTATTTTTGTATAAAATTTTTAGTATAAAACCCAGAAAGGCTTATATGACTTATTCAGTTGAGAAACTTAAACTTTTAAAAGGGCTTGAAGCTGTAAAAAAACGACCTGGAATGTATATAGGTTCAACAGACATTAACGGACTTCATCAATTAATCTGAGAAATTTTTGACAATGCAGTTGATGAGGTAATTGCTGGTTTTGCAAATGAAATTAAAGTGGTAATAAATGCTGACAATTCGGTTGAAATTAGCGACAATGGTCGCGGAATTCCAACTGAAATTCACAAAAAGACCGGTAAAACTGGTGTTGAATTAGTTTTTACAGAACTTCATTCAGGAGCTAAATTTTCTGATGAAATTTATAAAACCGCCGGCGGACTCCACGGAGTTGGCTCATCAGTCGTAAATGCATTATCGAAAAAAATGGAAGTTTTTGTTTCTCGTAATCAAAAATTGTTTTATACATCTTTTATTAACGGTGGAAAAATTGAAAATAGAACCCAAGAATTAGGTCCTAGCAAAATTAGTGGTACAAAAATAGTATTTTTGCCTGATTTTTCATTTTTTTCTCACAAAGAATATGATCCTGAAATGATAATTTCAAGGTTGCAGGAAACTTGTTTTTTAGTTAAAAATTTAAAAATCGATTTTGTCGATCTAAAAAACGGTATTGAAAAAACTTTTCAGTTTAGTAAAGGAATTGAAAATTTTGTTGAATTTTTAAACAAAGATAACCAAAAAATTCATGACAAAATTATCGCTTTTAAAGAAAAAAGTCAAGAAATCATAGTAGAATTTGCATTTCAGTATGTTGATTCTCAACAGGAAAATATTATCTCATTTGTTAATAACGTAAAAACAAATTTAGGCGGAAGTCATGAAAATGGCCTAAAAGTTGGAATTGTAAAAGCGATTAATACTTATGGTCAACAAAATAATTTGCTGAAAAATAAGCAAATTTTTGACTTTAATGATGTAAAAGTTGGTCTTTCCTTAATTTTATCGCTGCGAATTCCTGAGCCAATTTTGGAGTTTGTCGGTCAAACTAAAAATAAATTAGCAACAGTCTTGGCAAAAACAGTCACTGAAGAGGTCGTTTTTAGAAATTTGATGTCCTTTTTTATTCAAAATAAAGAAACTGCTCAAAAAATTATCACTTTTTTACTAAATATTTATCAGCAAAAAGAAAAGTTAAAATTAAGTCTAACAGAAACAAAAATTTCTAAGTCTGTAGCCAAAGAAAAACGGATTTTGTCAGGAAAATTAACTCCCGCAAATTCAAAAAAAGCTATGAATCGCGAGCTTTTTTTAGTTGAAGGTGAGTCAGCTGGTGGTTCAGCAAAACTTGCGCGAAATCGTGAATTTCAAGCAATTTTACCGCTCAAAGGTAAAATTGTAAATTCACAAAAAACTAGACTGATCGAAGTTTTAAAAAATGAAGAAATTATTGCCATTATTAGCGCTTTAGGAACTGGAATTGGTCAGAATTTTAACCTTAAAAACTTAAATTATGGCAAAATCATTATTATGACCGATGCTGACAATGACGGTGCTCACATTCAAATTTTAATTTTAACCTTTTTGTTTTATCATATGCGTCCTTTAATTGAAAATGGTTTTGTTTATATTGCCCAACCGCCTTTGTACCGAATTAGTGAAAAAAATAAGAAAGACATTTATATTTGAGATGAAAAAGAATTCCATGAATATGTAAAAAAACATCCTAATGCTCAAATTCAACGTTATAAAGGTCTTGGTGAAATGAATGCATCCCAACTTTGACAAACAACAATGGATCCTGAAAAACGAATTTTAGAAAAAGTTTTTATTGAAGACCTTGAAAAAGTTGAGGAAAATTTCCGCATTTTAATGGGAGAAAGAGCTGATTTGCGTAAAAATTGAATTCAAGAAAATGTTGACTTTTCACTTGAAGATAGTTTTATTGACAATTTAAAGGAGTCAGTCTATGAGTAAAAATTTCGATTTAATCATTAACTCCAAGTTAGATCAAATTTTGGCTGAAAAATTTACGCGCTACTCAAAATATATAATTCAAAACAGAGCAATTCCAGATGTTCGGGATGGACTAAAACCTGTTCAGAGAAGAATTCTTTATTCAATGTGACAGCTTGGTCTAAAAAATACTAAAAATTACAAAAAATCAGCCAGAGTTGTTGGAGATGTAATTGGTAAATTTCACCCTCACGGAGATTCATCAATTTATGATGCGCTAGTCCGGCTGTCTCAAGAGTGAAAAATTAACATTCCACTTGTAGAAATGCACGGAAATAAAGGCTCAATTGATGATGATCCCCCTGCTGCAATGAGGTATACCGAAGTTAGACTAGCCCAAATTAGTGAACATTTACTTGAATTATTGTCAAAAAATGTCGTAAATTTCTATCCTAATTTTGATGACAGCGAAAAAGAGCCCACAGTTTTACCAGCAATTTTTCCTAACTTGCTAATTAACGGGGCAATCGGAATTGCAAGTGGTTTTGCAACAGAAATACCTCCTCATAATTTAGTTGAAGTAATCCAAGCTGTAATTTTAATGATCAAAAATCCTTTAATTACAAACGCCCAAATTTCAAAAGTTATTTTAGGTCCTGATTTTCCCACTGGCGGAATAGTTTATGGAAAAGCCGGAATTTTAGATGCTTTTGAAACCGGAAAAGGAAAAATCCAAATTTCATCATCATACAAAATTTCTGAAAAAAACAAGCAAAAAGTGATCGAAATTTCTTCTATTCCTTTTGGAATTTCAAAGGCTAACTTGATTCAGCAAATTGATACAATTCGATTTGAAGAAAAAATTAGCGGAATTAAAGAGGTAATTGACCAATCTGATCAAAATGGCGTACTTATTTTTGTCGAACTTGAAAAAGATGCAAACGCTGAATTAATTCTTAATTATTTGCTGCAAAAAACAGATATGCAAATTTATTATTCCTATAATTCAGTAGCAATTTGCAATAATTCACCAAAATTACTTTCAATTAAAGAAATGATTGCTTATTTTCTTGAGCATTTAAGAAAAGTTAAACTAGGTGAATTTAATTATGAACTTTTTAAAAGCAAAAAAAGGCTTGAAATTATAGAAGGTTTTTTAAAAGTTGCCGATATAACTAATGAAGTAATTGAAATTATTCGTAAATCTGATAATTCAAAAGCCGGCGTAATTGCTGATTTAGTTAAATATTTAAATTTTACCGAAGTTCAAGCCGAAGCAATTGCTTCGATGCGTTTGTATAGATTATCTAAAATTGAACAGCAGTCATTTTTAAATGAGTCTAAAACTTTAGCCCAAAGCATTGATCAATTTAAAAAACTTATTGAAAATAAAGAAGAATTTGACCTTCATTTAATTTCTATGCTAGAAAATTTTGCTAAGATTTATGGTTCTCCAAGAAAAACTAAAATAGTTGACAAAGAATTGCAAGTAAAAATTAACCATCAAGATTTAATTAAGGATGAACAGTTTTATTTTTGAGTTTCTAAGAGCGGCCTTTTTAAAAAAATGAACATAAAAAATCATGCAGTCGAGGAAATTGAAAAAATTCAGTTACCTTCAGAAGATTTTTTTATTTTTCAAGGTAAAATAAATCAACGTCAAAAAGGACTTTTTTTAACAAATAAAGGTGATGTTGGGATGTTGTTAACTCATCAACTCGAAGAGTTAACTCTAAAAAATAATCCAAATAACTTAAAAATTTCTCTTGGCCTTAAAAATGATCACGAATTAATTAATTCTTTTTTTGTTGATGACCTAGATTCTAATCATTTTTTGCTTTTTATAACTAAATTAGGTTATGCAAAAAGAATGCAACTAAAAGAAATAGCAAAAATTAGGCCAAATAATATGATAAATTGTTTTAAACCTAAAGAAGGTGACGAATTAATTAGCATTTTTTTAGAAAATAAATTAAAAAATATCGTCTTAATCACGTCGCAAAATCGCGCACTGAAAATAAGCGTTTCAGATGTTCCAATTTATGGACGTATTTCCTCAGGTGTAAAAATTTTAAAACTTCAAAAAAATGAAAAAATTGTTGCATCTGTTTTAGTTAATTCTTCTGAAGAAATCGCGGTTATTGATAATTATTCGCGTTTTGAAAAAATTGCATCAGAAAAACTTCATTTTGGTAACAGAACAATTGCTCCCAAAAGCTTTGATTCAAAGCTTGATTTTTCTATAATTCCAAAAAGTGTCGAAATTTATAGTGAAAATTTGCAAGTTTTCGATTTTGACACCACTTTAAAAGTTGTTCCAGTCCAAAAATTTATTAATTTTGACCCTAATCCTAAAAAAAATTATAAATTATTTTTAACAACTGATAAAAATAACGAAAATTTACCAAATTTTATTGAACAAAATCAAGCAAATTCTAGTAAGATTTTAAAGACTAAACTTCAAGAAATAAGTGAAATTGACATAAATTTAATTCTTGAAAAGATTGAAAAGGAATAAACAATGGATAAAAATTTCTATAAAAATTCGCTCAATATATTTTCCACAGATTTTTCAATGAAAGCTAATTTGCCTCAAAAGGACAAATTTTTTACTGAATTTTGAAAAAATGAAGACATTTACCAAAAACTTTTAAAAAAAAATATTAATAATCCAAGATTTATTCTTCATGACGGACCTCCTTATGCAAATGGTGACATTCATATTGGCCATGCTCTTAATAAAGTTTTAAAAGATATAATAGTTCGATATAAATCAATGTCTGGTTTTTATTCACCTTTTGTCCCAGGTTGAGATACTCACGGTCTTCCAATTGAAAATAAAATTATTAACCAAATTGACACAAAATCAACACTAGAAATTCGCCAAAAAGCCAATGATTTTGCTAATTCACAAATTTTAGTTCAAAAAAAACAGTTTGAAAAACTGAATTTATTAACAGATTTTAGCCAAATTTATCAAACAAATGACCCCGCTTATGAAGCCAAGCAACTCAAATTATTTAAAAAAATCGCTGAAAAAGGTCTAATTTATCGTGCTTTAAAGCCAATTTATTGATCTCCTTCAAGTCAAAGCGCCCTAGCTGAGGCCGAAATTGAATATCTCAATCACCGTTCTCCTTCCATTTTTGTTGCTTTTGAGCTTAAAAATGGCAACAATTTTGTAAAAAGTGGCGATAAAATCATTATTTGAACAACGACCCCTTGGACACTAATTGCAAATGCAGGAGTTGCTGTTGGGCTAAATTTTGACTATGTTAGAGTAAAAGTTGGATCAAATTTTTACATTTTAGCAGAAAAATTATTACAAACTTTAGCCTCAAGTTTTGACTGAGATTCTTATGAAATTATTGACACATTTTTAGGGAAAAACCTTGTAAATATCGAGTATTTTCACCCTATTTTTGACAAAGTTTGCCCTATAGTTTCAGGCCACCATGTTACTTTGGATGCTGGTTCAGGTCTTGTTCATCTTGCGCCACTTTTTGGGGAAGATGACTACTGGATTGGTCGAGAAAATAACCTGGAAATGGTTATGCACGTTGAAGATGATGGAAAATTTAATGAAAAAGCAGGACAATTTTCTGGTCAATTTTATGATTCAGCAAATAAATCAATAAGCGAATATCTCAAAGAAAAACAGTCACTTTTAAAATTAAATTTTATCACCCACTCATTCCCTCATGATTGACGAACATTAAAACCCGTAATTTATCGTGGTACACCTCAGTGATTTGTTTCTGTTGAAAAAATTAAAAAAGAGCTTGAAACAGCGATAAATGAAATTGAATTTCCTGAAAAATGACTCAAAAACCGCTTAACAAAAATGATAATTGACAGAAAAGACTGACTAATTTCACGCCAGAGAAGTTGAGGAATCCCGCTGATTATTTTTTATGACAAAAATAAAAATCCTGTTTTAGATAAGCCAGAAATTTTTGACCATATAATTTCACAAGTTCAAGAATTTGGTTCTTCAATATGATACCAAAAAACAGCTGACGAACTTTTGCCTCCTAAATATCAAAATTTAGGCTGAACAAAAGAAAACGATATTTTGGATGTCTGATTTGATTCAGGAGTTAGTTTTCTGGCCGCAAATATTAACAACGAAAAACCTCCTTTTGATATTTATTTAGAAGGATCTGACCAATATCGCGGCTGATTTAATTCATCTTTAATAAATTCAGTGATATATTTCGGCTTTTCACCTTATAAAAAATTATTGTCTCACGGTTTTGTGGTTGATTCAAAAGGAAACAAAATGTCAAAATCAAGAGGAAATGGAGTTGATCCGCTTGTAATTTTGAATAAGTACGGCTGTGATATTTTTCGACTTTGAGTTGCAAATAGCGAATATTATAACGACATTGTTTATTCAGAGTCAATTTTTGAACAAAATGTTGAAATTTACCGTAAAATTCGTAACACAGTTCGATTTTTAATCACAAATTTAGCAGATTTTGAACCAAAACAATATGAATTACAAGAAGTTGACCTATTTATATATAATAAAATTCAAAAGCTAAAAAACGAAATAATTCAGTATTATGATGAATATCGCTTTGTCCGTGTTGTAAAAATAATTAATAATTTTATAATTGAATTTTCTAATTTTTATCTGTCAATTGTTAAGGATATTTTGTATGCTGATTCAAAAAATTCAGCAAAAAGACGCTCAATTCAATACGTTTTTTATGAACTTTTATTGGTTTTAAATATAGCAATTGCGCCAATTATGCCAACAACAGCTGAAGAAATTTATCAATTTGTTCAAAAAAGTGAAAAGCAAACATCAATCCACTTGGAAAATTTCTTTAAAAAGTCTAATTTTGATCCAAAATTAGACGAAAAATGAACTGAATTTTTTGATGTTAAAGATTCAGTTTATCAACTAATCGAGCAAAAAATTCAATCAAAAGAAATAAATCGTTCAAATGAAATTGCTGTTGTTTTAGATTCTAATTCCTCAAATTTTCTAAAATCACTTGATCTTGTGAAATTATTAATGGTTGCAAAAGTCGAATTTAAGGACAAAATAAGCATTTATAATCTTAATTGACCTAAATGTCCAAGATGTTGGAACCATTTTGAAACAATTCAAGATGTTTGTGACCGTTGTTTTGAGGTTTTGAATGAAAACAAAAATTAACCTCGTTATTAAATATATTAATTCAAAATATATTAAAATCGGCAAAAAACGCTTATTAATAAACATTTTGATTGCTTTTTTGGTTATTTTAGTTGCCTTATTAATTGATCAACTAACAAAAAATTTAATTTTTACCCCAGAAGAGTATAGAGAATCAACCGATAAAGGCTTCGTCAAAATTATTTCATGAGGTTTTATTGGTTTTCGTCCACTTTTGCATCAAGGTGTAACTTCGGGAATTAATAAATTTATTGGTTTTACAGGCATTCATATTTTTGCCTTTTTATTAAGTTTGATACTTTTGATTTTGATTCCTTTTTCAAAAAAATATTCGCTTACAGTTTTTATGGCCATATTATTAGGTGGGAATTGAGGTAACGAAATTGACCGAATTTTGGATGATAATCAAGTAAAAGATTTACTTTTTTTGCCATTTGTAAGGTCAAGTGGGACATTTAATTTTGCAGATATTTTTATTTTTGTTGGTCCCATTGGAATTTTTATTGTCTCTCTTTATGATCATGCTCAACCTTGAATTTCAAAAAAACTGAAAAATAAAATCTTTAGAAAAAAAAGTAAAAATTAAAAAAACGCTGTAATTTAAACTAGGACAAAGAAAAGTAACAGTTTAATATTATTATAACATCATAGCATATTGCTGTGGTGTTTTTCAATTTAAAATCGATTGAATTCTATAATTGTTGTATCAAAATATATAATCTGCAATTATTTTTTTCAGATCTTCAAAAGTTATTTTACTGTAGTTTAACTCGTTTAAGCATTCACTTTTTATAATTGAAAATCAGTATTCAGCCTCCCTATTATCCAAAGAATTTCCTATGCGAGACAACGAAACAGTTCCTCCCATTTTATTTATTTTGTCAATATAGACTTTTGAAGTGTATTGAAATCCATGGTCTGAATGAATAACAAAATCTTTATCAATAGACCTAAATGTTTTTATATTATCCATAACTAAATTAAAATCATTGCTTACAGATAATTTAAAATCTCTGATTTTTTTAGTTTTATGCTCAATTATTACAGACAAAAATACATGGTTTTCCTTAACATCTCTAGGAGCTTTTATATATGTAACATCAGTAGCAAAAATATTTCTATTTAATTTATCATTGTAGTCGCGTTTAACAATATCCGGCAGTGCGAATTTGGTGTTCTTAATTTCGCTCTTTCTTCTTTTTTTTCTAATTTTGCATACTAAATTCAATCTTTTTAAATGTCTTCCAAGACTTCGAGGGTTAATGTAAATATTATATTTTATATAAATATAAGCACTCAACCTTAAGCGACCATATCTACCTTTGTTATCAAGAAAGGATTTTTTAATTATTGCGTCATTTTTGTGCTCCTTTACTTTTATAACTCTAGTTTTAGATTTTGCCACTGCTTGTCTGCATACATTAAAAATTTTTGCAGATTTGCTGTAGGGAATATTTAGCGTTTTGGCTTCACTAAGTTTTCCTGATTTTGATTTATCTTTGTTGGTTTCGTAATATCTCTTAGCTATTTCTATTAATTCTTCTTTTGTAAATTCGTTTCAATCGGGTTCAATTTGTTTTTTAGGTTTGCCACTCCCTGGCTTTCTCCTCGCACCCTTTTTATCTAATAATTGGTCTTGCATACCATTATTATAGCATCTAATAATTTTTTTGATTCTTCGAACTAGTTGATCTCTGGTTATAAAATTTGTATCTGGCGAAATATCATTTATATAATTTATTGTTTTTTTTAATCCAAATTCATTGTAAATTTTATAAATCATATCAAACTCGTCTTTTTTAAAGTGTCTTGACATTAGTATTCTCCTTTTTGTTGCATTTGAAAATTTAAAAAAACTAACACTTTTGGTGTTAGCCTCCTCCTAAAATCGGACAAAAAAAGCCAACACCTTAGTGTTACTTTTCTTTGTCCTAGTTTAATTTACAGCATTTTTTTTGCAAATAAGACTAATAATTTGTTAAAATAGCTGAGTCTGGTGGTTTGGTGGTAAAAATTCACTTTTTAGTGAATCTAAACATGAAAAAATACCCGCAAATCCGGGTTTTTTGACACTAAAAGCTCAATTTTTATTATTTTGAAATTAAGTCTTTGCAAAAAAAAAAAAAAAAAATGCTTGGCCAAAAATAAAGTTATGTTATAATTAGCATCACTTAAGAATAATTAATAAATTTTGTATTGAATTAAGGGGAATTACTTATGTTCTTTGGCTAAAAAATCAGAAAATGCGAATTATCCATTATGTTTTTAAATATAATGGAATGCCTTAAATTTACCCGTTTAGAAATCTATAAATTTAGGGCTTTTGGTTATTGTTCTTTCAAAACTTCATATGTTTTTTTAGGCTCGCTGCAAATAAAAACGAGTTTTCTATTTGCATTGAGTTTAAATAGTAGTTGTATTTTTTATGATTTTTGTGAGTGTTTTAGCTAAAAAAGGTAGTTTAAATATTTTGTAATTTTGCTTTTTTAAAATTGTCTCATCAAACTGTGAAACTCGTGAAATTAAAAAAACGCTGTAATTTACAGCATTTTTTACAAATAAGACTAATAATTGGTTAAAATAGCACTAATTTTTCCGTCTCAAATATTGACGCTTTCAATTTTAACATCGATAAATTCGCCTAATTTAAATCTATGTTTTTTATTGTATAAACAAAAATTATCTTCTGCTAACACATAAGGATCATTTTCGCTATCAGGAAGAGTTTTATTAATTATTAAGGCGTCAAACATTCCGTCAATTTCAACAAAAAATCCGGATTTAATAATAGAAGTTATTTGTGCTCTAAAGGATTTTCCAATCAAATTTTGGACATATTCAGCTTTTTTTATATTTATAATTTTTCTCTCTAAATTAAATGCTTTTTGTTCTAATTCGCTTGTTGTATAGGAATTTTTTTCCAAAATTTCCTTATAACCTTCAATGTCATCATTCTTTTGAAACAAAAAGTTATGAATAATTCTATGCAATAACAAATCAGGATAACGACGGATAGGGCTAGTAAAATGACTATAAAAAGTAGCTGCAAGACCAAAATGCCCTTCGTTTTCAGTGCTATAAATTGCTTTTTGCATCGTTCTTAAAATTGAATATTTAAGAAAATTGTCATTATTTTCTAGTTTTATTTGATTAATTTTATGTGCAAACTCTTTAGAACTAGGATTTAATTTTAAGCTGTGTTGTATGCCTAAAGATTTAATAACTTGATTAAAAATTGTTATTTTTTCAGGATCAGGGGTTGCATGAATCCGGTATAAAATCGGAATTTTTTTCTTAGTTAAAAATTCCGAAACATTTTCATTTGCCCTAATCATAAAATTTTCAATTAATTCTTCAGAAATTCCTCTTCGTTTTAGTTTTAGGGATTGTGTATATCCTTCTTGGTCTAAAATAATTTTAACTTCATCAAGCGCAAGGTCAATATAGCCTTGTTTTTTTTTAAAATTTGACAAAATAGTGTTTAAATTCAAACACTTTTTTAACATATTCTCTAAATTTGTATCACCAAATGAAAATGAACCAGCAAAAAAATTATTTACTTTTTCATAAGTTAGACGCCATTTTGAATTAATTACAGAAGGGTAAATTTTAATGTATAAATTTTCACCTTTTTTATTTATAAGAGATTCCATTGTGATAGTAAATCTGTCGACATTAGGCATCAAAGAGCAAATTCCGTTTGATAATTCTTCAGGCAGCATAGGAATTACCATGTGAGGCAAATAAATTGAAGTTCCCCTTTTTTGGGCTTCAATATCGATTGCCGAATCTTGTTTCACATAATGAGCTACGTCTGCAATATGAACTTTTAAGAGAAAATTTCCCTCTTTTGTTTGTTCAATGGAAATGGCATCATCAAAGTCTTTTGTATCATCACCATCGATTGTTACCACAAGTTCATTTCGTAAATCTATTCTATTTTTCTCGATATTTTTTATTTCTTGTTCAATTTTTGAAGATTCAGCCAGAACTTCTGGGCTAAATGTGTCAGTAATTTCTGATTCAATTATAGGAATTTTTACATGTAAAAAAGGCTCTGATTTGTGTCCAATTTTTTGAATAACATCCAATTTTAGCACATTTTTTTGGTAATCAATAATTTTTACTTTATAAAAATTATTGATTTCTAGATCTTGAGTTGAATTTCAGCGAAAGAAAAAATTCCCCTTAAAATTAATAGGCTCAAAATCTCAAAATTTATCGTTTTTAACAACTTTTCCAATTAAAAACTTAGTGTTTCGCTGAATAATTTTAGTAACAACACCGAAAAATTGATCACTTTTGAATCTGTCAACATAAATATTAATTTTGACTTCATCGCCCTCAAGAGCATTTGCAGTAAATCTTCCGGGTATAAAAATATTATTTTTTTGGGCTGGATTTTGTTTATCTTCAACAAAACCAAACGAGGATTGGGTAGCACGAAAAATACCAACCCGAGTTTCTATAAATTTAGGTCAATAATATTTACCTTCCAGAGTTTTGAAAACCTGGAAATTTTCAATTAAAGTGCTTATTTGATGCGTCAAATGTTGATTTAAGTCAAAAGGCACGTTAAATTTTCTAACAATTTCAATAAAAGTCTTTTCGTTTTTAAGAAAATTTTTGAGTTTTTCTTGAGATATAATTTCCATGAATTTTACAACAACCTAATTATTAACGACAGAGCTAAAAAAATAAAGCCCAATATAAACATTGCTCATTTTGTGAACTTTTTGATACCACGTTCTTTTGATACTTGGAATAAATCCAAATCACTCGAACCGATTAGCGCTCCTGAGAATGAGTTTGAATGTGGTGACATAATTAGCGAAACTAAAACAATCAGGAAACCAAAAATCGCAATAAAAATAACTAAAACTGTTTTTAACATGACTAACAACCAAAAATAAGTTAAATTATACTATAAAAAAGCAAATTTCTAAGCCAAAGTTTTCAAAAAGAAAATTAAAAACTTAAAAAAATTAGAAATTTTATTAAATTCTTTTACTTCAACAATAATATTTTGTTTTTTAAGTAAGTCGATGTGATTTAAAAGCTTGTTTAAAATTTTACCTTTAAAAAATAAATTGGTTTCATATTGGAAAAATAAAGATCTAGCATCTAAATTCGATGTCCCGACCATTCCAATATTATCGTCAATAATTATTGCTTTTCCGTGAAAAAAGATTTCCTTAAAAAAGTAAATTTTAGCACCTTTTTTAAACAGTTTGTATGCAAAATAGTGATTAAAAGTTTTGATCAATAAAATGTCATTTCTGCCTGGTATAAAAATTTCTACCTCTATTTTTGCAAGTAAAACGTCCTTAAGTGCGTCGATAATTTTTTGTGTAGGCACAAAATATGGCGAAAAAAGCTTAATATTTTTTTTGGCCGAATAAATACTTTTTAAAATAAAACCTTCAATCAATGAGTCAGGCAAATTTGGTCCATTTTGAATAACAACCCCTAAATTTTTTATTTTAGTAGATTGGTTGCTACTTTCTTCAAGTTTACAAAAATTATTAATTTCGGATTTAGAAATATTTTTTTTGCCTCACTTTGACCAGTGAAATAGGAAATTTCGGCAATAAGTTTCGACAATTTCACCTTCAAGTCGAAGATTTAAATCCATTCAATAGCCAAAATTTTTGTCAAAACCTGAGTATTCTTCAGCAATATTATTTCCACCAGTATATACAATTTTTCCATCAATTAGAAAAACTTTTCGGTGGTTTCTATAAAAACTTTGCCCTGAAATAAAAGGAACTTTGAAGGCATTAAACAAAAGAACTTCAATTTTTTGACTTCTTAATTCAAGCCATTGACGAGTTTTTATGTAATAAGTCCCAAAAGAATCGACGATAATCTTAACTTTTACACCTTGTTTACGTTTATTGATTAGCAATCTTTTTAATTTTTTTCAAATAAAGTCGTTTTTTACAATATAAATATCAATAAAAATGAATTTTTTTGCCTTTTGAATGTCGTTAAAAAGTTTTTCAAAAAAACTATGACCATCAACAATTAAATCGCCGGTAAATTTTTGAACAGGAGATAAAAAATATTTACTTGAATAAACCAATAAATCTCGGTCAGTTTTAGGGATTTTTTCTAACAACTTTTCATCAGTTTTACTTGAACCAATAAAATACTGATATTGTGAAAAATAATGCTTAACATTTTGGTGATTTGAGTATTTTCGCCCTAAAAAAATATAAGCAATTGGGCCAATTATTGGCAAAATAGAACAAGCAATCAGCCATGAAATTTTTGCTTCATGTCTTCTTCTTTGTAGCAAAATAAATAAATTAAAAAGCGAGGTAGAACTATAAACTGAAACAAGTGTTAAAATCGCGATTCAATCAAGATTTCTAGACAGAAAAACATAAATTATGTAAATAGTTCCGCTAAAACCCGCAAGGAAAATTAATAAAAAAAAATAGTAAAAAATCCATTTTGCTCTTTTGAACATTATGGTATAATTTTACTATATTTCTGAACTTTCCTTTTGATTTTCGTTAAGTTTTTCAGTAATTTGCTCCTTTATTTCATTAAATAATTTTTCATTATTTTCAAGTAACAGCTTCAAATTCATTTTTCCTTGAGCAATATTTTCGCCATTATATGCAAATCATGATCCTTTTCTGGTAAGGATACCTAATTCTTCCCCTAAATGAATAAGTTCTGCTGATTTTGAAATACCTTTTGCAAAAACAATTTCAACTAAAGCTGTTTTAAATGGAATTGCAAGCTTATTTTTAACAACTTTTATTTTTACGCTATGCCCTGTTATATCATTTCCTGTTGAAATTTGTTGGACTTTTCTAACATCAAGACGAATTGAAGCATAAAATTTTAGCCCTCTTCCACCTGGAGTTGTTTCTGGATTTCCAAAAATTACTCCTACTTTTTCACGAATTTGATTAATAAAAATAACTGTTGTACCGTTTTTATTTAATGATGCAGTTATTTTTCGAAGCGCTTTTGACATAAGTCGTGCTTGAGCCCCAATTACTTGGTCCTTCATTTCACCTTGCAGTTCGGCCATTGGCACTAAAGCGGCAACCGAGTCTACAACAATCAAGTCAATAGCTTTTGTTTTTGCTAATGTATCGACAATATCAAGAGCTTGTTCACCTGAATCTGGCTGAGAAAGAATTAAATTATCAATATCAATTCCTAAATTTTTTGCATATTGAGAATCAATTGAGTGCTCAGCGTCAATAAAGGCAGCAATTCCGCCGCGCTTTTGAACTTCGGCAATCGCGTGCAAAGTAATAGTTGTTTTTCCTGATGATTCAGGGCCATAAATTTCAATAATTCTACCTTTTGGGAATCCGCCAATTCCCAGAGCCATATCAATGGCCATACTTCCAGAGGAAAAAACTTCAGTGTCAATCGGTGGTTTTTCACCTAAAACCATGATAGATTCATTTCCAAATTTTTTCTTAATATCACTTAGAGCTTGTTTTAATAGTGATTTGTCGTTAATTTCAGTCATTTTTGTCCTTTTTAAATATTGGGTTAAATAATTTTCTTGTTTTTTCTTATTTTAAGTTAATTTTTTTTGTAAAAAAACCTCAAAAGTAGGAAAAATCGACCAATTTTCCTATTTTAAGAAAAAATTAGCAGTTTTTCTTAAAATATTACGCTAGGGCGGAATAAACAAACATTTATTTTTGTCCTAGCAAGAATTATTAGCTTAAAATCCTAAAAATCTAATAAAATTTATAGCATGAAAAAAATTTCCATTGGTTTTACTAATAAATCTTTTCGCAAGGATTCACAATTTATTCAAGAAAAAGTTTATAATGGAATGAACCATCAAATTGATTATTCAATTTTATCAAATTTTGATTTTGTTCCAAAACTAATATTTGATTCAAAAGAACAGATTATTTGAGAATGAATTGAAGGATCTAATGTCGAAATTACCACTGAATCGCTTCAAAAAATCGCTTATCAATTAAGGGAAATTCATAATTCAAATTTAGTTTTTCCGCCATCTAACCATGCATTTCGGGTAGAACAATATTTAAAAATTCTAGCTGAAAAAGGGATAAAAAACCCTACAATTGAAAAATATAACCCATTTATCAACGAAATTCTGGTAAATATGGACAAAACCAAACCACTTCATAATGACTTGTGATTAATGAACATGATTGAAAAAGACAAAAAAATTTACTTTTTAGATTGAGAATATGCATCACAAGGCGACATACATTTTGATCTTGCATATTTTATAGAATCTGCAAGGTTAGATGATGATCAGGAAAAAATTTTTCTTAATTTCTATGGAAAACTAAATTATAAATTAATATTATTACACAGAATTTTCGTTCTTTACCTTATAATTTTATGAGTAAATGCACAAGAAACTAAATACTTTGACGACACCCCTTACATGGAAAAATTAGATAATTTATACCAACAATATAAATTATGAAAGGAATAAAATGAGATTTATTGATCAAGTTTCAATCGAAATTCAAGCAGGTAGGGGTGGCGATGGGGTAATATCATTTCGCAGAGAGGCTCATGTTGACAAAGGTGGACCAGATGGCGGAGATGGTGGTAATGGAGGTTCTATTTATTTTATTGGAGATTCTGGTCTAAATTCGTTATTTCCGTTTTATCAAACTAAAAAAATTTTTGGAAATAAGGGTGAAAATGGTAGATCAAAAAATAGGACCGGAGCTAATGGCAAGGATATTTTTGTAAAAGTTCCCCTTGGAACACAAGTGTTTTCAAAAAACACTTTGATTTGTGATGTAGTTACTCAAAAAAAATATTTGATTGCCCGTGGCGGCAAAGGCGGTCAGGGCAACACCCGTTTTAAGAATTCAAGAAATAAAGCGCCCCGAATATCTGAAAACGGTGAAGAAGGTCAAAAATTAGTTCTTCAACTTGAACTCAAAGTCATGGCTGATATTGGCCTAGTCGGTAAACCAAATGCCGGAAAATCGACACTTTTATCATTAATTTCTAACTCTAAACCCAAAATTGCTAACTATGAATTTACAACAATTGTTCCGCAACTTGGCATGGTCAAATCTTACAATGATTCATTTGTTGTTGCAGATTTACCTGGTTTAATTTCAGGAGCAAGTTTGGGAAAAGGAATGGGAATTGTTTTTTTAAAGCATATCGAACGTTGCCGTGCAATTGCTCATGTGATTGACTTTGGTAGCCAAGAAAAAAACCCGATTGATGATTTTAAAAGTATTAACGCCGAGCTAGCTAATTTTAGCCAAAAATTACTAAAACTAAACCAAATAATAATAGCAAATAAATCTGATTTACCCAGTTTTAAAAAAAATTTTGAGCTTTTCCAACAAGAATTTCCCGAAATTCCCGTAATTGAAGCCAGTTTGATTTCAAATAACAGTGCTGAAATTCAAAATATAAAGAGAAAAATGTTTGAACTTATTTTGCAAGCAAATCAAACCGAAAATATTGAACAAACAGAAGAAAAGGAAGATTTTGTTGAATATAATCTTGAGGCACCATTTTTAATTACTAATAAATTTCCAGGATTTTACGAGGTCACTGGTGAGTTAATTAAAAAAATAGTTAATAAAATACCATTAAATTCTCAGGAAAATATTTTTAGATTTAACTCGAAAATTAAAAATATCGGCTTGTGAAATGAACTTTTAAAACTAGGAATAAAATCAGGGGACACTGTTAAAATTTATAATTTTGAATTTCAATGAAGTTAAAATATTTTGACCTTTATTAATTTTTTTGAGCTAATTTAATTTAATTTTTACAGGAGATATAAAAATGGATGATTTTCGTAAACCTGCAAGATCATTGCGTAAAAAATTAAAAGATCCATCAGAATGGACATTTGTTCAAAAAAAATCACTAGTTGCTTTTTTATTCCTATACCATAAAACTAATAAACTCCATTCACAAAAAGAAAAAGTTTATGAAACTTTAGGAATTACAAATAAAAATGATGATTTACCAATTTCAGCGATTGATAGAGCTCTTTCACTCTTAGAACCTAGATATACCAAGCTTTTAATCAAAGAATTTATCGATAATGACCGTAACTGAATTAAAAAATACTGGTCTAAATCAACATATTATAAAAATATGCACAAAGCAATCGACCAATTTATTATAATTTTAAATCTTTAGTTTATGAATTTAGATCTTATTCCAAGCCAAAGCCCTGAAATTCAAATTGCAAGAAGCTATGGCCAAATTTCTTTTAATTATGCATCAAATTCATCACCTAATGGAATTAGACAATTTGTAAAAATCGAGCGCGACATTGTTTCAAACAGATATACAGTAATTGTTACTGTTTTTTCAAAAATACCGGGAAAAGTGGATGTTTATGTTCAAGTAAATAATTCAATTCCTGCAGGCCCAAAAGTTTTAGAATTACTGCCCGAGCGATTTAATCAAGCAATTTTTACTTTTGGAGGTCTTGATGGCGAAAAAAGTAAGGATAATGCTGACAAATTTCAAAAAATAGATAATATTTTAATGTATTTGACAAAACATAACGAGCAACAAATGATGCTTGACAATGTGGTAAAAATCCGCAACTTTTCAGATGTACGCAAAGAATATTCTATCCAAAATCAAGGAATTGGCTTTAAACTCTTAAAATCAATAAAAATGGCAAATTTAGGAGCTGATGCCTCACAGGAATTTTCTAAAACTTATGAAAAAATCGACGAACAAACAGTTTATTTTTTCCCTGTTAAATTTATTCAAGAAAAACATAATATAAATATTTTCAAAGTTGGGGTTGATCCTGAGACTTTTCATGCCGGAAATATCGATCGCCAGATCAATATTTCTGACTTAAAATTGACAAATCTGCCAATAAAATCAGCCACAGCAGCAAAAAATTTTTTAAATTTATCCTTCCAATTTCGCCCAGATATCTATAATAAAAACACAAAACCTGAAATTGTCGAGGGAAAATACATAATTGGGGATATTTTTATAACTTCAAGCACCTTTTATGATTCAAAAGAACGGGTTGTTTTTAGTGGAAATTCACAAATTTCCCAACAAGGATTCATTATTCCTTATAATTTTTCAGGATACTTAAATCCAAAAGTTGAAATGTCAATTAATTCTGATTTTGAAAAAATCAGTGTTGGTTTTTCGCAACAAATACACAAAAAATTGATTGACTATGAAAAGAAAAAAGGAATTTACCGTCTGAAAATCACAAATTATCCAACTCCTTTTATAAAATCTGATGAAATAAAAATTTCTAATCAAGATTTTAAATATGTTGCAACTAATTTTTTAACAATCGAGCAGCTCAGAGATCTTTCTTTTACTAATTTTAAAGAAGATGAAGAAAATCAGTTAGAAGAATAGATGCAAATTACTGCTAAAATTTTATCAGGTCTTCTTGCAACAGGAATTATTGTCGGCGGCGGAATTCTAGGTTGATACTTGTATAACTCAAGAGTTGAAAAATCACTTTCACCTTTAAAAAAACAATTAGATTTTGAAGTCAAAAATGAGTCAAAATACAAAGAAAACGATGTTTTTCCCAATATTTATGCTAATGATTTTTACGATACAATAAAAGTAAAACAAGGAAAAGTTTATATTGATGAGTGACTAGTTGAAAATGTTATCAAAGAAATTATTTCAAAAGTTAAAGTATCATTTGGATCCTTGAATTTTCGGTACAAAATTGACGAAAATCAGCAAACAATTTATATAGAAATTCTCTGAAAATATAAAAAGAATAAATTAAATCGAAATTATAAAATTAGCCTATATCAAGATATTTAGTGCTAAATTGTAAAAAAATAAAATAATAGTATAATTATTTTTGTCATATGCCAAAAATAATTGCCCACATTGATATTGATACTTTTTTTGTCTCATCAGAAATTAGACTTGATCCAACATTACAAGGCCAGCCAATTGCTATTTCTCGAAAAGAGGATTTTGCAATGGCTGTTTCTATTTCTAAAGAGGTCAAGCAAAAAGGCTTCAAAATCACAGATAAAACCATATATATTAAAAAAAAGATCCCAAATTTGGTTGTAATTGAACCAAATTTGGCTTATTATCGCTTTTTGTCAAGGCAATTTTTTGATTTTATTACTAAAAATTTTACAAAAAAAATCGAAATTTACTCAATTGACGAGTGTTTTTTGGATTTAACTGATTATCTTAGAAAATTTAAATCGATTTACCAAATGTTGTACTATATTAAGAAAAAAGTGCAAAAAGAACTTAAATTACCAATTTCAATCGGCGTTTCTCATAATAAATTATTAGCAAAAATGGCCACAAATTTAGCCAAACACACACGAGAAAAAATCACTGTTATTTCAAGGGATAAAATCAAACCGCTTATTTATTCCCAAAAAATCGAAAAACTTTTTGGAATAGGAATGACCACGGCTCAAAAACTAAAAAACATTGGAATTTTTACCATCAGTGATCTAGTAAACGCTGGAGTTGATAATGAAAAAGTTATTCAAGTTTTAGGTGTTCAGCGTTATGGATTTTTTCAATCTTTGACTTCAACAGGGGACAATATTGTTTCAAACAAGCCCGAAAATTTTAAAAGTGTCTCACATTTTCGCACTTTTTCGCCTTATGCCAGTCCAACAAAAACAGAAACACTACTTTTAATTTCAGAATTTTTACCAAGTCTGGTCGCTAAACTAGACCAGTTTAACAAAGGGGCAAACCGTGTTGAAGTATATTTTAAGCTAAAAAACAAAGAACAAAACCGTTTTTTTACAGATTTATCTCAACCTTCAAATAATTATGATTTGTTGTACAATAATTTAATTGCACTTGCAAATAAAATCGATGATTTTTCATTATTATCAGGGTTTGGAATTTGTTTGTCAAAAATTTCTGATTATGATATAAGTATGTTAAATACAAGTCCAAAAGTTAAGAATATTATTGCAAGTGTAAATAAAAAAATAGGTTTGAAAAAATTAGTTGTGCTAAAATCATTTAAAAATTAGGCCATTTAAAGCAATGAAATATTTTTATTACTTCTATTTTAAGATTTTTTTAGCAATTGCACTAATTTTATCTTTGGTTGCAATTTGAAATTACACACTAATTTTAGGTTGATTTTTCTCTTTTTTTAGTGTTGCATCCTTTTTGCTTTCAAAACACTTATTTTTTAGCGCCATCACAAAAAAAGCAAAAAATAAAGAAAAAACCTCTTCATTTTTTGCTTTTTTTGTTTATATTATATTAATTTTGTTTCAAGCTGGAATTTTGATAGCTATTTTTTTTATTAATAAATCATTTCAAAGAGCTGCTGAAAATAGCTTGGATTTTTTGCTTAGACCAATAAATATAATTTCTTTTATTTTTGGTTATACAATTTTTCCAATTAGTGCTATAATTTATTTTTTATTATCAAAGCGCAAAAAAATAAAGGAGTAAAAATGGATTTTTTTTCACACTGAAATCAACCGCAATTATTTACTCTTTTTATTTTAGTAGTTTTTGTAATAATTTTATCAATTATTATCTTTTTTCACATAAAAAAAGCAAAAGTTGATAAAGCTCCTTCGGCAATAGTTTTATTTGCAGAATCATACTTTTTGTTTATTGATGATCTTGTTGAGTCTTCCGGTGAAGGTTATGTAAATAAAGCAAAACCTTACATTTTTTCACTTTTTACCTTTTTTTTATTAGGTAATTTATTATCATTGGCAGGTCTTGAACCGATTTCTACTTCACTTTCAGTAACCCTAAGTTTGGCAATAATTAGTTGACTAGGGATTTTTGTTGTTGGATCAATTTTTGCAAAAAGATATTATATACTTGAATTTGCAAAAAATCCACTCAAAATAATAGGGGCACCGGCTCCATTAATTTCACTTTCTTTTAGGATGTATGGAAACATAATTTCAGGTTCTGTTTTCTTTTTAATTATTTATTCAGGTGTTCTTTGACTTTACCAAAAAATCCCGCTAGGTGCTTTTGGTAATTTTAATTTACCGGTTGTATTAATTTTCCCACCGTTTCTTATCTATTTTGATATTATCGGCTCGTTGATACAGTCATTTATTTTTGTAATTCTAACTGTTTCATACTGAGGAATGGAAGTAATTCACCCGCCACAAAAGCAAAAAACTGAACAAAAAACATTGAACATTGTTCAAACTTAATTATTTTGGAAACAAAATAATTAAGTTATTATAGATTTATTATAAAAAAAAGGAAAAAAAATGGAATCTATTATAAATTTCTCGCAAAAAGTTGTTCAAAATTTTCAAGAAACTGCTACTAAGACCGCTGATTCAGGACTAAATGCGACTGCATTTGCATATTTAGGTGCTGGACTTGCGATGATCGGAGTTATCGGTGTTGGTGCCGGTCAAGGTTATGCTGTTGGAAAAGCTTGTGATGCTATTGCAAGAAATCCTGAAGCACAAAAAAAAGTTTTTCGTGTGTTAATAATTGGAACAGCTATTGCAGAAACATCATCAATTTACGCGCTTTTAATTGCCTTTATCCTAATTTTCGTACAAGGTTAATTCCAAAAAATTTGTAAGAAATGCAACCAAGTATTAATCAATCATTAAGCGAATTGTTTAAAGGGATAATCCCTAATGTTTATGTAGTTGCTGCAACACTTGCTAGTTTTTTAGTTTTATTTTTGGTTTTGACTTATTTTGTCTATCGCCCACTTAAAAAATATATCAAACAACGTAAAGATTTTCTCCAAAATCACATCGACTCAACAATTCAATCAAATAATGAAGCTAAAGAATTAGCAAAACAATCGCAAAATCATTTAGAAGAAACAAAGCAATATTGCATTGATTTAAAACATGAATCTCAACTTGAGGCAAATAAGCTTATCGAAGACTCTAAAAAACAAGCCACCGAAGAAGCTCGTCGCCTTATTTCTGAAGGTCAAAAAGTTTTAACCGAATATGAAAAAGAAATTGTAAAAAAATATCAGGAAAATATTATTAATGTTGCTGCTGATATAAGTAAAAAATTCTTGATAAATCAAGAGCAAAACAACAAAGACTTACACGAAAAAATGATTTTAGATCTAGAAAATTTGCTAAAATCTGAGAAAAATATTAGAGAATAAAAATGCACCCACAGGTAAAAAATATTTATGGATATTCTGAGTCGCTCTTAGAAATTTCAATATCTGAAAAAAAAGTAGATCAATTTATAAATGATAGTTTTTATATAATTGATTTAGTTAGCGCCAATTCTTCTTTAATTTCGATTTTGACGTCACATTTTATTTCAAAAAGTGAAAAATATACTTTGATAGAAAAAATTTTTGACTCAAAAATTGACACTTATATGATAAATTTTCTTAAAGTAATATGCAAAAACAATCTTTTTTCACATTATAATCAAATTTTAATTAAATTTATAAAGCTTGCAAATGCTTATTTAGGCCAAAGTTGGGGTCAAATTCAAAGCGCATTTCCACTGTCACCATCAGAAATTGCTAAATTTGAAGACTTAATTTCCCAAAAATTAAATAAAAAAATAGTTTTACGACCAAAAGTAAATCCAAAATTAATTTCTGGAATCAAAATAAGCATTGATAACCATATTTTTGAACATTCACTCTCATCACAGTTGCGCTCACTCAAGCAAAAACTTATAAAAAATATATAAATTTTAAAGGTTTTTTAACATGAATAAAGATATAAATTTAACCGCAATAATTAAAAATGAAATTAAAAATTTCGAATCCAAAATTCAACATGATGATATTGGAAAAGTTATTGTTGTTGGAGATGGAGTTGCGCTTGTTTCCGGGATTGAAAAAGTAAAATTTGGTGAACTTGTTCAATTTGAAAATAGTGTTTTTGGAATTGCGCTGAATCTTGAGCAAGATTTAATTGGTGTTGTTATTATGGGAAATGAAAACTCTGTTTTTCAAGGCTCAACTGTCAAAAGAACAAAGTCTGTCATTTCAATTACAGTTGGCGATCAACTTTTAGGCCGTGTTGTTAATGCCCTTGGCCTTCCAATTGATGGAAAAGGCGAATTTGATAATAGTATAAAATCTGAAATTTTTACAAATGCACCTTCAATTATGGACAGAAAAAGTGTTGACCGTGGACTTCAGACTGGAATTTTAGCAATTGACTCACTAGTTCCAATCGGAAAAGGGCAACGTGAGCTAATAATTGGTGACCGTCAAACTGGAAAAACAACAATCGCTATTGACACAATTTTAAACCAAAAAGGCAAAAACGTCTATTGTGTTTATGTTGCAATTGGCCAAAAAAATTCAAGTGTAGCCCAAATTGTTGCTCTTCTTGAAAAAAAAGGCGCCCTTGAGTACACAACAGTTGTCGTCTCCGGAGCTAGCGAATTATCACCTTTACAATATTTAGCCCCATATTCTGGAACTTCAATTGCCGAATATTGAATGCATAAAGGCAAAGATGTTTTGATAATTTATGATGACTTATCAAAACATGCTATTGCATATAGAACGCTCTCACTTTTATTAAGAAGACCGCCTGGAAGAGAAGCTTTTCCTGGGGATATTTTTTACCAGCACTCATACCTTTTAGAGCGTTCATCACAATTATCCGATGAAACAGGTGGCGGTTCAATCACCGCTTTGCCAATAATTGAAACTCAAGCTGGCGATATTTCAGCTTATATTCCTACAAATGTGATATCTATCACCGACGGTCAAATTTTTGTTCGCGATAATCTTTTTAATTCAGGACAAAAACCGGCAATTGATATAGGTCTTTCTGTTTCGCGGGTAGGTTCGGCCGCTCAATCTAAATTAATGAAATGAGCTTCTTCATCATTAAAATTAGAACTGGCACAATATAATGAACTTAAGGCTTTTGCACAATTTGGATCTGATTTAGGCCCAAGTTCCCAGTTAATTCTTGATCGTGGGAATAAAATTTATGAACTTTTAAAACAAGAAAATCAGCAACATTTTTCCCAAATTCAGCAAATAATGCTGTTAATTTTAATTAGAGAACATCTAATTGATCAGTTGCAACTTGAATCTATGCAATCTTTTAAGTCAGTTTTTCTTAAATATTTAGACACAGATTCTGAAATTAAGTCAATTTTAGAAAAAATTGATCATAATGTTAATTTAAAAACTGACGATTTAAATTTAATTTTAAATTCAATAACAAAATTGATTGAAAATTTTAATTCAGGTCGAAGTTTTTAATTGGTTTTTTATAAAAGAGAGCAAAAAATGCCTAAATTAAATAGAATTCGCGCAAGATTTATCCAAATTCAAAATATAAAAAAAATTACTGGCGTTATGGAAATGATAGCTAATTCAAAAATTCCCAAAATTAAACGTCAATTTAAGTCATCTCAAGAATATTTTGAAAATTTAGACCATATTATGCAAAACATTTTGGTAAATTTATGCAAAACACCTGAAGAGCTAGTAGCATCAAGCTCTGAAAAAAATCTGTACATTATTTTTGGTTCAAATTTAGGTTTTTGTGGCGCGCTGAATAATCAAATTTTGAAAAAAATTACTCCTGAATTAACAAAAAATGATGAAATCATTATTTTTGGTAAGAAAATTTATAACTACATATCATTAAGGTATCCTAAAAATATTATCAAATATTTTCCCGGAGTTGAAGAGACGAATTTTTCTGAACCAATTCTTCAAGTGACAAACTTAATAAATAAGGCAATTTCTGAAAAAAAATATAAAAATATTTTCATTTGTTATAATAAATTTATAAATATAATTCAATCAAAGCCAAATATTATAAACTTATTTGATTTTGCAAAAAATAAAACAAAACAAGAGGGCTACGGAATTGAATTTGAACCCAGTGCAGTTGAAGTACTCAAAAAATTAATTCCTTTTTATATAAAATCCCTTTTAGAAAAAATATTTATCGAATCTAAATTAGTTGAGACATCCGCCCGTCGAACTTCAATGGAAAGTGCAACAGATAATGCCCAAGATATTCTTCAAAAATTAGAACTTGAAATAAACTCTAGCCGCCAGTCGATGATCACCCAAGAAATTATCGAAATTATCAGCGGAAAAATGTAGCAAAAGTAGGTAAAAAAATGAAAAAACAGATTAATATAGGTCATATAGTTCAAATTTTTGGTCCTGTTATTGATGTTCAATTTCCAAACGAGCATATGCCTGCAATTCTTTCAGCCCTTGAAGTTGAAGTTGACAATCAAAAAATCGTTTTTGAAGTTGCCCAACATTTAGGCGAAGGAATTGTCCGTGCAATTGCAATGTCAATGACTTATAATTTATCAAAAGGTTTAGAAGTAAAAGACACAGGTTCACAAATTTCAGTTCCAGTTGGAAATCAAGTCCTATCACGAATGTTCAATGTTTTAGGAAATCCAATTGATAGCGGTCCGGCTCTTGATTCAGTTGAAAAAAAACCTATCCATTCAGCTGCCCCGACATATTTAGAGCAAAAAGCCGTAAGTGAAATTTTAGTTACAGGAATTAAAGTTATTGATTTATTAATTCCGTTTGTAAAAGGTGGAAAAATCGGTCTTTTTGGAGGAGCAGGAGTTGGAAAAACCGTTTTAGTTCAGGAACTTATTAATAATATAGCAACTAAACACGGTGGACTTTCAGTTTTTGCTGGAGTAGGTGAGCGTTCTCGTGAAGGGAATGACCTTTATTTTGAAATGAAAGCTAGCGGTGTTTTAGACAAAACTGCCTTAGTTTTTGGTCAAATGAACGAACCTCCTGGAGCCCGAATGAGAGTTGCTCTTTCTGCTTTGACAATGGCCGAACATTTTCGTGACCAAGACAATCAGGACGTTCTACTTTTTATTGACAACATTTTTCGATTTACCCAAGCTGGTTCAGAAGTTTCAACACTTTTAGGTAGAATTCCGTCAACCGTTGGCTATCAACCGACACTTTCAACTGAAATGGGCCAGCTTCAGGAGCGAATTACATCGACAATTAGGGGATCAATAACTTCAGTTCAGGCCGTTTATGTTCCTGCTGATGACATCACCGACCCGGCTCCTGCAACTACATTTTCGCACCTTGATGCCAAAACAGTTTTAGATCGTGGGATTGCCGCTCTTGGAATTTATCCTGCAGTTGATCCTTTAGCATCATCCTCGAGAGCTTTAGATCCTAGCGTTGTTGGAAAACAGCATTATGAAGTAGCTAAAAAAGTAGTCCAAATTTTGCAAAGATTCAAGGAATTACAGGATATTATCGCAATTTTGGGAGTTGATGAGCTTAGTGAATCAGATAAACAAGTGGTTGCAAGAGCCCGCCGAATTCGAAACTTTTTATCTCAGCCGTTTTTTGTGGCTCAAAAATTTTCAGGAATTGAAGGTCAGTTCATTAAAATTGAAGACACAGTTAATAATTTTAGCGAACTTTTATCTGGCAAATTTGATAATGTCCCTGAAGAAGCATTTTTATATGTTGGGACAATTAATCAAGCATTAGAAAAGGCAAAGAAGATGGGATGAAGTGAAAACAATTAATCTTAAAATCTTTAGTCAAAAAGGAATTATTTTAGAATCCCAACCAGTTTCAGTTACTGCAAAAACACAACTAGGATACCGTGTTGCCCAATACGGAATAACACCTTTTTGCGGAATAATTTCACCATCGGTTTTACATGTTTTAAACGAAAAAGAAGAACTCAAATTTAGAATTACCGACGGTGTTATATATGCTTCTAAATCTGAGGTTTTAATTTTTACCCAAGGGGAGCTGCATCCCGCTTAATATTAATAAATTTTTAAATTTTATGCTAAAAATGAGAAAAAGTGCTTGTTTTTCCCATTTTTTTCCTTTTTTGGTCAAAAAAAGCTTAAAAATTTAATTAAAAATATGAATCATAAAAACCGCGGAATGTTTCTTGAAAAAATTATTAACAACACAATTGAATTTTATTATCAAAACGACATTGCGATTTTTCACAAAAAAAATCTAGATATTGGTTTTAAAGCTGTTCAAAAAGATTTGACCTTAAATGATGCTTTTGTATTAAAAAAGTCAACTGTAGACTATTATGGAATTTATAAAGGAATTTTTGTTGCCTTTGAAGCCAAAAGTACCAATGAAAATGTCTTAAATTTAAAGCAAATTCCAGACCATCAAATCAATTATCTACACAAAATTAGAAAACATTTTGGTTGTGCATTTTTCATCATTTTTTTTAAGCAACTTGAAAAATTTTACATTTTAAGTGTAGACAAAATAGATTTTTCAAAAAAGTCAATTTCTGCTCATTTTTTAGAAAAAGAAGGCATAGAAATCGCACTTACATACCCTGGAATCATTGATTTTATTGCTTATATTGATCAAATGATTTAAATTATTGTTTATTTTTTATTTTATGGTATAATTTAATTTTTAATTTATATTAGCTCAAAATATCATTAAAATGGATTCAGGTAGATGTGCTTTTTTAAGTTCTATCTGTTAGAAATTTTAAGTAGAAACAACAAACAAAAGGAAATATTACATGGACAAGGCAACAATAGCTAAACAAAACCAAAATATCGAACAAAAAGATAGCCAAATGTTGAACATTGGTGAAATTTCTACTGAAAACTCAACGGAAATTCCTATCGTTTCTAAGCAAAAACTATTAGAAGCTGGTGTCTATTTTGGTCATAAATCATCACAGTGACACCCTAAAATGGCACAATTTTTACTAAAAAGAAAGCGTAATGAAACTCACATTATTGACGTTTTAAAAACTCAAAAAATGTTAGAAATTGCTTATAAATTAGTTGAAAAATTTGCCCAAAAAGGTGCTAAATTTATTTTTGTAGGTACAAAAAAACAAGCAAAAAAAGCCATTGAAGAACAAGCAATCCGTACAAATTCAATATACGTTTCTGGTCGTTGATTAGGCGGAACTTTAACAAACAGTCGTACAATTTTGTCACGTCTTAAAGCAATGGAAGAACTTGAGCAACAAACAGCAGAAAATTTTGAAGGTTATACAAAAAAAGAAATACTTTCAAAACAAAAACAATTAGCTAAATTACAAAAAAATCTTAACGGAATTAAAGGGTTAAAAGACGTTCCACTTTTTTCATTAATAATGTTAGTTGCCGATCCTTTAAAAGATATAATCGCAGTTAAGGAAGCCCGTAAAAAAGGAATTAAAATTATCGGGATAACAGATTCAAATGTTGATCCATCTTTGGTTGACTTTGGAATTCCAGCTAATGATGATTCAACTAAATCAATCACATTAATTTTTACTATTTTAGCTGATGCAATTTCATCAGCAAAAGGTGGTAAAAAACTTTTTGCATATCAGCCTGATGAACAAATTATTTTGCCTGAAGATCCTGAAAAAGAGCAAAAACAACAAAGATTTCGCCGTAATTCATTCGATAAATTTGAAAAATTTGATAAATCAAAAAGCAAACCAGGCGATAAAAAAGTACAAAATCCTAGCCAGTCTAGCGAATCTAAAATTGCATAATTAATAAAAAAGGAGTAAAAAATGTTAAAAATAGATAAATTAGCAAAAATCAAAGAATTAAGAGAAATTACGGATGCTCCTTTTGTTGATTGCAAAACAGCTCTTGAAAACTCTGACTATGAAATAAACGGTGCTATTAAATGACTTCACGAAAATGGTAAGTCAAAAGCACTAAAAAAAGCTGACCGTATTGCTGCAGAAGGTTTAGTTTTAGCAACTAAATGTGAAAAACATGCCCTAATTTTTGAACTTAATTCAGAAACAGACTTTGTTGCTAAAAATCAAAACTTTGTTAAACTTCAAGGCGAAATTGCCAAATTACTTCTAGAAAATGACTTTGATAATTTAGAAACAGCTCTGACTATTAAAAATCAAGATTCCCGTACAATTGCAGAAATGTTAATCGAATCTACCGCAACTATGGGTGAAAAAATCACTTTGCGTCGGGTGCTAAAAACCAAAATTTTAGAAGGACAAAAAGTTGGACTCTATACACACTCTAACGGACAAATTGCTTCTGTTGTTGTTATAGATGGTGGAAATTGCACTATTGCAAAAGATATTTCTATGCATGTTTCAGCTCTAAAACCAGAATTTAATTTTGAGTCCGATTTGCCTCAAGAAAGACTTGCAGAAATCACTCAAAAAGTTGAAGATTCACTTGCCTTAGATAAGAATTTTGAAAAGAAACCTGAAGAAATCAAGCAAAAAATTAAACGTGGTAAGATTGAAAAAGAATTGTCAGAATTCGTTCTTGAATTTCAACCTTTAGCAACTGATAGTGCCATTTCTGTTGGTAAATATTTAGAGCAAAATTCTGCTAAATTAGTCCAAGCTATTCGCTTTGAAGTTGGTGAAGGCATCGAAAAACAAGCTGTGGATTTTTATACAGAAGTTAATTCACAAATAAAAGAAGCTAAATAATTATTAAACTTAAATCAAAAAATATAAAGAAAGGTATAAAATTTTTCCTGTTTTTTTAGGAAAAATTTTCTATTTTTAAAATGTTAGATTTTTTGACCAATAGAATCCAGTCATCTTTAAAAAAAATTCAGAAATCTGTAACCATTAATGAGCAAGATTTAGCAGAAATTATTCGTGAAATTCGTCTTGCTTTACTTGAGGCTGACGTTAATTTATTAGTTGTCAAAAACTTTATTGCTCAGGTTAAAAATCAGGTTTTAACAAACGGGCTGACTTCCAAACTTAATCCCCAACAGGAATTTTTGAAAATTTTACATCAAAATTTAGTTTCAGTTCTTGGAGTTAGTGCAAAACCGATTAATTTTGCTAAAAATCCAACAACAATAATGCTAGTCGGTCTTCAAGGTTCGGGAAAAACTACAACTACGGCAAAACTTGCAGTTTATGCTCGTCAAAAAAATTTTTCAAAAAAAATTTTACTAGTAGCTTGTGATACTTACCGTCCTGCTGCGATTGATCAATTGAAACAATTAGGAAAACAAGTTTCAATTGATGTTTTTTATATCGAAAAAACTCCTGTTGAAATTGCAAAAGATGCCCTAATTCATAGCAGAAATAACAATTATGACCTTATTATTTTTGACACCGCCGGTCGTCTTTCAATTAATTCTGAATTGATGACTGAGTTAGTTGAAATTAAAAAAGCTGTAAAACCTGATCAAATTCTTTTTGTCCTTGATGCCCTTTCTGGTCAAGATATAATAAATGTTGCCGAAACTTTTCATAAAGAAATTAATTTAACTGGGTCAATTATTACAAAATTAGACTCAAATGCACGTGCAGGAGCGGCTCTTTCAATTACACATTTGCTTAAAATTCCGATTTTATTTATCGGTTCAGGTGAAAAAATTTCTGCCTTAGAACTATTTCATCCCAACAGAATTGCCGATCGAATTTTAGGTATGGGTGATGTAATGTCACTTTTAGAACAAGCCGAAGAAAATATTGACAAACAAGCTGTTAAAAAATTGTCTCATCGTATGTTTTCTGGTCAATTTAATTTAGATGATCTTCTAAATAGTCTTGCTCAAATTCAAAAAATTGGAAAATTTTCGAAAATAATAAAAATGATTCCTGGATTATCGGGCAAAATTAATGCAAGTCAGATTAATGAAGTTGAGGAAAAAATGAAACTTTATAAAATTTTAATCTCATCAATGACTCATGAAGAACGCAAAAAACCAAAACTTTTAAAAAATCCATCTCGTAGGAATCGAATTATTCGCGGTTCAGGTCGAACAGGTGCTGAATTTAACCGTTTAATTAATGAGTTTGAATCAATGTCCAAAAAAATGTCTGAATTTTCATCAAAAAATATTAATTTTGATTCATTTTTTAAATAAAAATGAAAATTAAAAGGATAAATTATGGCCAAATTTGAAAACTACCAATTTTTTATTAATTATCTAAAGAATTTAGGATTTATTTTTCCTAGTTCCCAAATTTATGGAGGTTTAGCAAATTCTTATGATTATGGTCACCTTGGTGTTCTTTTAGCTAAAAATATTGAAAATTTTTGGGCTGATTTTTTCATAAATAAAGATCTTAATGCCTTTTTTATTGACACAAAAATTTTGCTAAACCCAAAAGTTTGACAAGCCTCAGGTCATCTTGAAAATTTTAGCGACTTGCTAGTTGAAAATAAAATTAATAAAAAACGTTATCGTGTTGACCATTTGTTTGAAAATAATTTTCCAAATTTAATTTTTGAAAAATTAAATCAACAAGAAATTCAGCAATATTTGGCTAAAATTGAAAATTATGATGGATCAAAAACTGACTGATCTATTCCTAAAAATTTCAATCTTTTATTCCAAACCGAACAAGGTGTTGTTGAAAATGAAAAAACAACATTATATTTGCGACCTGAAACAGCACAGGGAATTTTTATAAATTTTAAATCACTTTTGAGATTTACTAAAAACACTTTGCCTCTTCGAATTGCTCAGGTAGGAAAATCGTTTCGAAACGAAATTTCACCTGGAAATTTCATCTTTAGGACCCGCGAATTTACTCAGCTAGAACAGGAAATTTTTGTCAGACCTGAACAAGCAGATGAAATTTTTCACTCTGAAATAGAAAAAGTTCAACTTTTTTTATCAAAATTAGGTTTTTCGCCAGATTCAATCCGAATTAGCAATCATCAGCCAGAAAAATTAGCTCATTATGCAAAAGCAACCACTGATTTTGAATATTTTTTTAATTTTGGCTGAGGTGAACTAATCGGAATTTCCAACCGTGGAAATTTTGATCTTAAAAATCATATGGAAAAAAGTGGTGAAAATCTTGAATTTGTCGATTCTGCAACCGGTCAAAAAATTTTACCATACATAATCGAACCATCAATTGGTTTAGACAGACTTATGTTAGCGATTTTAGAGCAAAATTTTGTTCATGACATCAAAAAAGACCGTTATTTTCTTAAATTTCCGTTTATTTTAAGCCCATATAAAGTTGCAGTTTTACCACTTTTAAAGAAATTTTCACCTCAGGCAGAAGAAATATGAAAAATGCTTGTTAGCCACGGAATTGCTGCAACTTTTTCAAACACAGGAACTATTGGAAAAAGATATTTTTATCAAGACTCAATTGGAACTTTTTTTTGCATTACAGTCGACGAAGAAGGAATTCAAAATCAAAGTGTAACAATCAGATTTCGCGATACTTGTGAACAAAAAAGAATAAAAATCACCGAAATTATCCAATTTATAGAGGAAAATTCTTCAAATGAATAAGCAGCAAATGTTAGCTCATATTTTAAAAAACACCGATATTTACGGGTTAATTTCACAAGCAATCCAACTTTCGCCCAATGGAAGAAACACATTTGTTGGACTTTGTCCATTTCACGAGGACACAAATCCGTCACTGTCAGTTTCAATTTCTAAGCAAATTTTTAAGTGTTTTTCTTGTCAAAAAGGTGGAAATATTGTTAGCTTTGTAATGCTTTGAAAAAATTTAAACTTTTTTCAAGCTGTTGAATATCTCAACAAAGAATACAATTTAAACCTTGAATTAGCAAATAATTTGACGCCTGAAAAAGTTTATTCTGAAATTGAACTTCAAGCACTGCGTGCTTTTGAAAATTCAGTTTCGCTTTATCTTTTAGAGCTACTTACAATTACATCAAGAGCCAAAAAAAGCCCTAAAAACCGACAAGAATTGGAAATTTACAACTTTATAAATTCGCGCGGTCTCACTCGCGAAATTATTGAAAAATTCAAAATTGGCTTTGCTCCAAGTTCATTTTTAAAGCCACGACTAGTTGATTCAAAATTATTTGATGAGGAAACTTTAAAGGATTATTCGCTTTTAAATCAACAAGGTTTTGATTTTTTTCAAAATCGAATTGTTTTCCCTATTGAAAATTTAGAAGGAAAAGTTGTCGGATTTTCCGGCCGTTGTTTACCTAATACTAAATGTGAACCAAAATATTTAAACTCGCCATCAAGTAAGCTGTTTTCTAAATCTGAAATTTTCTATAATTATAAAAATGCAATTGCTGATAATCCCAAAGAAATTTTTATTACTGAAGGTTTTTTTGATGTTATTGCATTTTACAAGGCCAATATTAAAAATGCAATTGCGCTTATGGGTACTTCTTTGACTAAAAAACACTGTGAATTATTGAATAATTTTACAGTTGTCATTGCCCTTGATGGTGATCGGGCTGGTCTTGAGGCTACCTTAAAATCGGCACTCATACTTTCGCAAAACAAAATTAAAACTTATATTATATCAGGTTTTGATGGAAAAGATCCTGATGAGTATTTAAATAATTTTGGTGCTGATAGTTTTTTAGAAAAACTTTCAGACCGCAAAAATTGCTTTGATTTTGCCTACAGTTTTTACAAAAATCAAATCAAAGAAAATTCTAGCGATGAAATTACTGAATTTGTCAACAAATTTACACCGTTTTTACAAAGTTTACATTCTCAAAATAGCCCATTACTAGGCGTTTTTTTGAAAAAAATTTATGAGGACTTAGGTATTGAAAAAAGTGCTTTTCGCTGAATAAAACAAATTCAGTATCCTTCAAAACCTGGTCGGGAACTTGAAGAAAATGAAGATCTTTTTGAAAATAGACAACAAAATAAAAGGAATAGCTATGAAAACCGGCCATATCAACTTGAATCTAATGAGTTAAGATTATTTTTAATTATTTTGAAGGATTTTCTTGAAGGTGATCGGGGAAAATTTAAACGTTTTAAAGAGTTAAATTTTAAATTTTCAGATCCACTTAATAATAGGTTTGTTGATAAATTATATTCTAGTGATAGCAAAAATCCCGAAATTTACAAGCAAACTATACAAATAATTGATAAAGTAGGCGAATTATTAAAAAAAAAATTATTAGATGAATATTCACAAATATCAGATCATGAATTTATAAATTTTAATATACATAAAAAAACAATAGAAGACGTTGAAAGCCTTGTTGAAGGTATTAATAATAGAAGAGCATCAATAAATAACAATAAATTATTTCAAAGTTCAAAATATAATGAAAATCATTTTGTAATTGATATGTATAACGACGAAATTCAAGGGAGCGGCGATAATGAAAATTGGTAATAAACTGACAATACAAGAACCTAAAAATTCCCAAAAAGCTTATAATTTTTCTGAAAAAACTACAAAGTCAGCAACTAAAACCGCTGAAAAAAAGGTAAAAACTTCACGTAAAAAAACAAAGGAGCAAGTCCAAGTAGATTCTAATTTAAATTTGAATGTCGATTCTGAAAGTTTGAACACTAAAAATTCAAAAAAAATTATTGTTAATGAAAAAAGAAAAAACTCATATGAACAAATTGAGAATTTTTTTAATGTTATTAAAACAACCAAACATCAATCTGATTTTCTAAAAAGTATTGAGGCATTTCGAACTAAAACTTTAAATCAATTATCAAAAAATATTAATTCAACCAATAAAACTTTAAAAGCAAAAGCTAAAGTGGCTTCAACCACAAAATCTAAAACCGTAAATACTGAGGTTTTAGATTCAGAGCAAGAAAAATTAGAAAAACCCAAAAAAAAGACAAAACAAGCAAAAACAACAACAAAAGAGCAAAAAACCTCCAAAAATAAAGAACTTTTTGAAGATAACCAAAAGCTAGAAAATTCTGATAATTTTTCAGAATCAGCTAATAGTCCCGAGGCACGCTATCAGTTTGTTATTGAAAAGTTACAAGAACAATTAGAAAAAAAACAAAAGCAAACTACAAAAAAAAGTTCGAAAAAAACTGCTGAAAATGTATTTTTAAGTCACGAAGATGTTTATAAATATATCGAAAATTTAAACCTTTCCGTTTCAGAGGACGAATTAGACGAGTTTTTTCAAATTTTAATGCAGAAAAAAATAATTAGTGATGAACTGGATAAAGAAGATCTTGAAGATGTTTCAAGTTCAGATTTTGCTGATCAAATTAGTCAAAAAAATTCTAAAAATAAAACAAAGAAAAATCTTGATAATTTAGATGATGACAAAGATTTGAGCCTAGATGACAGACTTGATGACCAAGAAGATTTTGACGACTTGGGCCAAGATGACAGTGGCGAAATGGAATTTGGCCACTCAGTTGATGAATCACTAAGAATCCAAGACATTGACGACCTTGATTATATCAATGATGAAAATTCAAGTCAATTTCGCAAACCTAAAGTTTACAGCGACGATGTCTACCGAAACAAACTTACCGACACAAATGACATGATCAAATGGTACATGCGTTGAATCGGAAAATACGGAAAATTATTAAGTCAAGAAGAAGAACAAGAACTGGCCCGTAAAATGCAAATTAAAGGCCGGATTGGTAAAAAAGCTCGCGATACCTTAATAAAACGTAATTTACGACTGGTTGTAAACAGTGCAAAACGCTATAAAAACCGTGGTTTAAATTTTATTGATCTAATCTCAGAAGGTAATTTAGGAATTATTAAGGCCGTTTCCAAATATGACCACACTAAAGGATTTAAATTTTCAACTTATGCAACTTGATGAATTCGTCAGGCAATCACAAGAGCCGTTGCTGATCAGGCAAGACTAATTAGAATTCCGGTTCATATGGTCGAAACTATTAATAAAATTAACAAAGCCGAACGCGAATTACAGCAAGAAAAAGGGCTAAATCCAACAGCTGAAGAAATTGCTCAGCGTCTTGGGCCTGAATTTACAGCTGAAAAAGTCCGTTATATTAAAAAAATAAATGTTGACCCGATTTCGCTAGATAAAGCAATTGGAAAAGAAGAAGATAGCTCTTTTTCTGATTTTATTAAGGATGAAAATTTAATTTCGCCAGCTGAATATGCCGAACGCGAAGAAAAAGCTAAAGTTTTACTTGAAATAATCGAGTCAACGCTTGACTATGATGAAAAAGATTTTATCAAACGCCGTTATGGAGTTGGTGTTGATGAAAATGGTGTCCCATATCAAGCTCATAGTTTTGAAGAACTGGCTGCCATGCGTCGCGTTACAAAGGAGCGAGTACGTCAAATAGAGGGGAAAATTCTTAAAAAATTAAGAACTCCTCAAAAAAGATGGTCACTACGTGATTTTAACTAAAAAGTATGAAAACAAAAGTAATTGGCGATTTTTTGCTTGAAAAATTTACCTTAGAAAACTGTCAAGACTGAGATAATTGCGGTTGAAATCTCTTTTTTGATTCTGAAATTTCTAAGGTTCTTATTTGCATTGATCTTACACAAAGCGTTTTAGATTTTGCTATTAAAAATAATTATAATTTAATAATTTCACATCATCCTTTCTTTTTTTATCCCACAAAAAAGGAAGAATTTCAAAATTCGCCATACAAGAAAAAAATTTCGAGCCTTCTAAAAAAACACTCAATTAGCGTGCTTGGGCTTCACACGAATTTTGACTCAACAGACAACCAAACTGCATTTTCAATCGCCAGTCAGTGAGGTCTAGATTCGACTGGGGCTAAAAAAATCGATGATTTTAACATTTTAGTTGAAAATAATTTAAAGGTCTCAGAAATTTTAAAAAGAATTTCACTAAATAGTAATTTAGCGACTTTTCGAGCTAATTTTTCACAAGATTTTCTGCCAAAAAAAGTGGCAATTCTTCCAGGTTCAGGTGGAATTTTAGCATGTCTTTTAGCAAAAAAACAAAAAGCCAATCTTGTTATAACTTCTGATCTTAAATGATCAGATCAACTTACCATCAATCATCACAAAATCAAAGTTTTAGAAATTCCCCATCTTATTGAGCAAGTTTTTACTGAAAAAATTGCCCAAATATTACAAGAAAAATTTAAAAACATCGAAATTTACAGTTTTAAATTACCTGAAATTTTAAGCGAGGTTAAAATCAAATGATAAAAATTGGATCACATGTACCTTTCAAAAAACCAGATTACCTTTTTGGGGCAATCGATATTTCTCTAAAAAATAAAGCAAATACAGCAATGATTTTTTTAGGTCCACCTCAGTCAACAATGAGAACTCAACCTGAAAATTATAAATTTGAACAGTATGTTGCTGAATTTTCCAAGCAAATTCCGCCTGTTGATATAGTCGTTCATGCTCCTTATATTTTAAATTTGGCTAATCCATTAAAAGCTAATTTTTCTATCGATTTTTTGGTCAAAGAGATTGAAAAAATGAACTTTATAGGGGCAAAATTCTTGGTTTTGCACCCAGGTTTTTTCACAACCTATACAAGATTAGAAGCAAAAAATCAGCTTGTAAAGTCACTTAAAGTTATACTTAAAAAAACAAAAAATGTTGTGATTTTACTTGAGACTATGGCCGGAAAAGGGACTGAAATGTGCTCAAGTTTTGAGGAAATTGTTGAGATAATTGACGACCTAAATTCAGAAAGAATTGGGGTTTGCCTTGATACTTGTCATGTCTGAGATGCTGGTTATGATCTTAAAAATTATACTGAATTTCAACAAGAATTAATAAAAACTAAAATAATAAATTATATAAAAGTTATTCACCTAAATGATTCAGCAAATCCGCTTGGTTCAAAAAAAGACCGTCACGCTAATATTGACAAAGGTTTTATTGGTCTTGAAACTCTTCAAAAAATTGTTCATGACCCACTTTTTGATAATATTCCAATAATTTTAGAAACACCTTATGTTGATAATAAGCCAATTTATGATCAAGAAATCGCCCTTTTATTAAAAAAATAGCAGTGATTTTGGAGAGTTTTTCTATGTCTGATAAAAATAAAATTGATTTTCTTGATGAGTTAAAACAAAGAGGAATTTTAAAAGATATCACTAATCCTGATAGATTTTTAAATCTTTCTTCTGAAAACGGAATTTATATTGGCTTTGATCCAACGGCGCCTTCACTTCATTTAGGCAATTATATTTCAATAAATCTTTTACAACGTCTTCAAAATTTTGGAATTAAAGTTCTTGCGGTTGTCGGTGGGGCGACTGGAATGATTGGCGATCCGTCGTTTAAGCCTAATGAGCGAAAGTTACTTGACTTTGAAAGTGTCAAAAATAACACTGAAAAAATAAAAAACCAATTAAAATCGTTTAATTTACCTGTTTTTGATAATCTTGAAATTTATAAAGACATGAATATTTTAACCTTTTTGCGTGATATTGGTAAAAATATTAATATTGCTTATTTGTTGGCTAAAGATTCTGTTTCTTCGCGGATTGAATCTGGACTTTCATATACAGAATTTTCTTATCAGTTAATTCAAGGGTGAGATTTTAAATTTTTAGCCCAAAATCACGACATAATTGCCCAATCAGGGGGCTCTGATCAATGAGGCAACATGGTAACTGGTCTTGATTTTATTAAAAAATCAAACTTAAAAAATAAGGACAAGACCTTTGTTTTTACAACAAATTTGCTTACTGATGAAAATAATGAAAAATTTGGCAAAAGTCTTGGAAAACCGATTTGGCTTGACAAAAATATGTATTCACCTTTTAATTTATATCAATTTTTGTTGAATCAAAGTGATTCACAGGCCGAAAAAATTATGCTCTGACTGTCATTTTTAGACTTAGATTCAATTAGGCAATTAATTTCACTGCACAATCAAAATAAAAAAGACCGAATTTTACAAAAAGAATTGGCAAAAGAGGTTGTTTTTAACATTCACGGCCAAAAAGGGCTTGAAATTGCAGAAAAAATAACCCAAATTTTATTTAATAAAATAAATTATTTTGAAATAACTTTTAATGATAAGTTAGAACTAAAAAAAATTTTGCCCTATTTCAGTGCAAAATTTTTTGACCAAAACAGCCTAATTGAATTAGGTATTTTTAGCTCAAAACGTGAATTAAATGAATTTATTTCACATAAAGCTCTCGAAATTAACGGCATAAAAATTGAATCTTCTTCTGAAATTAGTACTAGTTTAGCTGATCAAAATAACCTCTTTTTAATTAAAAAAGGCAAGAAACAATTCTTTATTTTCGAGCTAATTTAAATAAAATAATAAAAAATATTTTATAATATTATAATAAAACTTGATTTACATAAGGGAAATATGGAAGTTGACAGTGTTCGTGAAGATCTAAAAAAATGACAAAATAAATTGCTTGATGTTTCCAAAAGAAATCGATTAATCAATTTTAATTTAAACATCCCAACAAAAACAAGGCCAATAAAACTCGGAATTTTATTGCCTAATTTTAATGATTTTCTTGATAATGTTGTAGAGGCTAAAGCAAAAATATTTTTTCGTTATCCCGAAAAAAAAGCTAAAAAGCAGTCAACTTCAAAATCTAAAAATTTTACGCCTCTAACACTAGAAGAAATTCAAGATCAATTAATAAACACTAAAAACATCTCAAATTTGATAATATCAGACTTTCCCGTTGAGCAAGAGAATTTAATTATTAAAAATTTGTACTCAAAGTTCAAAAATTTTAAAGAAGAAAAAGCGATAAACATTCTTTATCTTGGTATTGGATTTTTGAAATGATTTGAAAAAGATGATGAAAAAACCCCTTATTATAGTCCTATTTTTCTATTTCCTGCCCAACTTAGTCGAATGTTAGAACAAGGAAAAGAGAAATATTGACTTGAATTTCTTGACAATTCATCATTAAGCATAAATTTAACTCTTCTTAAAAAATTGCAAATTTTGAACTTGGACAGTCAATTATCTAAATTTAAAATCGATACATCAATCTCAATTAGGGAAAATTTTCTAAATTTTGAAAAATTATTTCACAAAAATAACACTAATTCAAATTGAGAAATAATTCGCTCAATTCAATTGAGCCTTTTTGATTATAGTAAAATTGAAATTTACACTGACTTAGTTGAAAATGAAGAAAAAATAATTAATAATCCTTTTTATAATGAAATAATTGGAAATTCTACCCCCAAACCAAATAATTCTGTCGCCCCTATCGGTGAAAATAATCAAGATACTGTCGTCAGTTCTAGTTCTAATAATGATCTTGCTCCATCAGATTATTTTCATATTTTGCCAGCTGATTCATCTCAGGAAAAAGCAATTCAGGCTGCAATTCGTGGCGAAAATTTCATTCTTGATGGTCCTCCTGGAACCGGAAAGTCCCAAACAATCACTAATATAATTAATGAATTTTTAGCCAGAAATAAAACAGTTTTATTTGTTTCAGAAAAGTTAGCTGCCCTTAATGTTGTTTATTCAAACCTTAAAAAAATCGGACTATCTGATTCAGTTATAGCAATTCACAACGAAAATATTAACAAAAAAGATGTAGTTGACAATCTTTTAAGCACGCTCGAAAAAGGGGCTAATTCAATATTACTGAATGCTTCGGAGTCGGCTTTAATTGAAAATAATTATATTGAACTACGTCAAAAACTGAATAATTACGGTGAAAAACTTACTCAAATTCGTCCTCCGTTACAAAAAAGTATGTATGACTTAATTGCTGAATATCAAAATTTGATTGATATTCCCAATTTTGAATTTTCAATTTCAGAAGAAAAACTGAAAAAAATTGACTATTTTGCCCTTCAAAAAATTGAGTGAGGGCTTAGTGATTTATTTCAGAAAATAAAAACTATCAACTTTAATTTAAAAAAACACCCTTGATATGGTTTTAGTCAAAAAACTATTGACGAATTCAAAAAAGACAAATTTAGAACTTGAATTTTAACTTTGACAAATTTAAGTCATACTATTTTCAATAACATCAAAGAGTTTAATTTTTTCTTGATGCATCCTGATCAACATTTAAATAATATTCTTTACTTGTTTGATTTTTTAAAAATTTTAAATAACTTAGAAAAAATTGATTTAGCTGAACTAGAAAAGTTACAAAATTTGTCCCAAGAAATTCAAAAATATTCACAAATTTTGCAAATTCAGTTAGATATTTCTGACTTAGAAAAAAAACTTTACGTTCATTTTAAGCAAATTCCTTTAGATGTTCCTATCAAAGAGTGTTGTCAAATTATTGAAGATCACTTTAATAAAAAACTTAAATTTTTAGACTTTAGATACAAAAAAATCAAGCAAAAATTAACTCCGTATTTTAAGAATGATTTTTCTGATGCAACTTTTCTTGAAAATTCATCAGATATTATTACCTTAAAAAACAAAAAAATCTCGCTTGAAAAATGACTCTCAACCCTTTTATTCAAACCTAGTGAAACAAATCCTAGCCAAATCCAGTCAAATTTTTATCAATTAAAGTTTTATAAAAAGTTAAAAATCTTGAATGATTCAACAAAAGTAAAAGTTCAAGACAAGCAATTTGTTGATTTTTTCCTTGATTCAAAATACACAAGAGAGCTTTTGAATAAAAAATTATTTGAGCCTGTAAGTCAGTTTGTTGAAATTTGACGAGAATTTTGGCTTGAATTTGATTCAAAAGAGGTTAATTTTAACTTTTTAGAAAAGAAAAGATTCGAAAACAATCTTCAGACAAAACTATATAAAATCGACAAAATTCATGAAATTGCCCAAATTAATGCCAATATTTCCCTTTTATCTGATTTTGGAATTGACGACTTTATAAATAAAGCAATTGAGGCAAACCTAGAAATTGATTTTTATAAAACTTTTGCAAAAAAATTTTACAAAATTTTAATAGATCAAATAATTAGCACTGAATTTCATAATTATGATTGGCAAACACTAAGTTCAAATCAAAATAAATTTGAGCTTGCCCAAGAAAAATTAGATTTGCTGTCGGCAAAAAGAGTTGATGCCATTCTTCTTGAAAAAATTCCGCAAATTGACTCAGTTTCTGAATATACTCCAGAAATTAGAATTTTAAGACAAGAAGCTAATAAATCTCGACGTTTAATGCCGTTTCACGAACTTTTTGTCAGAATTCCGAATTTATTAAGAAAATTAAAGCCTTGTTTGATGATGTCACCGCTCTCAGTAAGTTCCTACATTAAAAATAGTGATATGGAGTTTGATCTTGTTATTTTTGATGAGGCTTCACAAGTAAAACCTGAAAGTGCAATTGGAGCAATTGTCCGTGCAAAACAATATATAATTGCTGGTGACAAAGAACAAATGCCCCCAACAAATTTTTTTGACACAATTCCTGAAAGCGAGGATGAAGAATCTGATTTTACCGACTTTAACGTTTCAGATTATCTCTCAATTCTTGATGTCAGTCAAACATTTTTAAAATCTTATAGACTAACATGACATTATCGCTCAAAGTTTGAAGAATTGATTCAACCTTCTAACATTGAAATTTATAACAATGATTTAGTCACTTTTCCAACAAGTCAAAAACCTCATGATTTACAAGGTATTAAGCTTGTAAAAGTTGAAAATGCGCTTTATAAAGAGCGAAGAAATGAAAAAGAAGCAGATACTGTTATTGAAATATTAGACCAAATTCTTACAAAATATCAAAACAAATTTTCGATAGGAATTGTTACAACTAATTCGGTACAGCGAAACCTCATTCAATCAAAATTAGAAAAATTTAAAGCAAATAAACCTTATTTTTCCCAGTTTTTTAGCGATGAATCATCTACCGAAATTTTTGTCAAAAATATTGAATCAGTTCAAGGTGACGAGCGCGATATAATCATTTTTTCATTAAATTTTGGTCCTAATGAGCAAAACAAAGTTTCACTTCATTTTGGAGCGATTAACCAAAAAAATGGTTACAGACGTCTAAATGTTGCCTTTACTCGGGCAAAATATTCAACAATAATGGTTACATCACTTGATCCTGAGCAAATTGATTTAGAAAAAGTCCGCACACGTGGGGCAAGTTTTCTTAAAAAATATCTAGAAATCGCTAAACATAATTTGTTTGTAGAAAATAAATCTGACAATACTTCAGAATCGCAAGTAAGTTTTGAAGATTCTGTCTACAAAGAACTAACAAATATGGGCCTAAAAGTTGTAAAAAACGTCGGATATTCAGATTACAAAATCGATTTAGCAGTTTTAAATCCACAAAATGAAAACAGTTATTTACTCGGAATTCAATGTGATGGGTCTGGTTATTTAAAGCATAAAAATGCCCGTGATCGTGAAATTTTGTGAAAAAATGTCCTTATGTCTCGAGGTTGAAATATCCTTAGAATTTGATCACTAGATTGATTCCAAAATAGAGGCAGTCAACTTAAAAAAATAAAAGAAATAATAAAAAAACTTAAATCTCAAGAAGAAAAACCGTTGGGTGTTGAAGAAAATTCTTCAGATTTACCGCCAAAAACAGCTGAACAACTTAGCGCCCCATTAGCTATTGTTAAAAAAAGACAACCAATTGATTTTAGGTCCTTTTTTGAAAAAAGATTTTTATTTACGGATGAAAATTTGACTGACTTATGAAATCAAACTAAAACCGAATATTCTTTTTTTGAGGAAATTTTTAAAAGAGTTAAAATTCTTAGTAAGCTAGAACACCAAAAAATTGTCCTTTGATTAAGCGGAAATTCAAAAATTACCAACTCTATAAAAGCAAAAAGTGTGAAAATTGCACATAATTTTATAGAAAATAACGTTATTTTTGAAAGTCCGTCGCATTATTTTTTAAAAAATGTAACAAAATATAATTTTTTCCTTGAACCAAAAAGACCAATAAGAGAAATACATTATTTTGAAATTAAGGATTTGATTATAACAATAATTCAAAAAACTAAATCAATTTCAAAAGAGGATATATATTCATTAATTCTCGAAGTAACCGATTTTTCTTTTCTAAAGAAAAAGACTCGCGACTATTTAGATCAATGTTTTCAAAAATTACTTGATGATAAAATAATTTTTGAAAACAAAGGAGAAACTTTTTCCTTAGTAAATCCTTAATTTTCCCCTTTTTTCAAAAAAATCATTAAAATTGCATTATTAAGTGAAAAACATACGTTTTTAGCGCTCATGTGGTATAATTTATCTTTAAATATTGAGGTTTGGTCTAATGAAAAAAGCTTTAAAAATTCTCTTTCAAACATCCACACCATTTCTCTTATACGCTGGAATTATTTCAAGCGCAGTTGTTTTTAGTGCAAAAAACACTAATTTATCGCCAAATTTGTTGAAAAAATCAGAAACTGGGTTGTTAAAAGAATTAAAATATTTAGCTCTAGGTGATTCGCTTAGCTCAGGTTTTGACTGAGAAAGCAATCTTGACGGCCGTGGAAAAATGACTAACGGTTCTATTAGTGGGATCTCTTTTCCTGCTTTTTTTGCCAATTTTGCCCAAAGTATTCAACCTAATTCTGTAAAATCTTTTAAAAATTTAGCGCTAAATAATTCCTCAATTCTAGATTGAATTTATCTTCTTGATCCAAAAAATAATATTATAAGTGATGAAAATCTTGTTAATTTAAGAACCCAAACTTACAATTCTTCAAATTTTGCCGATACAATTCGTTCAGTATTTGAAAATTTTAATGGCGATTTTTCAAACTTAAGAGATGAAATCCGAAATGCTAATTTAATTACAATTTCGATTGGTTTTAAAGACTTTCTTAATACATTTAATAGCACTTTTTTTGACAATGTTCTTTCAGGTAATACATCCCAAAATTCATACCAGACAATAACAACAAATATTAATTACGCATTTACAAAAATTAAACATAACTTGAAAAGGTTAATAACTTTAATTAAAAATATTAATCCTGACACTTACATAAATTTAATTGGATATTATAATGAACATGCAAAAATTGATAAATTTTTAAATGATTTGCTTAAAAATTATTTGCTAGAATTTGAACCTAATTTACTTTCAGTAAGTCGTCTAAACGATGAAATAAAAGAAGTCTCACAACAAATGGGCGTTAATTTCATAAATCCATTTTTGGAAAAATCTTGAGATGGAAAATCAGACCCATTTTTTGATACAGATTTAGATTTCAGACCTCAAATAAAAGCTAACAAACAAATAGCGCAAAATTTAATTATCTCGTTAGCTTTATCCCCAAAAAGTCTTAATAAATCTATAAAACGCGATGAAAAGGATGAAATTTTACTAACTAATTTTTCTGCTAATAATTTTGACTCTCAGCAACTAGATTTTGGCTCTAACAGTGAAATTTTAGAAAAAATCACTGTCAATGGTTCGCTCGAGAATTTTATTAATGAAAATTCTAGTTTTGAAGAAAAAAGTATTAAAGATCTGCATACAATTTCATTTCAGCAGCCAGAATCAGCAAATTATGCCAGCGCTTTGACTCAATTTGTTGGCTTTTTTGATTCAGAACAGAGTGATATTGTCAACGTATTTAAAGATTTAATTAACACTTTTTCCAATAGATCTCAACCAAATTTTGAAGCATTCAATAATGTTGTTGAAGTAATTTTAAAAAGTGAATTTTTTACAAATTTAACACAGTATGCTCAGGAATTTATTGCAAATTCAGCTATCCAAAATGTTGAACAAAACGAATCTGATTCGACTTTTGACCAAGAAAGTTCTGACTTATCCACATCGGACCAAACAAAAACATCTCCTGATTTATTAAGTTTTTTGAAAGAAAAATCCCTTTCTCAGGAAAATATTCTTGGACTTTTAAAGGAAATTTTGTCTAGTCAATATGTTCAGAGTCACCATACTAAAACAGTTAATTTATTTTATAATTTACTATTTAACCAACCGGCAATTTCTAAATTATTAGTTAGCTCAATTTCAACTCAAGAAAATATTCAGCAAATAATAAAAGAAGTATTTCAATTCAATTCAGTTCAAAAATTTGTCACCTTTATTTTTACAGAACTGATAAAAAATAATCAAGATTATACATCCGCTAAATCTTTTAGTCAAGTTCTGTATTTATTTTTACAAAATTCAAATAACTACAATAAATCAGTAACTTTTATTAAACATTTTGTAATAGAAGCCCTTAAAAGACCTAATTTTTTGAATGCTATTTTTGAGACTTTATCAAATCAATTAGGCTTTAATATTGAAGAAGAAGACATAAATTCGCTTATAACTTTGATCACAAGCGTTAGCGACATAATAGTTAATACTAAAACTTTCAAAAATTTAATTGACTTGTTAGCTAACGAAGTTATTTTTGGAATAAAAAGTGGTGTAAGCAATAATCAGTCGGATTTTTCTTTCTTTTCGAATATTATTTCTAATTTAACCAATAAAGTTAGTGATTTTATCAAAGATAAGGCAAATATTTATAATCTTTTCCAAGATATTATCTCTTTTTCACCTTCAGCTAGACAACTAGATTCTGTTAAGTCTTTGCTTGGTAAATTTTTACCATTTATTTCAAAAATTAATTTAAGTTTTATACTTGACAAAAATTCTGAGAATTATCAGTCTTTAAATTTAATTTTTGAGTCTTTTTCAGATTTCCTGGCGCAAGATGACTTTAAAGAATTAAATGATTTAATTAGTGCAATTATGGACGATGTTTTCTTGGTTAATAATTATAAATATCAAAACAGCCCCAATTTATACGGCATAATTTTTAATTTATTGTCTAATAATTCCCAAAAATTAAAACCAATTTTGTATAAGTTTATTGACAAAAACCTTAACAACACCAAGGTTCTAGATGCGCTTAAGTCTTTTTTTGCTAAAATTTTACCACAGGAATTTCTTGAGAAATTAGACCAAACTAACCAGTCAGATTATTTTAAAAAGCTAATTGACTATATTTTTGAGGTTATTTCTGAATTAACTATTGAATATAATACCAAAATTGAGCTAACGAAAAACAACGGTTTTATCGAAAAAACGGATAAAAAATCAGAAAATACTTTAGATTTTAATCACATATTAGACAAACTTAAAAGCAAAAAGTCATAAAAATACAACTACTATTTAAACTCAATGCAAATAGAAAACTCGTTTTTATTTGCAGCGAGCCTAAAAAAACATATGAAGTTTTGAAAGAACAATAATCAAAAGCCCTAAATTTATAGATTTCTAAACGGGTAAATTTAAGGCATTCCATCATATTTAAAAATATAATGGATAATTCACATTTTCTAATTTTTTTATCACAAAAACATAACTTATTCCCCCTTAATTCAATATCAAAATTTATTAATTATTCTTAAGTGTTGTTAATTATAACATAACTTTATTTTTGACCAAACATTTTTTTTTTTTTTTTGCAAAGGGTTAATTTTAAGATAATAAAAATTAAGATTTTAGCTCAAAGAACACGGATTTACCCTATTTTTGCATATTTATATTCGCTAAAAAGTGAGTTTTTGCCATCAAACTGTCAAACTCAGGACAAACCTAAAAGCAAAAAACCATAAATTTAAATTTTTTTAATTTCAAAAAATTTAAATTAATTTTATTCATGCAAAAGACTTTTTAGTGTATTTTTTTTCATTTTTGATTTTACAAACATATCAACTTTTTCTTGCACATTTTGAAAAAAATTAAATACTTTTTCGTCAAGTTTTACAATTTTTCCTTTTTGGTCAATTACATGGCTTGTTTTGTGCTTTTTATTTTTAACAAGTCCAAAAATAGGTGCCTGAATTCCGATGTTTTCTAAAACACTTGCAATCACATTCACTTGATTACTTGCGCCGTCAACCAAAATTAGATCGGGTTTAAGGGAATTTTTAATTCTAAAGTACTTTTCAAAACCTTGTCTCATATAGTTCGTGTCGCCCTTTTTAGACCCAGAAAAATTAAAAAAACGACTATAACTAGGCTCATATGATCCATCAATGTAGAAAATAATTCCTGTTGTCGGGAATTGTTTTTCTGTTTTTTGGGCAGTTTTTTCAACGCTTTGGACAAATGTTAAAAAAGAATTGTCGATTGCCATTATTTTGTTAGCACTTTTTATTTTGAGGTTTTTCTTAATTAACTCCAAAATTTCAAAATTTTGGAGTTTATTTTGATTTTGAACTTTTGAGGCAACAAAATCAAAATGATTTTGTTTTAAATTGTCCAAAATTTGCTTATATTGTTTACTTTTTGCAATTTTTAGCTTAATTTTGCTGTCAAAAAAATCAAAATATTTATCAAAGCTAAAATCAACTATTAATTTATCAGGAGAAATATTATTTTTATAGTATGAATTTAAAAAATTAACTAAGGTTTCATAAGTATTTAGAACGATTTCAAGATAAAAATGCTTGTTTGACAGAAAAATACCGTTTCGGTAAAAAGCAAAACTGACAGCCAAAAAGTTAGATTCGGGAGTAGAAAACCAAAGAAAATCGAGATTTTCTGCGTTATTTAGGTCAATATTTTGCTCTTGACTTCTTGCATTTTTCAGTCCACTGATAGCATCAAAATATTCTTGTGCCAGTTCAAAGTGAAAATTTTGTTTGGCAGCTTCTAATTTTTGCTCAAGAAGTGCGATTTCGTTCCTTTTTTGTAGCAAATTTTTGCAAAAAAGGAACTTTTGTCGAAAAAATTCTACATTTTGATTAGAGGCTTTTTCACCTTTTTCATATAAGGCTTGGCTTTCAAGAAACTTTTTTAAGGCAAAAGCGTATTTTTTACTTGGAAAAGGGCCATAAAAAAAGACATTTGGATCATTTTTCCTTCTAGGAACTTTATAAACGAGCGTAATTTTTAATTGCTTAATTAATTCTAATTTTATATAAGGATATCCAGAGTCATCTTTTAGTTTGATATTATAAATTGGCTGATATTTGCTAATATATTCTTTTTCAAGGATTAGCGCTTCTTTTTCGTTAGCAACAATGTCATATTCAATTTTTCTAATTTTTTGTATTAACAAAAAAGTTTTATAAGAATTTGTTGACCCTTTTGCATATTGATTGACTCTTGAGTGCAAATTTTTTGCTTTGCCAACATATAAAAGTGAATTATTTTCATCATAAAAACGGTAAACACCTGTTTTTTTAGGCAGATTTGTACTCTTAATTAGTTGGTCAAAATTTTCCATAATAGTCCTCTAATAATAAAATTATAATTAATTTTTTCAAATACTGTTATGATTTAGCAAAAATTTGATATAATTATTATTTAAACTATTGGATTACTTGGAGGAAGAATATGGATTTTGAATCCTATAAAAGAACGGCAGAACCTAAAATAAAACAAATCAAAAAAGTTAGCAAAATTTTTTTAGTGCTTTTTTTCACCTTTTTACTTGTTTTTATCGGTCTTTTGACTTATTATATACTTCAAGTCAATGGCGATGAAGGATTTCGAACCGAATTTGTCGAGGCAACTTGACTTGCAATAGCATTACTGTCAGCTGTAATTGCAATAGTTTTTTTAGTTTCTTTTTTTATCGGAATTTATAAAATAAAAGCGATGAAAAAAGTTGAAAAAAATATCGAAAGTCAACTAAAAGAACTTTAAAATTTTTAATTTAAGTTCAAAAAAACCCTTGAATTTATTGCCTTTTTTATTTCTTTAAAAAAAATTAGCACTTTTTGCTTGTGAGTGCCAAAAAATATGTTATACTATTTGTTGTCAAACAAAAAAGACAAATTTTATTCTTATTTTTTTAAATGAAAGGAAAACATAATATGGCAAAAGAAATAATTTTAGGTATTGACTTAGGAACAACAAACTCAGTTGTTGCAATTATCGAAAATCAAAAACCTGTTGTTCTTGAAAATCCTAACGGAAAAAGAACAACTCCTTCTGTTGTTGCCTTCAAAAACGGTGAGGAAATTGTTGGTGATGCTGCAAAACGTCAACTAGAAACTAACCCTGAAGCAATCGCATCTGTTAAAAGATTAATGGGTAGCGATAAAACTGTTCGCGCTAACCAAAGAGACTATAAACCTGAAGAAATTTCAGCAAAAATTCTTGCATATTTAAAAGAATATGCTGAAAAAAAGATTGGTCACAAAGTTTCAAAAGCTGTTATCACAGTTCCTGCTTATTTTGATAATGCTCAACGTGAAGCGACAAAAAATGCCGGAAAAATCGCAGGATTAGAAGTTGAAAGAATAATTAACGAACCAACAGCAGCCGCACTTGCATTTGGACTTGACAAAACAGAAAAAGAAATGAAAGTGCTTGTTTATGACTTAGGTGGTGGAACTTTTGACGTTTCAGTTCTTGAATTATCTAACGGAACTTTTGAAGTTTTATCAACAAGTGGTGATAACCATTTAGGTGGTGATGACTGAGATAATCAAATTGTTGACTGAATGGTTAAAAGAATTAAAGAAGAGTACGATTTTGATGCAAAAAGCGACAAAATGGCACTTACTCGTCTAAAAGAAGAAGCTGAAAAAACCAAAATTAACCTATCAAATCAAAGTGTTTCAACAATTTCCTTACCATTTTTAGGTCTAGGAAAAAATGGTCCAATCAACGTTGAACTTGAACTAAAAAGATCAGACTTTGAAAAAATGACAGCTCACTTAATTGACCGAACAAGAAAACCAATCGTTGATGCCTTAAAACAAGCTAAAATTGAAGCTAGTGAGCTTGACGAGGTTCTCCTTGTTGGTGGATCAACACGTATGCCAGCTGTTCAGACAATGATTGAACACACTTTAAATAAAAAGCCAAATCGTTCAATAAATCCTGATGAAGTTGTGGCAATTGGAGCTGCAATTCAAGGTGGAGTTCTTGCTGGAGAAATTAGTGATGTTTTATTACTTGACGTTACTCCTTTAACTTTAGGAATTGAAACCTTAGGCGGAGTTTCAACCCCATTAATTCCAAGAAATACAACAATTCCGGTAACAAAATCACAAATTTTCTCAACAGCTGAGGACAATCAAACCGAAGTTACAATCTCTGTAGTTCAAGGTGAAAGACAACTTGCTGCTGATAACAAAATGTTAGGTCGCTTTAATCTTTCAGGAATTGAGCCTGCTCCTCGTGGTCTTCCACAAATTGAAGTTAGTTTTTCAATTGACGTTAACGGTATTACAACTGTTTCAGCAAAAGATAAAAAAACTGGAAAAGAACAAACAATTACAATTAAAAATACTTCAACTTTATCTGAAGAAGAAATTAACAGAATGATTCAAGAAGCCGAAGAAAATCGTGAAGCTGATGCAATCAAAAAAGATAAAATTGAAACAACAGTTCGTGCCGAAGGTCTTATTAATCAACTTGAAAAATCAATAACTGATCAAGGTGAAAAAATTGATCCTAAACAAAAAGAACTTCTTGAAAAACAAATTCAAGAACTCAAAGATCTTTTAAAAGAAGAAAAAATTGACGAACTAAAAACAAAATTAGACCAAATTGAGCAAGCAGCCCAAGCTTTTGCCCAAGCAAGTGCTCAACAAGCTAACAGTGCAAGTGATACTGATTCAGATTCAAATACAATTGATGCTGAAATCAAACAAAATTAAAACCTAAAATTTATAAAAAACACACTTGCTTTTTGGCGGTGTGTCTTTTTTATATTAATATTTAAGACTTTTGCTTTAAAAAGTCTTAAATTTTTATTATTTTTCCCAAAATAATAAAAAAGTTTTTAAATTTAAAAAAAGGAAATGTCAATTTTATGGCAAAACAAGATTACTATAAAACTTTAGGAATTGACAAAAACGCAACATTATCTGATATTAAAAAAGCCTATCGAAACTTAGTTAATATTTACCACCCTGATAAAAACACAAAAAAATCACCTGAAGAACAAAAACAGGCTGAAGAAAAATTCAAAGAAATTCAAGAAGCTTACGAAATTCTTTCTGATGATTCAAAAAGAAGTCAGTATGACCGTTATGGACACTCTGCATTTGATCAACAAGCCGGCGGTGGTTTTTCTGGATTTGGCGGTTTTGATTTTGCTGATATTTTTTCAAGTTTTACTTCCGGTTTTGGCTTTGGTTCTTCAAGGCGAAGTCAAAAATATAGCGGCCCTTTAAAAGGTGAAAATTTAACTGCCCGAATTTATATTAGCTTTATTGAGTCAATTTTAGGAACAAAAGTCAGCCAAAAGCTCACTAAATATTCTCAGTGTGACCAGTGTAAAGGTACAGGGGCAAATTCTGATTCAGACATAAAAACTTGCTCCAACTGTCATGGACAAGGCGTTCAAACCGAAGTTATTAACATTCCCGGATTTGGTCGTATGCAAAACCAAACAACTTGCTCAGTGTGTTCAGGAAGTGGAAAAACTGTTGCAAAAAGTTGCAAAAAGTGCCGTGGAAAAACAATAATTGAGACCAAAGAAGAAATTGAAATTTCAATTCCCGCCGGAATTAGAGATGGAATGTTCATTCGGGTTGCAGGATTTGGTGGTCCTGGTCACAAAGGCGGGCCTTCTGGCGATCTAAATATTGAAATTAATGTCCACAAACACAAATACTTTTCAAGATCAGGAAATGACATTCATGTAGAGATGCCAGTTTCGATAGTTGATATTATTAATGAAAATAAAGTTGAGGTTCCTAGTCCAACTGGTCTAAAAACTTTGCAACTTTATAGCCATTATAAGTCAGGTCAGACCGTAATTGTTGCCCGAGCGGGTGCACCTGATCCACAAAATCCAAGAATAATCGGTGATTTACGGGTAAAATTAGTTTTTTATGTTCCTGAATTTAACAGTCGACAAAAAAACGAACTCAACCAAGTTTTTAGCCAAATAAAAGATAAAGTCAAGACAAAATGGCTAAAAGAGTTTCAATAATTTAAAAAACAATTTATAATTTCAAATAAATTGTTTAGGGAATCAATTTATATGTCTTTTAAAAAAATAAATATTGCAATTGACGGACCTTCAGGGGTTGGAAAATCTAGTATTGCCAAACAAATAGCACTCAAATTTAATTATTTATTTATAAATACAGGGGCACTTTATCGTGCAGTTGCCTTATTTTGCCAAAATCACAAAATTAATGCTGAAAAAGAAAGCCAAGTAACAAAAAAATGGGATCCTAATTTTTTGTTACTTGATGAAAAGGGTGATGTTTGGCTTGAAAATCAAAATGTAACTGAATTGCTACGTGATGATTTAATTTCAAAAAATGCGGCAATAATCGCTCAGTATGGCAAAATTCGCGCTGATATTACCCAACTTTTACACGATTTTCAAAGAAATAACAAAGGAATTGTCGTTGAAGGTCGCGATACAACTTATAATATTATGCCAGATGCGGATTTAAAAATTTTTCTATGAGGCGATGCCCAAACGCGCGCAAAAAGACGCTTAAAGCAAAATGCTTGTTTAAATTTGGAAACAAATTTTCCTGAAGTTCTAAAATCAATCGAGCGTCGGGACTATCTTGATATGTCACGGAAAATAAATCCACTAAAAAAAACAATTGATTCAATTTTTATTGACACAACCAATTTTAATCAAGATGAAATTGTCGAGCAAATTTCAAAACTAGTCCTGAGAAAAATTTCGCAACTGGAAAATTAATTTCTTTTTTTTACTTTAATTATGAAAAACTTAGTCGCCCTTGTTGGCAAAGCAAATGTCGGAAAATCAACACTTTTTAATCGAATAGTTGGAAAAAAAATTTCAATTACCGATCCAACCCCAGGTGTTACAAGAGACCGAATTTACGAAAATGCGCGCTGAAATAGCAAGGATTTTACCTTAATTGACACAGGTGGAATTCAAATTGAAACTAAAAATTTTCAAGAACTAATCAGAATTCAGCTTCAAATTGCAATCGAAGAGGCCAAAATTTTAATTTGAGTCCTTGATGGAACAGCCGGAATTGACTCTGAAGACCATTTTGTCCTGAATTTATTGCGAAAATCGCAAAAAAAGATAATTTTAGTGGCAAATAAACTTGATAATTCCAAAAATTTTGATCCAAGTATTTATGAACTTGGATTTGAAAAAATTTTTGGAATTTCAGCCCTGCACGGTCAAGGTGTTGGTGATCTTCTTGATTTTTTAGTTAGTAATTTTGAAAAAACTGCCAAAAACCAGCAATCTTTTTTTAAACTAGCAATCATTGGTAGGCCTAATGCTGGAAAATCTAGCCTTTTAAATCGAATTTTAGGTCAAAATCGTTCAATAATTTCTGACATTCCCGGGACCACGCGTGATTCGATTTCGGGACTGTGAAAATTAGAAGGTCAGACTTTTGAAATAATTGACACTGCCGGGATCAAAAAAAAATCTAAACTAGTAGAATCTGTTGATTTTTATGCATTTATACGTGCTTTTCGGTCTTTGGATGATGCTGATCTGAGTTTGATTTTAATCGATGCTACCCAAGATATTCATCATTTTGACCTCAGAATTGCTGGATATGCCTGAGAAAGAAACAAACCGATTATAATTGTTATTAATAAATGAGACTTGATCGAGAAAAATACCTTAACTCAACAGCAATTTGTTAAAAAAGTGCGTGAAAAATTTAAATTTCTCGATTGAGCCCCAATAGTTTTTATTTCGGCAAAAACCGGTGAAAAAATCCACAAACTTGCTGAACAAATTTTTGAAACTAAAAAAAATTTGTCAAAAAAAATACCAACAAACCACTTAAATCAATTTTTAATGGAAATTCAGCTAATTCAACCTCACCCGAATGTCAATGGAAAAAAGGTATTTTTTAATTTTATTAGCCAAATTAGCGCTAAAATTCCAAGTTTTGTCTTTTTTGTAACAGATAAAAATTTGGTTCATTTTTCATATCAGCGCTATATTGATAACCAAATTCGAAAATATTTTGATTTTTTTGGCTGTCCAATAAAAATTATTTATAAAAATATAAAAAAAAGTGGTAAAATAAGTTAAAATTAAAGCGATTTAATAAGAATGGAGCACAAAAAATGAACAAAAAAGAACTAATCGAACAAATTGCTACCGAAACAAATTTGCCTGTTAAAAATGTTGAGCTTGTTTTAAATCAATTTTTTGGAATAACAGCTGATGTTGTAAAAAAACAAGGCAAATTGGTTATAAATTCTTTTGGAACATTCCAAGGAGTTTTTAAACCTGCCTCTTCATCTTTTAATCCGCTCACCAAAAGTCAGATTACAGTCGAAGCAAAAACAACAATAAGATTCAAACCTTCAAAAGTTCTAAAAGATTATATTGCCTAAAAAAGGTTGTAAATGTTCAAAAAAAAACGAAAAAAAGGTAATTTTAAGTACAAGACTGCAAATCAAGTAATATATGGTAATGTTGTTTTACAAAAACTAAAAGAAATTAAGTACGGTAAAAAAATAGCCTTATTTTTACTTCTTTTTACTCTGGTTGCTGTTCTTGCTTTAATAATTATTTTTATTGTTTTTCATTTTGCTGGAAGTGGAAATAATATCCAGGAAGTCGTTTCGCGAAGCTAAATGGAAAATACAAAAATTCGCAATTTTGCAATAATTGCCCATATTGACCACGGAAAATCCACTCTAGCTGACCGAATTCTTGAGTTTACAAACACAGTTTCAAAGCGTGAATTAAAAGATCAGCATCTTGATTCGATGGACCTTGAAAAAGAACGAGGGATCACAATCAAACTAAATGCTGTTCAAATACGTTATAATTCTTATATTTTTCACCTAATTGACACCCCAGGACATGTCGATTTTACTTATGAGGTTTCTAGGTCACTTGCTGCAACCGAAGGTGCACTGCTTTTAGTTGATGCAAGTCAAGGAATTCAAGCCCAAACTTTAGCCAACGTTTATTTAGCCCTTGAAAACAATTTAGAAATAATTCCAATTATCAATAAAATTGACTTGCCTTCGGCAAATGTTGAAAAAGTTAAACAAGAAATTGAGTCAACAATTGGGATTTCGGCTCAAAATGCAATTCTCATTTCGGCAAAAAACGGCATTGGGATTGAAAATGTCCTTGAGGCAATTGTAAAATATATCCCGCCTCCTAAATATTCAAGCGAAAAAGATCCTTTAAAAGCTTTGGTTTTTGATTCTTATTTTGATATTTATCGTGGTGTTGTAATTTTTGTTCGTGTTGTAACTGGAAAAATTAGTGTTGGAAATACTTTTAAATTTATGGCTAATAATTTAAAATTTTCCGTAATTGAGCTAGGAATTTCTAATCCAAATCAGGTCAAAAAAAATGAACTAGTTGCCGGCGAAGTTGGCTGAATTGCCGCCTCAATCCGTAATGCAAAAGATGTAAATGTTGGCGATACAATAACTTTGGTTGAAAATCCGGCCGACTCACCGCTTCCAGGTTATAAAAAAATGGTGCCGGTGATGTATACAGGATTTTATCCTATTGATTCACAGCAATACAATCTTTTAAAAGACTCGCTTGAAAAAATTTCGCTTTCAGATTCGTCAATAATTTATGAGCCAGAGTCATCAAAAGCGCTTGGTTTTGGTTTTCGCATCGGGTTTTTAGGCCTTTTACATATGGAAATATTGCAAGAACGGCTTGAAAGAGAATTTAATGTCGGCATTATTGCAACCGCACCTTCGGTAGAATTTGAAATAACTCGCACTAACGGTGAAATTCAAAAAATTTCCAATCCAAGTTTGTTTCCTGAACCTAATTTTATTAGTGAAATTAGGGAACCTTTTATTTTAGCGAAAATTTTTCTTCCTGATGAATTTTTAGGGGCAATTATGGGACTTTGTCAAGATCGCCGTGGAATTTACGTTGATCTTGAATATATTGATGATTTTCGTCGCCGTTTAATTTATAAATTACCTTTAGTTGAAGTGATTTTTGACTTTTTTGATCGTCTAAAATCACTTTCAAAAGGATATGCTTCCTTTGAATATGAGCTAATTGGATTGCAACCTTCAAAATTAGTTAAGTTAGATATTTTACTTAATGGTCAAAAAATTGATGCCCTTTCAATGATAGTTCATAAAGATTTTTCTTATCCAAAAGCGCGTGATTTAACGCAAAAATTAAAGGAAATAATTCCAAGACATTCATTTGAGGTGCCAGTTCAGGCAGTTATTGGTTCAAAAGTTATTGCCCGTGAAACAATTAAGGCTTATCGTAAAGATGTTACTGCCAAATTATATGGTGGTGATGTTACAAGAAGAAAAAAACTTTTAGAAAAGCAAAAGGCCGGAAAAAAACGAATGAAATCATTCGGAGTTGTCGATGTTCCTCAAGAAGCATTTTTAGCAATTTTAAAAACTAACATTAACGAAAAATAGTGTATAATTTTACAAAAGGGGAAAAATTTAGGAAAAATATATTAGTTTTTTCTACTTTTGTGAAATTATGAAAAAAAGACAGAACTTTAATAACAGCAATTACCATAAACGACCTAGTTTTACAAATTCAGCCTACCGTGAGCCTAGGTATTATAAAAACGCGCAAAATCGTCCTAATATTCAAGAAGATTTTGATGATTGAGATGAATATTTTGCCCAAAAAAATCATTATCGCCCAGAATATAGAAGTCCGCAAAATTATTCAAACCATTTAATGGAAGAAAATTATTATCAGGCAATGGAACAAAAAACTCTTCAACAAGAGGCAAATGCTTTTATTTCAAAAGAAGTGAGAAAAATTTTTGGGCTTGAATTAATTTTTTTACCACTAAAGGCACTTTTTTGATTGCTAGCTTTTTTAGCAATACTAACTGTTTCACTGCTTTGAGTTTATGAGTATATTCCAAGTTGAAATTATGAGCAAAAATATTTACCACTTTTGATAATTCCCGGAATTATCGGTGCAATTATAATATTTTTATTTGTAAAAACCATGCTAGACTACCGAGCAATTAAAAAATCAGTTGAATATTTCCGCTCACAGCTCAGAAATAATTCTCACAGACTTGAAATGCCGCCAATGATTCCTTGATTAGTTAAAAAATTGAATCAAAAAGAGGTAAATGCAATTTGACTGGCTGCTTTTAGTTTGTTTGGAACAGCAATTTTAGGCTTAGTTTACTGAATTACTTTAAAATATTATCCAGAAAAAAATATTCAATTTTCAACCGAATTTATTATAAGTATGGTCTCAACTGGCGGATTTTTTATTTTAATGCTTGTTTATGACTTAACGCTTCGTCGGCGTTTATCAAATATTGAAGCAATTTTTGGTCATGTTTACCGTAAAAATATTAATATTGAATCAATCCGCTTTCGTCGTCACATGCTTTGAGCAATTTTTACAGTAGTTATTTTCCTAATTTTAAGAAAAATTGCCAAAAGAAAAAAAATAATTACTTAATTAATAAAGCAAAAAACAAAAAAACATCCATTTTTAGGATGTTTTTTTGTTTAAACCAGTATAAATATTAGATTTTAGCTTCATTCAAATCAAAGTATCTGTCAATAAATAATTGTTCCGAGTTTGATAGTTTGACGGCAAAATTAACTTTTTAGTGAATATAAATATGCAAAAATACTGGTAAATCTATGTTTTTTGACCTAAAATCTTAATTTTTATTGTTGTAAAATTAACTTTTTGCAAAAAACAAAAAAGTAAAAAACCTAAATAAGTTAGTATATAAACTAGTTGTTTGAATTTTTTTCTACTAATTTTAAAAAAAAGTTTTATAATAATGGTATGAAAAGTCCAATAAGTACTAGTGGGAAAAACAAATCTCCACGCAAACCAAAAAGAAAATATACAATTAACGATCTTTCTGAAAATGATCGTGGAGTTTATCAAGACATAATGGAGACTGTTCTTAGAAGATCCGGAATTGACCCTGCAATTATTTTTGAGGAGCTTAAACGACGAAAACAAGAACTAGAACAAGAGCAAGAACTAGAACAGCAACAAGGAAAAGATAAAGAACAGGATAAAGATAAAATCGAAAATTAGGCTAGTATAAAAACTAGTTGTCTGAATTTTTCTACTAATTTTCAAAAATTTCTACTTAATACTTTATATAAAATAGTTGTGTTTTTACCTTCATTTAATAGAAAAATTATTAATTTTAAGATATTTAAAAATTTAATTTTTCACATGCCCTTTAATTAAATAACTGATTCTATTAATAAAATCATCATAATCATTTATTATTACGGAATTTTGGATTTGAGTTTCTATTGGTTTTAGTATATTTGAAAATTCAAGAGCATTGAAACAATTATCAAGGTGAAAATTAGCGACCGTTTTATAATCCTCAAAATTTTCAATTTCATTTATATTATTGTGTTTAGATTTATTTTCTAAATTTAAGCAAGCAAAATTGATAATTACAATTAAAACTTTATTAGGTATATGTCTAAAATCTGATTGATTTTCAGTTGAAAGTTTTGCATATTTAAGAAAGTTCTTATAATTTAATTTTTCCCATTTTTTGTTGATTCTATTTTTAGAAAAATAAGGAATCTGTTCAAAAATAATTAAGATCTGAAAATATAATTTATCATTTTGACTACGAATATTGGCGGTTTCTCCAAGCATATTTTCAAAATAATTTATTGAATTTTGTAAATAATTTTGCACAACAAACTTAAGACCTATACCAGCAATTATTTCGTTTTTATATTCAATTCCAATATCTACTTTTTTATCATAATACCGGCCGATCATTTTAGCTTCTTTTTGAAATTGATTTCCGTTATCAAAACCTAATGAATATATTTTAAAATCTTGGTCTAAGTTTTGCAACATTGAATTAGCAACAAAACTATGAATTATCTTTATTTTTTCATTCGATCTTGACGACCCTTTATGAAGATAAGATATAAAACTTTCTTTAATTATTTCTAAAAAGTCATTATTTAATTTTTTCATTTACGTCCCTAACATAAAGTCTAAATATTTTTTAACATCTTTTGTTGAAAAAGTATAATAACCACCATTTTTGTACTTTCCTAATAATTCTACAAAGTCAAGAAAAACTTTACTTTGTAATTTTTCAGCAATTGATTTATAGTCAATTTTCTCACTTATAATGTAAAAACCACTATAAATACAGGTATTTTTTTGAATTAAACTTATTTTTAAAGGTTTGTTTTCCTTGACTAATGAATTTAGAACCAACCTTTCTTTATCAGTGTCTGAAATAGCTTGTCTTCGACCAAAACTATATCAAAAATTCTTATTTAAATGGTCAAAACTACGTTTTTGAAGTTTTTCTTTGAAAAAATTAAGGTGTTCAAAAATTTCAAGTTGCTGTTTTAATTCAGAATCTGAAATAATTTGGAAATTTTTGGTATTATACGGAAAAATAATTTTTGCTCATTTGCCATTTGATGCTTTTAAAACGGGCAAAATATATTTAGAATTAAAGTTAAAATCGCCAATAAAAACTGAATCAGCTAAAGTTGCCAAACCATTTTTGACACTAATATCACTTTTTTTCTTGTTGTAAATAATTTCTTTTAGAAAAGTTAGCTTTTCTGGGGTTGAAAAATAAAAATTGTTATCTAAATAAAATTGTTCATATTCTAATTTAGAAACAAGAAAAATTGAATTTGTTTTACTGTCAAAATTAAAATAATCGACCACTTGATTTCTAGCGGATTTGTCAATTGTGAAAATTGTTGTATAAGTTGTTGCCTTAAAAAATTGGTGATGTTTATGATCGACAACTGATTTTATGATTTTATTTTTGTATAAAAATTCCCGAAAAATTGAGCCTGCTTTGGATGTAAAAAATGAAGATGGACTAACATAAGATAAAATTCCATTTTCACTTAACATTTTAATACCAATTTCATAAAAAGCAAGGTAAATATCTGTCATACCAATCGTTGAAAAATTAAAATTTTTCAACAATTTATTATTATCTAAATTATGAATGCGAATATAAGGTGGATTTCCGACAACAAAATCCATTTTTCCGTTAAAATGTTCGATTTCAAGGGTATTTTTAGCTTTAAAATCTCAGTTTACTCCTTCAATTTTATAATTTTGAACAACTAAATTTGCTCGGAAAATAGCATTTTTTACATGTTTTTCATCAATATCAATTCCATGAATATAAGTTTCTAATTGATGTTTAAGAGATTTTAAATTAGAATTTTCTCTAAAAAAAGCTTTGCAATAGCGTTCAATAATTTTAACTAAAAATTGACCATTACCACAACTGTTATCGATAATATGTTTTTTAAGTATGTTTTCATTGTAACCAGCTTGATCTAAAATAAGGTCAACCAATAAATCTGGTGTAAAAACTTGCCCATTTAATTTTTGACTAACATTCTCATGCATAATAAATTTTTTATTTCTTATTTTATTTTAAATTACGAAGTTAATTTAAAATTATACCAAAACAAGTAAATAACCCAATAAAATTGTAATCTATAAAATTTTTGAGTGTTTAAAACCTCTTAAAACCTTATAAAAATTAAATTTTAAATACAAAAAATTTAATTAGTCATTCTAGAATAAGCGGCACTAAAAAAATAGCAGCCAAAACTAGACCAATATGCTTGATGATTAAGCGATAATCATCAAATGCTGAAATCGTAACACTAAAAGAATAAGTTAATACTCAAAAAGAGTATCAAAAAATAATAAAATTTATAAAAACTGAAAATAGATAAATAATTAGAAAACGAACTTGCCGTTTTTTAATAATAGGATTTAAATCAGTGCTTTTTGTATTAAATGAGAAGACGTGTAAAAATATATTAAAATAATAGGAAGGCAAATATACTCTAGTAGTTAATCACAAACCATCAATCATAACAAAAATATTTTCAATGATTTTATCAGGGTTATATCTATCTTTTTTTCTTACGTTGACTCAAATATAAGTGCTTTTTTTCTTTATAAGATTATAATTTTTTTCAAAATCAAAATTAGCTAAGAAATCAAATTGTTTATTTGTATCTAATTTACCTAAATTTTTTTTACATTTCTTTATTAGGTAAAAATTAAAGATTTTTTGGAAAAAACTACACAAATACGAATAAGGCAACAACAAAAGCGAGTAAAAAATTGCTTCGATAAAATGTCGAAAAAAGTAATTATCAAAAACTTTTGTATTAAAATGAATTAAAAAATCAAATTTAAGCGTAAAAATTAGTACTAAAATAACTAAAAAAAGTGGTACTGGATAACTTATTAAAAACAGTGTAAATAGCAAAACAAAGTGTTTGATTGTTTTTTTATCAGGATTAAATTTAAATACAAGAAAGAAGAACAACCTAAAATACAAAATATTACCTAAAATAGGTACTTTTGAAAATTCTCTAGGAATTTTCAAATTAATAAATTTTTCAACAGTCAATCAGAAATGCATTCTTACAAAACAAAATTCCTTAAATTAAATTAAATTAATAAACTAGTTAAGTTAGCCTAAGAATCAACCATTTTGCCTTTAATAATACTATCAAAAAATAAAAATTTATTTCTCAAATAGTCAAAAAGTTATTCATAATTTAGGATGATAAATCGCCGTGGGTAGCATGAGAAAACCAAAAATTATACTAAATAAACCAGAAAGTAATAATTGTTTTGCTTCGTCATTAGTATCATTTAAATTGCCATTTATTTCAGATACGTTTTCCATTATAAAATAATATACTATTCAAAACGGATATCAAGTTAATATAAGTTGTATAAAAACAAAAGTAAAATAAACGTATAAAAAGATTCTCCAGTTTTTTTTAGAAATATTTGAATTTGTAAATTCAGTAGCGTTGAACAAAAAAACTTCCAAAATTATATGTGCAAAATATTTTGGCAAATTTCAGTTAACTTTTCACCACCAACTTTGGATAATAATAAAAATATTTTCAATTATTTTTTCTGGATTATACCAATGTTTTTTTTCAACGCCCATATAAAATTTTCGTTGACATAGAAATTTATAATGTTTAGTATAATTAAAATTGTTTAAAAATGAGAATTTATTATTTGTGTCCAATTTGCCAAGATTTTTTTTAACTTGTTTTACCAAGTATAAATGAAAAATTTTTTGCAGAAAACCTGAAAAATACGAATAAGCCACAATTAAAAGCGAGTAGCCAATTATTTCGATCAAATGCCGAATAAAATAATTATTAAAAAATTTTAAATCTAAATTCCTTAGAAAATCAGCATTACCGGTAATTAACAATGTTATTATAGTTAAAAAAAGAGGGGCTGGATAACTTATCAAAGAAAGTACTACAAACAAAAAGTAATGTTTTATTGTTTTTTTATCAGGATTAAATTTAAAAACTAAAAATGAAAATAGTTTAAAATACAAAGTATTGCCTAAAATAGGAATTTTTAAAAATTTTTTTGGTATTTGAAGGTTTATAAATTTTTCAACTGTTAATCAAAAATTCATTTTAAGACATAATCTCCAATTTGGGTCGTAATAAAATTTGTACTGGTTAATGCCACTTTTGCTGCAAATTGTCCTTTTCTTATTTTTTCTATTTTTGATAGTGCTTGATATTTTACCTATTGATAGGCCATCAGGCCCGATTCTAAGGATTTACATACCATTTTGTTTTAATAGGCGACTAATTTTTTAGTAAATTAATAATTTGCATTATTAAATAAATAAAAGCAATTCGTGCTGAAGTGTGCTTTTCAAGAACGTCCTCATTTTTGAAAGTTAAAAAACTAATTGAGGATTGCTTGAATAAATTACTTTCATAATTTGAAGTAAAGGAAATAATATTACAATTTTTAGATTTCATTGTCTGAACTAATCGATCTATCTCTAAATGCATACCAGAAAAACTAAAAAAAACGCAAACACTAAAATCAACAGATTTTTCTACTCATTTCTGCTGAACTTCAAAGTCATAATGATAATCGACATAATATTGTAATTTCGATAAATAATTAGCAAAAATCTGAATTATTTCTAAATTTGATCCTTTACCAAAAAATATAATATGCCGCACCTTCTTTAGCAAGGCAACAAATTTTATAATAGAATCATGATTTATCTTGTAAAGATTATCGAGATTTTTACTAATAAGAGAATGATATAGGCTAACTGTTGTATTTTTGCTGGCAATTTTGTTGTTTGAAAAACGGCTTTTTTGAATTTGCATATAAGAATAATTACGGTCAAGCGCTGGCAATAGATCTTTTAGCCCTTTAAAACCCAGTTTTTTACAAAATTTTATCACCGAAGCTGTTGAACAATTAGCATTTTTAGCAATTATACTTAATTTTAAAGTCATAATTTTGGCGATATTTGAAATCAAAAATTTAGCAATTTCCTTATCAATAAAATTATGATTTTGCTTAGAAAACCACAGTAAATCATTCATCAAATTACTATCCATTTTATAAAATTATACAATATAACAATTTATTATAGTAACATAAAATAGTATTAAGGCATATAGCGTTAACTTAATAAAATTTGTGATCAAAGACTTTTTAAAAAAAGGAATTTTGATTACAAATTTTGCTAGTATACGATTTTTGCTTGATTTTTTTGAATTTTTCATGACATTAATAGAGATTTTTAGTGTAGAACTAAATGTTATAGATTTTTACACTACCATCAAATTTAGCAAAAAATAGTAATTTTTGTTTTAATTTGTAAACTTAATTTTAAAGCAATGAAAAATTAACATAGTAATTTTAAAATTAGCATTGGTATAGAAAATACCAACTAATTTTTAGCAAATTAACAATTTGCATTTCAGATAAACACAATGGCTAATGAAATTTAATTTTGAAAATACCATTAACATTAAAAAACTAAACAAAGATTATTGTATAAATCAATTTAATAATTTGAAAATATTGATAGATTTTAACCTTTTCCAAAGCATTATATGCTTGATATTTTCAGTAAAATCACTATTTTTACAATAAAACCACATTTTAAACTGTAAAAAATTGATGAAATTCTTGTTAATGTGAGCATGTTTTAAACCAATAATTCTATTTTATAAACAATTTTGTTATCACACGAGCATTTTTTTGAACTACTAATAAGGATGATAACGACCAAACGGTGGCAAAAATCCTTAAATTCTTTAACTTTAATTTGCAAAATTTAACTGCTCAAAAATCTAGAATTTCTTCAACAATGGAAATATGATCCTGCCTTGAACGTCAATCAAATTATTAATCAAATTCACATATACTCACAAAATTATATCAATATTAAGGAGGTTTTATGGCTAATTTAATCAAAACTATTAAAACTAAAATTCAGTCGTTTGGCGGACTTTTAGGACAAATGATAATGCCAATTATTGGTATTTTTATTGCTTGAGGTCTACTTACATCTTTTTTTATTCCCACAGGTTGAACACCGAATAAAGATCTTGCAGCCATGGTAGGTGTTGGAATTACTTATATAATTCCAATTTTAATTTGCTTTCTTGGTGGTTATAAAATTTACAAAATTCGAGGTGGTGCAATTGCTGGAGTTGTAGCAATTGGTGCGGTAGCTGCTGGTCAGTCAGAAATTTTTATAAATATTACTGGCGGTACAGCACCAATGCTAGTTGCAGTTATGATCTTTGGTCCAATTTCAGCGCTTATTTTGAAACACACAGAAAAATTTTGAATTAATAAAATTCCAAGTGGCTATCAAATGCTGGCAAATAATTTCTATCTTGGAATTCTCGGATTTGTCCTTTTATTTCCAGTTTATTATTTATCAATTTATTTTATTGGTTACTTTATTAAATCACTCGGGTTTTTGACCCAAAAAATGGGAGAGTGAAAATTATACCCTTTAATTGCACTAATTGTTGAACCTGCAAAAATACTTTTTCTAAATAATGCAATAAATCACGGTGTTTTTACAACTTTAGGAACAATTCAAGTAACTGAAACTGGCAAGTCAATTTTATTTTTATTAGAATCAAATCCTGGACCAGGATTAGGACTTTTACTATTCTATCTAATTTTTTCAAAAGAAAAAAACATTAAAGGACAAACAGCTTCTTCAATCCCAATCCATTTTTTAGGCGGGATTCACGAGGTTTATTTTCCTTTTGCTATTTTAAGACCAGTTTTAATTTTATCACTAATTGCTGGAGGTATTTTTGGAAATTCAATCTTACAAATTTTTAATGTTGGCGCAGTTGCTCCTGTCTCACCAGGTTCGGTTATTGCTCAGTATATCCAAGTAGAAAAATCGACAAATTCATTAGTTGGTATTACAATTGCGATTTTCGGATCTGCTATAGTGACTTTGTTAAGCGCCTGAGCTATCAATTTTTTAACAAAACTACTAAATAAAAACAAGCAAAAAACTGAAAATTTAGACATTAATCACACAAAAAAATTGATTGAAAGTGAAAAATTAAAAACAAAAAGCACTCAAAAATTAAATCCAAAAAAGATTGTTTTTGCTTGCGATGCAGGTATGGGTTCTTCTGTAATGGCTGCTTCAATTTTAAGGAAAGTTTTGAAAGATAATAATGTTGTTGACATTGAAGTTTCTAATTTAGCGATTGCCGATTTGACTGGCGAAGAAGAGCTTATTATCACAATTCAAAGTTTAGAAGATCGTGTTAAATCCAAAAATTCCAAAGCTAAAATTATTTCCTTAAGTCAATTTTTAGATAGAAAATCCTATGAAAATATAGCTGCACAACTTAAAAATAACCAAGAAAATAAGGAAAATTTCTAATGAAAGTTGTTCATTTTGGAGCCGGAAATATCGGTCGTGGATTAATTGCAAAATTATATCAAGAAAATCAATTTGAAATTATTTTTGTTGATGTTAATGATAAATTAATTAATGAGCTAAATCAAAAAGGATTTTATTATGTTATTAACTTTGAAAATGGCCAAAAATATAAAGTGAGAAATTATTTTGCAATTAATCTAAGTGATGAAGAAAAATTATTAATGCATTTAAAAAACGCCGATCTGATTTCGACTTCTGTTGGATCCGAAAATTTAATTCATTTGAGGTCAATTTTTGCAAAATTAGCAAAAATTGAGCAAAAAAGTAAACAAATTATCTGTTTTGAAAACGGATTTCGAGTTAGTAGTAACTTTAAAAAAGGTCTTGAAAACTGTAAATTTTGGCAATTTGTTGACACAACAATTGATCAAATTGCCCCGACTTCGACAGATTTAAATGTTTATACCGAAACCTACTCAGAAATTATTATTAAAGAAGAAAACCAAAAAATTAAACTAAAGGGAGTAAAATATCTAGAAAATTTAGACTATTTTATTTTACGAAAATTATTTTTTGTCAACACTTTGCACTCGGGAATTGCATATTTGGCATATATTTTAAAATATAATTATATTCATGAAGCTTTAAATTCACCAGTAATTCAAAAATACATTAGTCAACTAAAAATTGTTTTAATTAAAGTGCTTTCATTCCAAAATACCTTAATTAATCAGAACGAACTTGAGTTATATTTTGAAAAAACAATTAAAAGATTTGAAAATCCAATTTTACAAGACTCAATTATACGCGTTGCTCGGAATCCAATCACTAAAATAGGAAAAAATGAAAGATTTAATTTGTTATTGAAATATGCCAAAAATGCAAAATTAGAACCAAAAGAATTAGAGATAATTTATAGAACTTTTGCAAATATTCTAAATTATGACTCAAAACAGGATATTCAAGCAATGAAAATGCAGGAAAACCTTGTAAAAAATCCCGAAGAATTTTTAAAAATGCAAACAAATTTAGAAGATTTTGAAATCAAAACAGTGCTTAAATTTTATGACAATATAAAAGGGGGTAAAAAATGGATTTAAAAATAGAAAATATCCAATTAAATCAAACTATTGAGTCAAAAAAGGAAGTATTTACAAAATTAATTGAAATTTTCCAAGCAAAAAATTGCTGTAAATATGAATATTTACAATCAATGGAAAAACGTGATTTAGAATCATCAGTTGCTCTTGGAAACTATCTTGCCCTAGCCCACGGAAATTATGACAGTAACGATTTAATTTTTAAAAATTGCATCGAAATTATTCACTTAAAAAATACACTATACTGAGATGATCAACCAATTAGATTTATTATTGGGTTAGCCGTAAAAAATGCTGATCAGATTAATTATATAGAAAAAATAGGGCTTGCATTTATTGAAATTGAGAAAGTGGAAGAAATTTTAAATAGTCAAAATTTAACTGAAGAAAAAATCCTTAACTGAATAAATCAAGCCTAGAACTTAAGTTTTACTAAAATTAATTGGTTTTTTGGTTGACTAGTGCTTTTGTCAAAAAAACAATCTGATTGGTAGTTAAAAATTTTTGTTGCTTTTGGAACAGGTTAATATTATTTATGTAATTTAATATTTTTTTATAGGTAATAAAATTCTAAATTTTAGTGCAAATTATTTATGTGCAATTAACTTGTTCCTTTATTCTAATAAGAAATTCATGCTCAAAAATAAGGTTGTTTTAATAGAATAACAAAAATCCCGCCAATTTGGTGGGATTTTCTTTCAACTTTTGAATTGTTATACAAGCCAATAAATAAACTTATTTTTTGATTGGCAATGATCACATTTTTAAAATTTTGAAATTCAAAATTAATTATCGCTGCAAAATATCATAAAAAATTATTGGTTAGTTTGTGGTGGTTATTTTTTGAAAGTATTAATTTATTTGTGCCTTGATTTTCTAAAAATTTATCCATTTTAAATTTCTTTAGGAAGATAAAATCTAAAAATAGTACTTTTATAGGCTTTTTTAGATTCTTCAACGGAAATAGTCAATAGATTATTAGAAATTTGTGCTAATTGAAACCTTGATTGACCTATTGATACTCCGCCGACCAGACCAATAACAAAAAATATAAGACTAGTTATCAGTGAATATGTAGTATTAGGAATAATAGATAAATTAGTTCCCCTTGTTATAGCAAGTGAATATGTTGTTGTATACATAAAATAGTAAAATAAAGTAAGGCCTGCAATTCAAATAGCGACTAAAAATGATTCAATAATGTAAAATCTTAAATGAATTTTGTATAAAAATTTTTGTTTTTCTTCATAGTCGGGATCTTCTTCATTAAATTTTGAAGCAGTTAAGGGTATTTGACTTCTTAACCAAATACCATAAGTGAAAATACTTCTTGTAACTTGAGGTACATTTTTTTCAATTCTTAAAAGTTGAGGATACTTTTCTTTAAGTTTTTCATTTGATAAATTCAAAGCCTCTTTTTTGTATTTGGAAATAAATCAAATGTATCTTGAGAAGTTAATAGAAACAAGCAAAAAAATCGAACTAAAAATAAATATTCTTAAAATGAGTACATGTTCAGGAAAAAATAATTGAAAAGGTGTGCCTAATCCAAAAATAATGAATAAAAAAATGATTGAAACAACATAAAAGGGTTTAAAAAACAATAGTTTATAAAGTACTAAAATTGATTTCATTTTAATAACCACGTGCGATAATTTTTTCTAAATCAAATCTATTAAAGTCAATTATGTTACCTGATAATTGATTAATATCGCTAATGATATTTTTAATTCTATCTAGCAATCTCCCTTCTAAAGTTTTGTCATTTGATGTTGATATAATGCTAAAAAGATCTTTTAAATCATCTAGTTTACGATTAATTTCATTAGCATTTTCTCAATAATACGATGAATTATCGATGAGCGCCGCAGTGCCAGCACCCCCACCACCGAAAAACATTCCAGCACCAATAAGTAAGGCGATTATCGCCCCAACTCCAGTTGCAGCAAATGCGCCGGCTAAAAGTGCAGTGCCTGCTCCAACCGCTGTCCCGCCAACCGCGCTGGCAAGTGTGACATTTTCGCCTGCTTTAAGTTTATTATCTGCTATAAATTCTTGAATTCGATCAATCCAGTTTTTTATAGTTAATCGCTGATATTCAGAAAATAAACTTCTTTTTCCTCTTCTACGAGAGTTTTTACTTTTTAATTCTTGAAATTTTTTATAAATTTCACTATTTCTTCGAAGTTCTTAAAAAGTATGGTTTTTTTGGTCCTGGTTATCAAAAATTCTAGCTCTAAAAATATAATTAAATTTTTTAAAACTAAGGGAATCTAAATAATCTAGCGAGGTACCAAACTCTTTTATTAGCGAGTTTTTTGCCTCTTCGTCTTGTGTCGTAGCTAAAATATTAGATTCAGTTTTAGAAACAAATTTTTTAAGTTTAATGTCATCGTTTTGGTAGGGTTGCGCAACAACAACATTTCCTAAACTTAAAAGATTGATTAGTTCTAAATTTTTCATTTTTATTGCCTCCGTAGTTATAATTATGTTGGAAATTATACAATAATAATTTTAATTTTTTTAATTTTATATTTTTTAAGGCAGATTCAAATAAACAACTGAATATTTACTTGATTTTTGGAGGCCAAAATGATAATTAATTTAGATAATGTTGATATAGTACAAAATAAAGACGATAATTTAATAAAGGTTGTGCAAGGCAGTTTTGTCCTTAATTATTATGGAATATTGCAAAGGAAACCTAACGATTTAGATTTAATAATTTTTTCTAAAAAGACTAAAAGTTTAAGATTTTTAAACCAAATACTAAAGATTGAACTCAATAAAAACAAAAATTTAGATGTAAAATTAAGCACGCCTTTCTTTCAAAAGCTTGAATTTAAGAATTTAGATTTAAATGTTGAAATAATTTTGTCAAAATTTTTAAAACCTAATATTTACAAAAAAATTAAAAAAAATCTTTATTTTGTAAAACCAGAATATGCTATTTTGGTTAAAATATTTCAGATTTCAGATTTCAGAGGTTCTATCCAATAATTTTTTAGGGTCAGACAATCTAAATTTCCAAAAAATCCTTGTAACTTTAGAAGATCTCAAAATTATTTTGAAAAATAAGCGGTAATGTTAAATATTTTGTGTTTTTAAAGTAAATTTATTTTGATAAAATTTATTATGAAGGACCAAAATATGAAAAAACAACAAAAAACATTATCCCCATTTGAGTTAGAAGCTAAAAAACTTGTTGACAAATACGCTGATTATAAAAAAATAAAAAAAGAAGATTTTCACAACGAAATTTCGCATATGTTTAAAACTTTTACTGAGGCGCTCTTAAGGGCGGAATTAAGCCAACATTTAGGCTATGAAAAAAGTAACCGAAGCAAAAAAGGAGTGCATAGACCGAATAAGCGAAACGGATTTTCGGGTAAAACT